>SKMO01000173.1 GCA_007121025.1 Bacillota bacterium | reverse complement strand
ATCAATTCATTCCCGGCATGCCTCTGTGGCTGACCTGGTTGGGCCGGCTGGTGGCCCCGGTCTTTTTCTTTCTGGTTGCTGAGGGGCTCCGGCATACCAGCAACCGGTGGGCTTACTTCTACCGTTTGTTTTTGTTTGGACTGGCCATGTTTGTGGGAAACCGGCTTCTGGCCTGGTTGTTTCCTTATGGCGATGGCATTCCCAACAACATATTTCTGTCTCTGGCTCTGGCCGTGGCCTTTGTGACGGTCCTTGAAGATGCCCGGAAGCGGGAACAGATCAGGCAAAGCATCGTTCCTCTGGTGGTGATCGGCGTACTGAGTTTGTTGACAGAGGCATCGTTTCTGGGGATCCCATTGGTCTTGATTTTTTTCTATCTGCGGGAGACTCCGCTGAAAATGGCGCTGTATTACGGTCTTCTTTCCCTGGTGTTTTTCCCGTTTAACATAGAGGGAGGCATTGATCTGCAGGTGGCCGTCTACCAGCAGTACCAGTGGATGATGATCGGGGCGCTGCCCTTTTTCTACTTGTACAGCGGGGCCCGGGGACCCCGGCTCAGGTACGTGTTTTACCTGTTCTATCCGCTGCATATTTACGGACTGTATCTGGCCGGTTACATTCTGGCCAGCCGTTAAAAAAGACCCTCCGGGGTCTTTTTACGTTTGGGGATCCATTGTTCCCAGCCTGACCAGTCGGCCGTTCAGGTTCAGGGAACGAAAATGCAGATGCTCTCTGATCCAGGTGAGGCTGTCCAAATGATAGAAAAACACGTGGGTCGGGTCATCTTTATAGTACCAGGATTTAAAGTGGAGTTCCTCCCGGTACAGGTCGGTCATGCAGTAGAGGGTTCCCCCGGGCCGCAGCAGGGAGCGCAACCGGAGGAATTCCTCCCGGGGACGGTGAAAGTGTTCCATGACCTCACAGCAAATGATAAAATCGTAAGTCCTGTTCAGGACGTCCGGATGAGCCCAGAAAAACGGGTCATACAGGGTCATGGACATGCCGGCGTCGGTCAGCAGATGGCTGGCCACAGGACCTGTTCCTGCGCCATAGTCCAGTCCTTCTGATCCCGGGGGACAATCCCCCAGGACAGCCTGAACAAGGGGCGTGACAAACGCCTGATAGCCGGGATCGGCCACATCGTTGTTGTGCTCCAGGTAACGGGTCTGTTCATGGGCCGGTGAAGGCAGATTGTCTGGATGAACGAACACCCCGTGACAACGGGTACACTGCAGGTAAGCCATTGTCTTGCTGTTGAAAAAGGGGACAGCGCACCCACTGCATAAGGGACATTCCATGACGGTTCCTCCTGAAGGGTTTTGATTCATGGCCATGATACTCCAGGGGTATACGGCTGTCAAACTGTGGTCAAACGGCAGGATTGCCGGGCCCTGCCGGCGAATGAGAGGCATGATGGAGGTGAATGCCAGGTGAATACCCAACATGGATCCCCGGGACGGACGTGGTTTGTGGACATTGATGGAACGGTCTTTCTTCACGCGGGCTACCGGGGCGCTCCGGACATTCCGGTCAGTGGTGTCCGGGCGTTTTTGGCCGGACTACCGCCGCAGGATGTGGTGGTTCTGACGACCGCCCGCTTGCCGGAGCAGCAACCGGAGACGGAAGAAGCGCTCAGGCGCGAAGGAATCCGGTGGGACCGGATTCTCTATGGCCTTCCACCGGGGCCGAGGATTCTCGTCAACGATCGTTTGCCCGGAGACGCGCAGACGGCGTTTGCACTCAATGTTGAGCGCAACCGGCCCTGGAGCGATCTGGCCCGGAAAATCGGGGCCGAAGGCTGAACAGCAGGTTTGCCCGCATTGACACAATCTGGCCACAAAGCGGTGATATAGTTGTCTCAGATCGAAAGACGATCAATTTTGTATTGAAGGAGGAGACAACATGAAGAAAATGCTGATGGTGTCCATTCTCACAGGGACTCTGGTGCTGCTTGGTGCCGGGATGGTTTTGGCCGGTGGTTTTGGACACGGGGACGGTTTTCAGGCCTGTGAGTCTGCGGGCAGTCCGGAGGAGGCCCTGGCCATAAGGGCAGAGCGCCTGGAAACCCTGGTTGCAGACGGTGTGCTGGATCAGGACAAAGCCGATGGTGTTCTGGCCGAAATGCAACAGCGGCAGCTCGACTGTGAGCAAGCCGGTGAGGGATGTCAGTCCAATGAGCGGATGGGCGTCGGATTTGGCCGGTCATCCGAAGGACGTGGAGAGTTTCGTGGCGAGGGTGGCGGCGGTGGCCGACACGGTTCCGGTCAGGGACAAAACCGCAAATAGAGGATGGGAATAAGGGGTCGTCTGCGGACGATCCTTTTTCTTTTTGGGAGGGATGAGAACGTTTTTCCGGAAAGTTAAGCCAAGGGCTATATAATTCTCGATAAGATGGTAGAATATTCATGAGACGGCTCAGCGCCGGACAGAAGAAGAATCAAAGGAGGCACTTCAGCTATGGCGAAAATTCACAAAGGGGTCGGCATCTCGGAGGGGTATGTGATCGGGGAGGCCTACATTGACAAAAGCAGCGAAGTGACCATCAGAAGGATACAGATTTCCGGCGATCACTCCGCCAGGGAGGTCGCCCGTTTTTTGGAAGCGGTTGAACAAGTGGCTGATCTGATCAGCCGTGAGGTCCGGGTGCAGTCCTATGGCGGGCATGCATCCCGCATGGCGGATTTGGAAGTGGAACTGCTGTTTCTCGGAGACCAGGACCTCCTGGATGAGGTCAGCGATAAAATTGAAAACATTTTGTGCAACGCTGAATACGCCATTGACCGTATTTTTGCGGAAAAAATCGCCGTTCTGGAAAACATTGATGATGAGACACTGGAAACGAAAGCCGATTCGCTGCGCAATGTCCGCCGGCGCCTGCTGAATGTGCTGGCCGGACGCCGGGAGTTTGAGACAGATCCCGGAGAAGCGAAAATCATGGTGACCGAAGAGCTCCAGCCGGGCATGGTGCTGAACGCCCGGGAACACCGGATTGTGGGGTTTGTGACTGAACGGGGTGGAGAAACCTCCCATGCGGCCATTTTGGCCCGGGCGTTTGACATACCTGTAATCATGGGCGTGGAGCGGGCCCGGCAGATCATCCGGGAAGGTGAAGCTTTGCTGCTCGACAGTGCCACCGGGAGTATGATCCGGGATATGGACGCGGCAGAACTGGAAAGTTACGGGGAGTTGTGCCTGGAGCAGGAAGAACGACGCAGTGAGTTCCAGAGAATGATTGACCGGGAACCGGAGACTGCAGACGGGGTGCCCTATCAGCTGGCGGCCAATCTGGTGTCAAATCTGGAACTGAAAAAAGCCATCCGGAACCGGGCGCAGGGGATTGGTCTGCTCCGGACAGAATTTTTGTTCATGAAATCCAGAAGTCTTCCGGACGAGCAGACCCAGTTTGCCGTTTACAGGGAGGTGGTGGAAGCCATGAAGGGGCATCCGGTGATTATCCGGACGCTGGACGCCGGAGGAGACAAAGTCACGGCCGGCATCGATTACCCTTCGGAGGACAATCCGTTTATGGGGTGGCGGGCTATCCGGGTGCTGTTGGACCGCCCTGATCTTTTCCGCACCCAACTCAGGGCGATCTACCGCGCCTCTGCGTACGGGACGGTGCGGATTCTGCTTCCCATGGTGATTTCTGTGGACGAAATCACCAGGACCAAAGTACTGATCCGGTCCGTGAAAGAGGAGTTGCGCCAGGAAGGCTATCCGTTTGACAATGAGGTGCAGCTGGGCATCATGGTGGAAACACCGGCGTCCATTTTCATCCTGGATCAGTTGCTTGAGGAAGCGGATTTTGCAAGCATCGGAACGAATGACCTGACACAATACCTGTTGGCGGTAGACCGGACCAACAACCGCCTCAGTCACTATTACGACCACGGCCACCCGGCTGTCCTGAGGGCCATCCGGGAAGTGTGCCGGATCGCCCGGGAAAAGAACGCCTGGGTTGGTGTCTGCGGGGAAATGGCCGGTCAATCCAAGTATGCACCATTTTTGCTGGGTTGCGGCGTAGACCAGTTGTCCGTAAGCCCTGCAAAAATCAACCGGGTGAAAAATGAATTATCGAAAGTCACGATGGACGAGTGCCGTCAGCTGGCTGAGGAGATTTAGGACCAAAGTGGGAGAAACCATGGGTATGCCTCAGGACGACCATCCTCCGCTGGGAGGAACCTTCCAATCGCATATGGAATCGGAGTGCCCGACCTCCGTGGACATCCTGAGCATGTCCCGGGGCGAACTGGGCCGGTTTCTGCGCCAGGAGTCCCGGTGCAACACCTTGCTGGACCTTGTGGACAGACATCCGGTGAACGGACCTGAAGACAATGAACCCGGCTGGGTTCTCCCGGAAGTCGGGGAGAACGGTGTTTGTGAAGAGAATCCATTGGTTCGTTTTGTGGACAGTCAGTTGTCGGCCAGGGGCGTTGAGGCGTCCCTGCGTTCCCGTTGCCGGGAAGTGGCTTCACTGCTGAACCGCAATGGCTACCTGGAATGCTCTGATGAACGTTTGTGTGAACGGCTTCACAGCAGCCAGGAAGAATGCCGTCTGGTTGTGGAAACAATTCAGTCGCTGGATCCGGCGGGGATTGGCGCACGAAGCCTGAAGGAGTGCCTGCTTTTGCAGGCCGGCCGTTATTGCCCGGAAGACCGGACCCTGTTGCGGATTATCGAAGAACACCTGGATCTGGGGCTTGAAAACAAAGCGCGCCTCCTGGCCCTGAGCATGGAAGTGAACATTTCCGATATTTCCGGTTCCCTGGCGGTCCTTCGCACACTCAGCATTCGTCCGGTGCAGGCATTACCCGCCGGTATGTTGCGTCCGGCACCAGAGGCGGACGTCCTGGTGAAAGTGATCCGGGACCGGTTTCAGGTGGTGCTCAATGAAGCGCAGGTTCCCATTCCGATGATGAGCAATTACTACCAGATGATTCTGCGGGTTGAACAGGAAGATGACAGACTCAGGGAGTATCTGAACCGAAATCTGACCCGGACGCTGGGCATCATTAAAAGTTATGAAAACCGGAATGAAACGTTGCGCCGGATTGTGGAAATTCTGCTTCAGGAACAACCGTACCTGACGGATCCCCGGGCACAAAAAAAACGGTTGACCATGACAGAAATGGCCGGACTGATTGGCTGCAGTGTGTCTACGGTCAGCAGAGCCGTGAAGGGGAAGTACATGGAAACGCCTTGCGGGGTCTTTTCCTTCAAAAAAATCTTTTCCTATCGCAGGCAGAATGCAGAGTAGCCTTCGGATGGTTCCGAAGGCTTTTGTTGTGAACAGTCCGGTTTAAACCGGAACGAGGAAACACATGAACAGGAAACATTTCGTCAGGATGCTGCTGACCCTGGGGCTTCCGATTTCCCTGCAGCATCTGGTGATCAGCTCATTGAATTTCATCGATACCATCATGATCGGCCGGCTGGGTGGACTGGAAATTGCGGCGGTGGGTCTGGCCAACCAGATCTACTTCATCGTCAATATTTTTATTTTTGGTGTCTGCAGTGGAACCGCTGTGTTTACCGCCCAGTTTTGGGGGAGCCGCAACGTCAGTGCCCTGAACAGGACCACTGCCCTGGGACTGATTTTAGGAACGGGCCCGATTGCACTGGTGTTTCTGGTCAGTTTCCTGCGGCCGGAAAGCGTCATGGGCCTGTTTACCAATGACCCGGCACTGCGGTCCATGGCGGCCGGATATCTGCGGATTGTATCGTTTAGTTATTTGTTTAACTGGGGAGCCCATTATTTTGAGCACATTGTGAAGAGCACCGAACAGGTCCGGTACCCGCTGTATGTGGCAATCGTGGCCTTTGGTGTCAACACGTTGCTCAATCTGGTTCTGATCTTTGGGTATCTGGGGTTTCCTGCACTGGGCATTGCCGGGGCGGCACTGGCCACAGTGATTTCCAGGGTGCTGGAGTTTGGGCTGATCACGGCCATTGTGTACGGACGCAGACTCCCCGGTGCGGTGCGCCTGTCCGACTTTTTGGAACGGGACAGGGCGTTTGTCAACAAGTTTGTCCGGGTGGCCACTCCGGTGGTCGTCAATGAACTGACCTGGGTCTTTGGCATTTCTGTCTACATGGTGGTGTTCGGGCGCATGGGGCCTCAGGCAGTGGCCGTGGTGACCATAACCCAAACCGTGGAGCGGATTTTGATTTCCCTGATGTTGGGGGTGGGTGGTGCTGCGTCCATTATGCTGGGAAACAGCCTTGGCGCCCGACGAATCGAGGAAACACGGATCAACGCCCTGCGGATTCTGCATGTGGTCGGACTGCTGGGGGCCACGTTGGGGATTGCGGTGTCTCTTCTGGCGCCGGTGTTTGTTGCGCCGTTTAACATTGACGGCGAGACAGCCCGGTTGTCCATTGTGACCATGCGTCTGATGGGCTTTTCCCTGGTCTTCAAGAGCGTCAACATTGCGCTGATTTCCGGGGTCCTGCGAAGCGGAGCGGACACCACCTATACATTCCTGATGGACTTTGCCGGAGTCTGGCTCATTGCCATCCCCCTGGGGGGGCTGGGGGCTCTGGTGTTCGGACTTCCGGTGCACTGGGTATACGCTCTGTTCTTTGTGGAGGAGATCGTCAAATCCATGGTCGGGTATGTCAGGACGGTCAGTGGAAAATGGATGAACGTCCTTTCGTAGGGCAGCAAAAAGGGCCGCAGCAGATGCTGCGGCCCTTTTTGCGGGCTCAGAATGTAAACAGAAACATGATGGCAATCAGGGACAGAAACATGTAGGCGGTCACGTAAAAAGGTACGTTGATCTCTCTGATCCGGTGCAGAAACGGCGTCAGATAGTCGTTATAGATCAGCGACCGGAAAAACAGAATCCCAAGAACCATGGAAACGGACCAGATGATGATTTTCTCCAGACTGAACAGGTTGACACCGGGAAGACTCAGCCCCAGCAGACTGCCCAGCTGGCCGTAGACATAGGGTAGGGCCACACAGAGGGCAGCGCTTGCCGTCATGGGCAGATTCGGTCTTCGGGTGATCAGCCTGGGGGTTTTTTCAGGAAGAAACATCTGGGCGAACTTCAGATAGTAGACCATGGTGCCCAGACCCAGGAACTGAAACAGCCAGAAGAGTCCCGGGGAGCCGCGCAGGCTTTCCCCCACAATGTATTTTCCGGGGTACCCGGCCAGAAACGGTGTTCCGATGATCGACAAGATGGCAATCAGCATGGTGATGCTCATCACCGGATAGCGGTGCCAGACACCGCGGATGTCGGTGAGCCGCCGTTCTCCGTCATAGCCGTTGATGATGACTCCGGCTCCCATAAAGAGGACCGATTTAAACCCTGCGTGGGCCACCATGTGGAGCAAGCCCCCGTAGTAGGCCGGCGAACCGAACTGGCTGACACCGATGAGTATCAGCCCCACCTGGGAGACGGTCGAAGAGGCCAGCATCTGCTTGATGTCTTTCTGGGCAATGGCCACGATTGTCCCTGACAGAGCGGTGGCAAACCCCAGATAGAGAAAGAAGCTTCCAGCAAGGGGCAGGGTGCCAAACAGTTGGGAAATCCGGATGAATCCATAAAGACCGGCCTTGACCAAAAGGGCAGAAAGCAGGGTGGAAATGGGCGCCGGGGCCGCACCGTGGGCCCGGGAGAGCCAGTTGAAGGTGGGGGCGAATGCCGCCTTCACGCAGATTCCAGCCATCATCAGAACATATCCGGCGATGACGCCCGGCGTGGGGCCGATTTCAGCCAGACGGACGGCGGCGGTATCCCAGTTCAGGGACCCGGTCAGTTTGTAGACAAAAATGATGCCCAACACGTAGGCCTGCATACCCATGGTGTTGATGACCAGATAATACATTCCGGCCCGCAGAGAGAATCCGTCTTTCTTAAAGATGACCAGAATGGAAATGAGGATCGTGCAGATTTCCACGAAAACAAAAAAGCTGAACAGGTCATTGACCAGCAAAAGACCAAGGAAAGTCCCCTGCAAAAACAAAAAGAAAAACAGAAACTTGTGGTCGTTGCGGAAATCAGGCCACAGGTAAAAGAGCACCACCGTCCAGATGAACAGGGTCATGCCGATAAAGGCCATGGACAGGCTGTCGACTTTCAGGGCAATGCCGGATTCCAGTGTCCAGCCTCCCACCAGAAACAGCTGCCCGGAGAGCTGGTCAAAGACACGCAGAAGCTGCAGATAGACGGCGATCAGGGAGGCCTGAACCGCAAACGCCAGCCTGTTGACCCGGGGCTGCTCAATCACATAAAGGAGAATGGACACGACGATCGGGATAAAGATCAGTAGCATGGGCAGTTTTGTTATCATGGCAGGCGCTCCCTTTCGACCAGTTCTTCCCAGTTCAGTGTGCCGTAATGGTGAAACAGTTTGACGGACATCATCAGGGCCAGGGAAGTGGTGGCTGCTCCGATCACGATTGCTGTGATCATCAGTGCCTGAGGTGTGGGATCCACCATGACGGACGGAAGTGCGGGAGCCACAGGTGGCCGCTTTCCGGGTGCATAGGCCAGGGACAGAAAGAGCATGATGATGCCCGCCTCACAAATGTTCAGGCAGAGGATGCTTTTCACCATGTTGTGGGACAGGCCCATTCCGATCAGACCGGCCAGAATGACAGTCAGAATCAGGATATACTCGATCATCATTCTCCCTCCTCAAAAAAGACACACACAATGGCCGTCAGGCCCAGCGTGACTTTCATTCCCAGAATCAGATTCAGGAAAATCAGGTAGGTGTTCAACTGGACAGGGATCAGGGGGCTGCGGGCCGGATTCATGAAGAGGTTTCCTCCGAGGAGAAAGCCCGTCAGCACCAGAAGCACCAACGCCAGAAACAGGTACTTTTCAATCTTGATCAGTTTCTTGGTGTTCAGGGAATGAGAGGGGCGGGCAAAAAAAGTCGTCAGGATGCCGGTGGCCATGATGGCACCGCCCTGGAAACCGCCGCCCGGGCTCAGGGATCCGTTGAGGATCACATAAAAACCAAAGAGGATCACAAACGGAAACAGGATCCGGGCAACAGTGGTCAGCAGTATGGAATGTCGCATAGATCCTCCTTTACTTGTTCTTCACCATGAAGACAATGCCGGTCACCGCAATCAGCAGGATACCTGCCTCAAACAGAGAATCAAACAGCCGGTAGTCCAGCAGGATGGCGGCCACTGCGGAAGAAGCGCCGGTGTCGGCCACAAAATTCTGCCGGTAGTAATCGCCCAGGACCGGCAGGGAAGCAGTCAGTTCCGGATCATTCAGCCCCCGGGCCAGCATGGCCAGGACAAGAGCGGCAGGCAGAAGAACCAGAAACATACGCAGAAACGGTTTAGTCACGGGTAATCCCCTCCTCCACCTGTTCGATTCGAATGACATCGTCATCGCGGGTCAGATCTTCCAGCTTGTTGAACAGGTAGCTGGACGACCGGCCGGAGAACAGATAATGGTTCTCTTCGTGGGTGATCACCAAGTCAATGTCCCGGGGGTGAAGAAACATCCGTTTTTGGCCCGCGCTCTCCGTAAGGATCTCTATATCCAGTCCGAAGTGTGTGCAGAAATCCTGCAGAACCCGGTAACCCCTGGACCCTTCATCGATAAAATCATCTTTCAGCAGATTCAGGACGATGAATTTGCGGTGCCGGGAGATGGCGATGACGTAAATCAGTGGGATGATCGCCGCCCCGATGGCCAGTTCGGCAATGGCCACGTCCGGCGCCTGATAGAGGTAGTACATGAAGGCGCAGAGCATGGAAAAGACGGAAAAAATGATGACCGCCTTCAGGTTGTCTTTTGCCGTGACGACAGACAGGGTTGCGATCAGAAGAAGCACCAGGAGAAGGATTCTCATTGATCACAACCTCCGTCCAGAGGCAGGCTGCAGCGGTTGGCCGACCGGGCGATCAAATGGGTGGTCACCGGATTGGCGATGAGAAGAAACAGCAACAGGACGCCCACTTTGAAGGAAGTCTGCTGCAGTCCTCTCACAAACACAAGGCCTCCCAGCAGAAACAGCATGGCGGTGCTGTCCACCAGCGAGGAGGACAGCATCCGGCTGTACATGTTTTTCAGCTTGACCATCGAATAGCCGCCGAAGATGATGAAGATCCATGAAAGGATCAGAAGTCCGATGCCAATGGTTTGATTGATCATTTCAGCCGCCCTCCCTGCGAGAGAAAATTCGCGATGAGCGTCACACCAACGTAGCCGATGACTCCGTAAACCAGAGCCACATCATATAAGAAGGAGATGTCGTGTAATTTAGCATAAAGGGCCATCCCCATCAGCCCCTTGATGGATATGCTGTTGGACGCCAACAGCCGGTCCCAGGCGGTCGGGCCTTTGTAGATCCGGTAAATTTCCGCAAACAGTGACAGTGCCAGGACCCACAGGGTCAGTTCCAGAAAGATCATGAGCGGGTCACCCCCCGTTTGATCGTTCGCGCAAACGGTTGGACGTACTGGTGGATGATGTCTTCAGCAAAGGACAATCCCTGCTGGCCGTCATCAACCATGGACAGGACGATCAGCTCACCGTCGGCTGACGCTTCCAGCGTAATGGTTCCTGGCGTCAGCGTGATGGCGTTGGCCACCAGGGTGTGGACCAGAGGATCGGGATGGTCCACCTTCATGGTGAACACAATGGGGCGGTCTGTGCCTTGAATGAGGATGGGGATCAGGCGGACGCCGGAAACCACGATGCCCATAACCAGGTTCAGTGCGTAGCGCAGCCAGGAGGAGATGAAAGGCAGGTTGACCGGATCGCCATAAGGATCGTCAAACAGATAATTGGTCAGGACAGTGATGACCAGGGAAAGGATGAATCCGCTTAAAACCCAGGCCGGTGTAATCGTATCCAAAAAAATGATCCAGAACAGGTTCAGCAGAACAATGACCCCGAGTTGGTGGAAAGGTTTCTGCATGGGTACCTCCAGAAATGATTCTGTCGTGATCGGGACAGTGCCGATTCAGTCGTATTATATTAATTTTACACGTGTTCGCACGTGTTCTCTAGACCCAAGTGGAAAAAATAAACCGATTTTCAGAAATCAGTGACACACAAGAAAAGCGGGAACCGGTTGTTTTTGGCGCTGTTCATCATCCGAAACGCCAAATTCTGTTATAATGAAATGTGAGACCAAAAGATGGAGGTTAGACTGATGGAACTGATCAAACAATTGAATGCGGCCCAGCAGGAGGCTGCTACCCATAAAGACGGGCCTCTTCTGATCGTGGCCGGCGCGGGGTCCGGGAAAACCCGGGTATTGACCACGCGGATTGCCTGGCTTCTGAAACAGGGGGTCCGCCCAGAGGAAATACTGGCCATTACGTTTACCAACAAGGCAGCCCGGGAAATGAAAGAACGGGTCCGGGAAAGTGTCGGGAAAGAGGCAGAACGGGTCTGGGTGTCCACGTTTCATTCCATGGGCAACCGGATTCTGCGAAGCCACATTCACCGGATTGGATACGACAACAATTTTGCCATATACGACAGCGATGACAGCCTGAAGCTGCATAAGGAAAACGTTCGGGAACTGGGACTGGATGAGAAAAAATTCACGCCCCGGGCAGTGGCCTCGGGCATCAGTAAATGGAAAAACGATCAGAAGCTGCCCGGTCAGGCAACCCTGGATGCGGGGGATTTTTACGAGGAGACGGTGGCCCGTTTATACCAGCGGTATCAGGAAAAACTCAAGAGAGCCAATGCACTGGACTTTGACGATCTGCAACTGCTTCTGGTCCATCTGTTCCGGGAGCATCCGGACGTTTTGGAGATCTACCAGAAACGATTCCGCTATATCTCGGTCGACGAGTATCAGGACACCAACCGGGTGCAGTACACCCTGGTGAAGTTGCTGGCCGCCGGGAACCGGAATCTTTGCGTGGTGGGAGATCCTGACCAGAGCATTTATGGCTGGAGGGGCGCTGACATGAAGAACATTCTGGATTTCGAGAAGGACTACCCTGACGCCCGGGTGGTTACACTGGCCCAGAATTACCGGTCCTGCGGCCTGATTCTGGATGCGGCCAACGGGGTGATCTGCCACAACAGAAACCGCAAGGAAAAGGATCTGTGGACAGACCAGGATCCCGGCCACAAGCTTCAGGTGTACGAAGGCCAGGATGAAAACCATGAGGCCTGGTTCATCGCCAATGAAATCGAAAAAGGGGTGGTTAAGGGCCGGAACTACCGTGATTTTGCCGCCCTTTACCGGACCAACGTGCAGTCACGGGCCCTGGAGAAAATGATGCGCCGTCAGGCGATTCCCTATCGGATTTACGGAGGCGTGTCGTTTTATGCCCGCCGGGAAATCAAAGACATGATGGCATATTTGAATGTGCTGAACAATCCCCGGGATGTGATCCATCTGACCCGGATCATCAATGTGCCCAAACGGGGAATCGGCGCAGCCACGGTGAACCGTCTGGTGGAATATGCAGACGAACAGGGCATTGCGGTCTATGACGCATTGAACCGGACAGAACACCTGGCCAGCGGCCCCCGCAACAAGCTGAACAAGTTTTATGCCATGATGGAGTCGTTCCGGGAACAGGTGGACAAGGTGCCCCTGACCCGTCTGGTGGAAGACATTATGGAAAAGACCGGCTATGTGGAGACCCTGAAAGAAGAAAAAACCACAGAAGCGGTGAACCGGATTGAAAACCTGCAGGAATTGCTGACAGAAACCCGGGACTTTGATTTACACAGTGAGGAAACGACGCTGGAAAGCTTTCTGGCCGCGGTGTCGCTCTACACGGATATGGACACATCCAACGGAGACGGGGATAAGGTGACTCTTCTGACCATGCACTCGGCAAAGGGACTGGAGTTTCCGGTGGTCTTCGTGGCCGGACTGGAGGAAGGGATTTTTCCGCACACCCGGGCGTTGAACGAGACCGACGAAATGGAAGAAGAACGCCGGCTCTGTTACGTGGCCATCACCCGGGGCATGGAGCGGGTCTACCTGACCAGGGCCTGGCAGCGAAACATGTACGGCATGACCAAATACAATCCGGCTTCACGTTTTCTGGAGGAAATCCCGGAAGAATGCCTGATCGGCAGTTTCGAACGGAACAAGGAACAGAAAAGCTTTGACCATGAACAGTCCCTTCAGACGACTGAGGAAAAGGCTGCGGCCGCTGTGTTCCGTCTGGGTGACCGGGTGGTTCACGCCAAGTTTGGTGAGGGTGTCATCGTGAACACAGAAGGAAGCGGGCTGGACATGCAGCTGAGCATTGCGTTTCCGGGACAGGGCGTAAAGATCTTCATGAGCCAGTATGCCCCGATCCGCAAGGCCCGTTAACGGCAGGCCAGCGGGAAAGGAAGGGAAGTCCATTGCAGACTCAACAGGATGCCCGGCAAAGGGTTGAGGAACTACGAGCATTGCTGGAGCAGTACAACAAAGAATACTACGTGGATGACAGCCCGTCGGTGACCGATGGGCAGTACGACCGGCTTTACCGGGAACTGGAGGAACTGGAAGCGTCCCATCCGGAACTGGCAGACGCTGATTCGCCCACCCGCAAGGTGGGTGGCCGGCCTGTTCGGGGCGCGGGGGAGTATACACACCGCTTTCGGCTTCTTTCGTTGTCGAACGCCATGAATGAAGAGGAGCTGCGGGCGTTTGACCGCAGGGTGCGCCAGTCGCTGGAACTGGAGTCGGTTTCCTATACGGCGGAGATGAAAATCGACGGTCTGTCGATTGCCCTGGTGTTTCGCCAGGGGACAATGGAAGTGGCGGCCACCCGTGGGGACGGAGCGGTGGGCGAGGACGTCACCGCCAATGTCCGGACTGTGGACGATATTCCCCAACGGATTGACGGCGCACCGGAAGCCCTGGAGCTTCGTGGCGAAATTTACCTTTCCCGGGGGGAATTTGCCCGGATCAACGGGGAGCGGGAGGAAGAAGGGCTCAAACTGTTTGCCAACCCCCGCAATGCGGCGGCCGGAGCCATCCGGCAATTGGATCCCAATGCCGTCCGGGACCGCAGGTTGCAATCCTTTTTCTATGACATCACGTACATGTCCGAAGGGGAACCCGCCGATCAGCAGGGTGTGCTGGACACTCTCAAGAGCTGGGGCTTTTCAGTGGAGCCCCATTTCGCTGTGTTTGAGGGGATCGAAGGACTGATCGCGTTTTGCCATGACTGGACGGTCAAACGAAACAGTCTTCCCTATGACATTGATGGCATCGTCATCAAGGTCAGCGATCTGTCTCTGCGCCGGGCTCTGGGGAGCACCAGCAAAAGTCCCCGGTGGGCCATTGCTTTTAAATTCCCGCCGGAACAGGCCGAAACGGTGATCGAGGACATTGAGATCAACGTGGGGCGGACCGGGGTCATGACGCCAACAGCCCGGTTCCAACCGGTAACGGTGGCCGGAACAACGGTCCGCCGGGCATCGCTTCACAATGAGGACCTGATCCGTGAACGGGACATCCGGATCGGGGACCGGGTGATCATCCAGAAAGCCGGTGACATCATTCCGGAAGTGGTTCGCGTTCTGACGGAGAAGCGAACAGGAAGTGAGGTCCCCTTTGCCATGCCAACGGACTGTCCGGTCTGCGGTTCTCCAGCACAACGGCTGGAAGGAGAAGCCGCGGTGCGCTGCACCGGCGGACTGATCTGCCCGGCCCAGGTGCGCCGGGGACTGATGCATTTTGTGTCCAGGAACGCCATGGACATCTCCGGGCTGGGTGAAAAACTGGTCATTGCCCTGGTGGACCAGGGACTGGTCCACAACGCGGCGGATCTCTATTCCCTGCACCGGGAAACCCTGATGAACCTGGACCGGATGGGACAGTTGTCTGCAGACAACCTCCTGGAGGCGATTGACCGCAGCCGGGAACAGTCTCTGGACCGGTTGGTGTTTGCCCTTGGGATCCGTCACGTGGGGCAGAAGGCGGCACGGACACTGGCCGAGTATTTCGGCTCACTGGACCGACTGATGGAAGCAACCGAAGAAGAACTGACCGGAATCGATGAAATCGGCGTGAAGATCGCTCAGGCCGTCACCGGTTTTTTCCGGGAAGCCCGAAACCGGGAGGTTCTGGGGCGGCTGGTGGAGGCCGGGCTCAATACGCGACAGGAAAGCGTTGCAGTGGAAGGGGGACTCACCGGGAAAACATTTGTCCTGACCGGAACCCTGCAGGAACTGACCCGGCCGGAAGCCACCCGGCTGATTGAAGCCCGGGGGGGACGGGTGACCGGCAGTGTCAGCAAGAAGACAGACTACCTGGTGGCCGGGGAATCCCCGGGCTCCAAACTGGAAAAAGCCAGAGACCTGGGAGTGACTGTGCTGTCGGAAAAAGCGTTTTCCGATCTTCTTGAGGAAGGGTCATGATTACCAATCCGTTCAACAAGAAGACGCTCAACACCATCGTGTTTTTGAGCCTGTTGTACATCACGGGCAGTATTCTGTTCTCCGAGGAGAACATTCAGGGTCTGCGACAGGTGATTTTTGACGCGGACATTGTTTACTACCTGCTGGGGGTCGTGGCCTATGCGGGCCTTTGGTTCTTTAACGCAAAAGGCAACCAGATCATCCTGCAAAAAAATGGACATCACCATCCCTTTCGTCTGGCGTTGCAGGCCGTGTTGGCGGGACAATTCTACCAGTTGATCACCCCGCTGGCCACCGGAGGACAGCCCGTTCTTCTGTATTACATGGTTCGCAAGGACGGCGTGCCCCTGTGGTCCGCCACTTCCGCGGTGTTTAACCGGCTGATTCTTTACAAACTGATGCTGGTGATTGTGGCCCTGGCCGGGTCGCTCTGGCAGTTTCCCCGGCTGGCAGAAACCCTGGGTCCGGCCATTTCCCTGACCGTGTTCGGCCTGCTTCTCAGCATTCTGGTGGCCGCAGCAGCCATCGCTATGTTCCGGCATCCATCGATGGTTTCCCGACTGGCATTCCGGCTCCTCCGTCTGGCCAACCGTCTGCTTCCTCCGGACCGGTGGGGGCTCCGGGAAGACAAGCTGGAGCATTTGGTCCTGCAGTACGCCCGGGGAATCGGTGTTCTTCTTCAGGAAAAAAAGATGCTCCTTCAGGTCAGTGCACTGATGCTGGGGAATCTGTTTTGCCAGTTTATCAGTGCCTACTTTGTCTACCGGGCTTTGGGGTTTCAGGGCGAATCGGTGCTCACATTTCTGGCGTTTCAGGCTGCACTGACGGTGACGATTTTTTTCATTCCAACCCCGGGCAGTCTTGGCGCGGCGGAGTTTGGGTTTTACCTGTTTTACTCCGGGCTTTATGAGGGGACCACCCTGATGGTGGCGGTGCTGCTGTGGCGGTCGATGACCTATTATGTTCCTGTTCTGATCAGTGCGGGGGTTGCGCTGTGGACCTACTGGCAACGGCGCCGGGCTGGAGACGAGGATCCGGAAGGCCCGCTGCATCTGCTGCGGGAACAGATGGACAGACCGAACGGGGCTTAACCAGAATCCAAATATTTGGTATAATGTCTGTGTTTTGATTGAACGACTTCCACCGACAGAGGTCGAAGATACCTGCAGTCCCTGCGGTGAACACTTCATTCATTTCATACCTGAAGCGCGCCACACTCCCTGTCTCAGCTTGGTTTTTGCAGCAGCAGTGAGTGCGGGCCGGTTTGTGTTGGAACTTCCACGTGACAAACGAATGACTTGTCACGACTCCATAGCTCCAGTGTTCGAAGAACGGTTGGACAACATTTCATGCTATACAAACAGTTGTTTGTGTAGGCAAGAGCGATTTATCTCCCACCTACAGAAAAGGGAGTCTTCTCGCTGAGTATTGATTAAAAGGCGGTGAAAAAATGTCAGTTGAACGCAAGGATGTAGAACATGTGGCCCTGCTGGCCCGTCTGGCTCTCACAGAAGAAGAGATTGCCATGTACACCACGGAACTCAATGCCGTGCTGTCGTTTATGGAAAAACTCAACGAGCTGGATACATCACAGGTGTCTCCGACAACCCATGTGCTGGATTTGCAGAACGTCTTTCGTGAAGACGAAGTGGGGCAGTCCATGGCGGTGGACGATGTGGTGGCCAATGCCCCTGAAAAGACAGACGGACAGTTCAAAGTGCCCAGAATTCTATAGTGTTGAGGTGAAACGATGAATGTATATGAAATGACTGGTCATCAGTTAAAAGACTTGCTGGATAGAAAAGAAATCAGCGCCGAGGAACTGACGACATTGTTTCTCGGACGCATCGACCAGGTGGAAGGGACCATCCGGGCATACCTGACCCTGACCCCTGAGGAAGCTCTGACGGCAGCCCGGGATGTGGACCGCCGCCGGGCTGCCGGGGAGACGCTGTCCCCGCTGGCCGGGATCCCCATGGGCATCAAGGACAACATTTCCACCCGGGGCGTCAGGACCAGCTGCGGTTCGCGGATGCTTGAAACGTACGTGCCCCCTTATGACGCTGATGTCATGGAACGACTCCATGGGGCAGGCGGCGTCATGCTTGGGAAGTTGAACATGGATGAGTTTGCCATGGGTTCGTCCAATGAGAACTCGTGGTTTTACCCGACCCGCAACCCCTGGGATACGGAGCGGGTGCCAGGCGGGTCT
>SKMO01000165.1 GCA_007121025.1 Bacillota bacterium | reverse complement strand
TTGATGTACTCGATCATCGGACCACCGGTCCAGTGAAAGAACACGTCGGGCAGTGAATCCGTACCCATGGCGATCTGGAGCCGCTGCTTGTAGGAGTCACTCTGGATCCCCACTGCCTCAACATCATACTCCGGATGGTCATCCATGAACCGGGCCACCGCATCCTCAATAATAAAGAGGGCGTCTCCCGCCGTCATGCCGTGCCAGAATTCAAGCTTGATCTTTTCCTCACTACCGCCTGAACCCGGGTCTTCATTGTCAGGTTCCGCCGCCGGGGAAGAACATCCTCCCAGGGGGGTCACCAGCAGAGCAAACACTGCCAGCAAACAAACAACCTTTTTCCAACCAACTTTTTTCATCGTCTCTCCTCCATTGCTTTATTTTAATCCCAATCAAACAGCAACAGCAACTCTATCTGTGGTTCTTAACGCCAAGTTGGGACCGTTCACGTGAACATTCGAGGGTAAAAAAATAGGAATGCTACGCTTTCTGGAAGAAGGACCATCTCTTGTCCTTCAGGCAGTTGTCTGTGTGTACTGTCGCCTGACAGTGTTTCGGCACGCCGGAACGGGGTTCCGACGGGAGGTTGCCGGTTTGTGCGCATTTCGTACACGTGAACGGTCATTGATTAACTAGTTCTACGCCGGAAGCCGGATTCCTTCTTTCCCGCCACATTTTTTTCAGACACTGTTCAATTCGGTTCATTCTTTTCCTCCAAGTGTCCTTTGGCTTCATTGATCCGCCGTTGTTCCGAGCAAACTCTCCTCCCCTTACACACCGCGATTCCCATTGTTTTCACTCTGCTGCAATACCACCCTGGTGTCTAAACTCCCCCGTTGGTTTGATCAAGCAACACCCCCACACGGCACAAAGCCGGACCCCTGAAGGGATCCGGCTTTGTGCCGTGTGGCATCTTGCGTTTTATCTCCAGTGATCTTTGACCCCTAGAGGCCCGTCACTGGCGTGCATTCTCAACGTTAACGCTCCGGTGTGTTTCCCGGATCGTTTCCCGGGGCCTTTCCTGCCCCTTCCTGCGCCGTGGTCTCCGGCATCAGATCGGGCATCCGGGTAAACGGGCCTTCCGAAGTTCCGGCCAGCAGGCTGCTTCGCAACCCGGTCAGATCTGCTCCTGAGGGGTGCTGGTAGAGACGCAGGCCAAATTGACCGACCACTGCCAGGATGTGATCAAAGATGTCCGCCTGGATGGACTCAAAGCTGATCCAGTCAATTTTGTTGGTAAACCCGTAGACCTCCAGGGCCACCCCGTCTTCCCCCGGAGCCATCAGCCGGACCATCTTGATCATCGACTGATGAATCCCCGGGTGGTGGTCCAGATAGCGGCCCAGATAGACCCGGAACACCCCGATGTTCGTCAGCCTCCGGCCGTTGGCCGGGTGGGTGTTTGCCAGTCCCCGCTCCTCGTTGTAGCGGCGGATCTCCGCCTGCTTTTCGTCAATATAGTCCCGCAGGATCCGGATCTCCTTGAGTCTGTCCAGCTGTTCGTCCGTGCAAAAGCCCACCGAAGACAGATCAAGTTTCACCGAGCGCATGATCCGCCGGCCCCCGGCCTCCTGGATGCCCCGCCAGTTCTTGAAGGAATCCCGGACCAGCGCGTAGGTGGGAATGGTCGTGATGGTCCGGTCGAAGTTCTCCACCTTCACGGTGTTCAGGGTGATGTCCACCACATCACCATCCGCCCCGTACTTGGGCATTTCAATCCAGTCTCCCAGCCGGACCATGTCATTGGCCGCCAGCTGGATGCCCGCCACCAGGCCGAGAATCGAATCCTGGAAAATCAGCAGGAGGACGGCCGCCATGGCCCCAAAGCCCCCCAGAATGTACAGGGGGTTTTCCCCGATCAGCCGGGCAATGATCAGGATGCCCACCAGGGTAAACACCACGATCTTCAGCACCTGCAGATACCCCTTGATGGGCCGTTCTTTGGAGATCTCAAAGCACCGGTAAATGTCATCCAGGGCGTTTAGAAACGCATTGATCGTCATGGCGATCACCACCAGCAGGTAGATCACCGCCCCGTGGGCAATCAGGTCCCGTCCCACCGGAAAGAGCCCCGCCCCCCGGTACAGGACCAGCGCCGGGACGATGTGCGACATCCGGCTGAACACCTTGCGCTCGAGCATCTTGTTGTCCCAGGAAAAGCGGTTGGACTGGATGTAATGGCTGACCAGCCGCAGCACAATCCGCCGGGTCACCCAGTGCAGCACAAAGGCCAGGGCCACCACCACAAAAAGAAGGACCAGCCCCCCCGCATAGCCGGCCCAGGGCTGGCGAATCCCCACACCCTCCAGTACGCCGATCCAGTTTTCCGTCCATTGTTGCGTCAGTTCTTCCATCTGTCTTCCCCTTTCTGAGCCCTCCAGCGTTGCCTGTCTCCCCGTTCTTTCTCCACAGGCTTCATTCTGTCACTTTCTGTCCAATCATCCCCCCGGGATGATTGGACAGAAACACACGTTCATCAATCCCCAGCGCTTCCACCAGGGCCAGCACCAGTCCCTGCAGCACACAGAGAAATCCCAGGGTTGAATTGCAGGGCAGAACCCCCCAGATCCGTTCCTCCCGTGTCAAACGCAGCCTGATTGTCCGGTCTGCCAGCGCCTCCAGAGCACTCTCAGGGGCAAACACCAGGGCGATCACCTGTGTCTGACGCTCCTTCAGATGCCGGACCAGCTCCAGGGTTTCCGACGTACCTCCACTTTTGGAAAGCACAAGCACCAGATCCCCGGGCCCGATCGCCCCAAGATCGCCGTGAACCGCCGTGTTGGCGTGAACAAAAGCCGCCGGCAGTCCCACACTGTGCAGCGTCCCCACCACCTTTTCACACACCGGAACCGTTTTTCCCAGACCTGTTAACACAAGCTTTCGGCCTGCCTCCAGCACCGACAGACAACGGGCCGTCAGGTCGGCCAGGTCCCTGTCATCCAACCCGTCCACCAGGGTCTGCAAACAGTGTACCTGATCATTCAGATGATCGCGCATCACAGGCCTCCTTCCACAACTGCATGTGGTAACACCCCAGGTAATAGGCAGCACAGACCGCATCGTAATGCTCCTGGAAATAACTGGTCACCGACAACCAGATCACCCCCTGCAAAAACAAGATGGTCTCCCGGTCATGACCCGGAGGCAACCGGTCAAAAAATGCCTCTTCCATCCCTTCCCAGCCGTTCTGTTCGGTCCGGACAGTCACCCGGAACGCCGGAGCCCTGTCGTGTTCCTCTGCGGGCTCCGTTTCATAAGACAGCGTAAACCGATTCCGGTTGATCTGATCGTAATGACCGGACAGCGAATAATACAGCTTTGCATAATCGTAAGCCGGATCCCCGAGTTCCTCCTGCCGGCCAAAATACCCCCGGGGATCAATGAGCACAGCCTTCCCGGACGTCTCCCGGATCAGAATGTTCGAAAACGTGGGATCCCCGTGGATCAGGCAAAACGCCGCCGGCAGGCGGGCTGTGGCCCTCTGCCGGATCTCCTCTTCCCAAACGGACATCCCCGCACAGCGCTTCCCGTTGACCACCAGTCTCGACAGACGGCCTCCGGGAACCAGATCCAGGACCATCCCGACCCGGTCCAGGGTTTTCTGTCCATACGTCAGCCATAACGATTCCCGGTCCGCCGGTCCGGACGACAGTTCGTGGAGTGTTCCCAGTGTTTCAAAGATCTCATCGAGAACCGCCTCCCGCGACGGCCCACCGGGCTGATCGCCATCCAGCTCAAAGGGGTGTTTCCCCCCAATCCGTTCCATGCACAGTGGCTCCAGGCTGTGGATTTCCGGGATCCGCCCGTATCCCAGGGCCAGAACCGTCCGGTACCAGTTCACTTCCAGACGGGCCAGTTTCCGTCCCTGGTCGTCGATCGGTTCCTTACAGACCAGGTCGTCCACCACGGTGACCCGATTAAACCCCCGGGACCGGCCGGTGTCAGAAGCCAGCCGGTTCCAGGCCTGCAGAGTCCCCACCTCCCGCCATCCGGACAGGGAAAGGGGACGAAACTCCGGACACAGGTTCCCCAGATAATCGGCAAACTCCCCCTCAGGGGGAGTTTGTGGCAACTGGTCTTTGCCGGCAAACACAAAGAACCCGGCCACCCCGTCCGTGTCCGAGGAAACCGGCTCCACCCGGCCTTGGTGATACCGGTAGCGGCAGTCCATCCCCGGGACCAGTCCGATCCAGTTCCCTTCGGGAAGCGCTTCGATCTGCGTGTCATGGGCGGGCACCAGGTCGCTCCAGACAAGCGCGAAGGGCTCATTGCCGTTCAGCAGCTCCAAGGCCTGCCCGATTCCCGCCAGGCTGCCCTGTCCCTGGGCCCGGACCAATGTCCAGGGAGCCCTGCAAAACGCTCGGAGGTAACGCTCCAGCACGTCTGCCCGGTAATCGGCCACCACAACAAAACGGGCATTGGGAAAATGATCCATCAGATGGAACAACATGGGTTTGTTGTCGACCGGCACCAGACATTTGGGTTTGTGGTCCGTCAGCCAGCCCATCCGGCTTCCCCGTCCTCCCGCCTGAATCACCACCGTGTTGATGTTCATTCGATCATCCTCCGAGCCATATTGTACACCTGTTCAGGATCAAGACCCTCCGCAGGCCATACCCACTGGGACACCGGCCCCCGTGGACCCAGAACGTCCAGACAAAAGACCTCCCGGGACCATTCATCCGGGTACAGAACCATCAGCGGCGTTTCGGAAAACGCCAGCAGGTCCATCAGCCCACTGCGCACACCGACCACTAGGTCCATGGCCGCCACGTTCAGGAGGGTCTCCCGGTACCCCGGACCGAACGGTTCCGTTCCGGCAACCGCCGACTCACCGGCCCCCGTATTGGTCAGAACACAAAACCCCTCCCGGGAAAACCGTTCTGCGATCTGCTCCCAGAAAGACACTGCCACCGGCAAGGCCAGACTCTGCGCATAGGGGGCCAGAAGAACCACCGGTTGTTCCGGCCGGTTCCGCTGCACAGCGCTTCGGTGCGCGATCAGGTCCGGCCCCTGATAGCGCAACGCCCCCGGCTGACTGCTGTACCGATTGAAAAACAGTTCCATCCCGGCAAGGGCTGAACAGCCGGATATCTTCAGCTCACCGATCCAGCCGTAGCACATAACTTTTTCCCGTCGATACCCCAAGTGATTGCGCCAAACCCGGGAAATCACCCTGGCCAGCCAGCCGGGCATCACGTGAACGGTCACTTCACTTGCCGACCACAGGTCCATCAGGTCTTTGAACCGTTGTTCGCACCAGATGTCCACATGCGGGATACCGTTTTGCTCCATCCAGTCCCCCAACAAACCCCGCATGTACACCAGATCCCCACCGTGGTGCACCAAAAGCAGCACCCGCCCATCCGGACCGCTACGGGACGTCCATCCAAATCCAACCATCAGCACCAGCCTCAACAGTGCACAGATGCTGTCCATGACACTTCGGTAAACCAGGGTGATCCAGTA
>SKMO01000192.1 GCA_007121025.1 Bacillota bacterium | reverse complement strand
GACCTGCTCGCCGGGACTTCCCGTGTGGCGGAAGCCGGGGTGATTGCGGTGTCCATCGCAGTGGGCGTGGGATCCGCGATTCAACTGTGGGCGCTGTTTGGAGGGTTGATGTGATGGAGATACTGATGCAACTGCTGGTGTCCTACCTGACAACCCTGGGGTTTGCGTTTTTCTTTCATGCACCCCGCCGGGCGGTTCCCCTGGTGGGCCTGACCGGTGCTCTTGGATGGACCACCTACGTCCTGCTAAACCAGTGGTGGGTCTCGTTGGTCCCGGCGGTTTTCATGGGAGCTCTTCTGGTGGGTCTTTCCGGAGAGGTGGCCGCCAGAATTCTCAAGCTACCGGTCACTGTTTTTGTCATCCCGGGCATTGTCCCCCTGGTGCCGGGATATGGACTCTACCGCGTGATGTATCAGATGATTGGAAATCATGTGGACGAGGCCATCGGGCAGGGGGTCGAAGTGTTGCTGGTGGCCGGGGCCATCTCAGTGGCCGTGATTCTGGTGTCGTCACTTGCAGGCCTGTTTAACCGGGCGGGCGGGGAAATGCGCTCCCGCCGGTCGGGGCAGCGCAGCGACGGTTAGAATCATTGGCGCAGCCGGGAGGGCATGCTATACTGAATAATAAGAAGTTCAATGGGATCTGAGGCACAGTACCAATTTAGAAAGGGCTTCAGCAAAGCTGAAGTGCAGGTGAGCGGAGATGGAAAAAATTGCCATTGTGACGGATACGGCAGCGGACTTGGACAAAGAGACGATCCGGGAGTATGGAATCCGTGTGCTTCCCTTCCGGATCATTTATCCGGACCGTGAATACCGGGACGGGGTGGACATCACCTCGGAGAAGATCTATGCCGACATTCCGACCATTCATGTGAAGTCATCGCTTCCCTCAATGGAAGAGATGGACGAATTGTTCACGGGACTGGTGGACGAAGGTTACACCCACACCATCGTGGTGACGCTGTCCAGCGGGCTGTCAGGCATCTACAACGGTGTGCGGCTGGCGGCTGAGCGCCACCCGGATCTGATCATTCATGTGGAAGACTCCCGGTCCATTTCAATGGGCGAAGGAGTCCTGGCCATTGAAGCTGCCCGGCTGGCCAGGCAACAGGTTCCGTTTGAGGAGATTGTTGAGCGTGTGGGGAGCATGAAGGAGCGTGTGAAGCTCTTTTTCGTGGTTGAAACGCTGGAATACCTGATCCGGGGTGGACGGATTGGACGGGTGGCCGGATCACTGGCCGAAATGATGAATGTCAAACCGGTGATCGGCTCCAGTCTGACGGACGGCAAGTATGAAACGGTTGCACGGGTGAGAGGACGGCGAAAGTCCATTGAGCGCCTGCTCTCGCTGGTCCAGGAAACAGCTCAGGGACACCGGTGCAAAGCGTACATCCTTCACGGAAATGCCCGGGAAGAAATGCAGGCCTTTGCTGATCAGGTGCAAAAGGTTGCCGGCATCACAGAGGTGGTGACCGGTGACAACATCACCCCGGTGGCAGGGGTGCACAGCGGGCCCGGACTGATCGGTGTTGTTCTGGTCAGAGAGGAAGACTGAGAGAAAGGAACGAAGCCATGTCTCTGTACGGGAAGCGGGTGGTGCTGACTGGCGCCTCTTCGGGAATAGGGCAGGCCCTGGTGACGGAGTTTCTGAAAGAAGGCTGTGTGGTTTTGGGAGTCTCCCGCACGATGGAGCAGACAGGAACAGAACACGAAGGGCTATACCGGATGAACTGCGATGTGTCCGATCCGGCCCAGGTGGACCGGTTGTTCCATCGCGCGCAGGAACTGCTGGGGGGCATTGATGTTTTTGTGGCCAATGCGGGGTTTGCCCACTACGAGTTTCTGGGAAAGCCGGACTGGGAGCATATCCGGCACATTCACGACACCAACACCTTCAGCCCGATCTACAGCGCGATGAAGCTGAAACATGACCGGGGAAACGAACCCTGGCATATGGTGATGATCAGCAGTGCAGCAGGACAACTGTCCATGCCTGGCTATGCCCTCTACTGCGCCACAAAAGCAGCGATGCGGGGATTTGCGAATGCCTGGCAGGCAGAACTGGCACCGGGTCAGTTTCTGACAACGGTCTACCCCATTGGCACCCGGACGGCGTTTTTCCGCCGGGCGGGTTCACCGGAACCCTGGCCCCTGCAGAACCCGGAACACGTGGCCCGTCAGGTGATCCGGGGGATCATAGGCCGGAAACGATCGGTGTATCCGTCCAGTCTGTTTCGGGTTCTACGCCTGTTTCCACCCCTGATGACCCTGTACAGCCGGATCGGGGAGATGCATTTTCGCAGAACGCAGGGGAAGAGGAGAGGAGAACATGGATAACCGGTTTCCGCCCCCCTGGTCTCTTTCGGGACGGGGCTGCATCCTGCTTTATCGGTTCAGCCGGGAGTTTGTGGAGACAGCCGCAGGAGTCCCACCACAGCTTCGCGAACGGTACTCAGGTGGGATCGGGGCCGTGATGCTGGTGGACTACGGGCGGTCTCCGGTGGGGCCGTACGGAGAACTGCTGTTCATTCCGGGACGGTTCACCCTGAACGGTGCTCGTTGGGCCAGCATTACCCGGATTTTTGTGTCCAGCCAGGACAGTGTGGATGCAGGGCGCAGAAACTGGGCCATTCCAAAGGAACTGGCACCGTTTCGGTTTGAGACGTCCGGGGACGGGCAGAAGCAGATTCTCGTGGGAACCGATGAAGAGCCGATCGCAAGGGTGGAACTGGATCCATATGGCCCCCGGTTTCCACTGCACACCGCCCTTCTGCCATTCCCGTTGTGGCAGCCGGACGGCAACAGGGTCCTGCTGACCCGTTTCCAGGGAAAAGGACGGGGCAGGCTTGCGAGAGTCACAACGGTTCAGACCGACGGGATCCGTTTTCCGGACGTCTCCGGGGGTCGGCTGCTGGCAGCGGTTTTCGTGGATCCATTTAAGGTGACGTTCCCCGAACCGCAGGTGGTTTCCCGGTCAGGATGACGCATTCCAACACGTTGGGGTGCGTTTTTTTGTGGGCAGAAGTTGGAGCGGTCTTGTTGAGAAAGAGCAACAGGGCCAATGGAGCTGATTACGGGGAGAATCTGTTGGGGATGGCTGGAGTCCCATGATTTGGCCCATCGCTGATTCCGGCCGTTGCGGCCGGTTTGACTTCACTGAAATCATCATGAAAAAAGCATCTGGCAAAACGCGTTTCTATTCTTTCCCGGTGAAGGCGGACAATCTCTGCTGTGCCTCGGGTTATTTTGGTGGTGCCGGGGCGGGTGTCTTTCGACCGCCGGACAAAGCGGTCTTCCGATGGGAAGGGTGGATGTGACTGATCTGGGGGGTGATGGGAACCCCTCGTGCAACCGGATTTAACCGGCGGGACCGATGGAATACCGCGGGTGACGAAAAAAAGGTTATGATTGGGTGGTATCCGGTCGTCAGTGGGGAACCCCAGGGAGAAGCGATTCGTCTGATAGGCTAAAGCGGCAGGTTTGAATGGGAGCCTGCAATGGAAAACCGAAAGGCGGGAAAAAAATGAAACGTTTCGCAGCGTTGGTGTTGGCCCTTTGCTTTCTTGTGGTGGCCGGAGGCGGACCGGCCCTTGCCGTGGATGCGCCGGAAATCCGGGTCGAAGACAGGCGGCTGGTTCTGCCGGTGTCACCGGTTCTGCAAGATGGACAACTGTTTGTCCCCGTCCGGGGCTATTTCGAAGCCCGGGGTGGGACGGTCAGCTGGGATCCGGAAACCCGCAGTGCCTGGGTCCAGATGCCGGGCAGGCTGATCCGTATCCCCCAGGTCCCTCTGGGGAGCACAACCGATCTGTTGCAGCGGGAAGAAGGCCCTGACGGGGAGCATGTGATTCTTGGTGTTGCGACATTCCTGCAGGAAGGGCGCCTCTTTGTTCCGGTTCGTGCAGCGGCCTGGGCCCTGCAGGAGCAGGTGCATTGGGATCCGGTCAGCCGAACCGTTCTGATCCGTTCCGGGAAAGAAGCGGCAGTGGTGACCAAAGAGTTTCGTTTTGCCCTGGGAGATCACGGCTGGACCGGTGATTTCACCGATCTGCCGGCAGATTACGAAGAGGATCTTTATCGGCTGGAGTCCGGACTTGTGGATCGTCCTTCTGAACTGGGGCCCGGGAAAGCCATGATGATCGGGGGAAGCAACGCCAGTGACGATCTGTTCATGTATCTGCGCAAACAACTGACAGCAGCAGATGGGATTGAGCCGGACACGGCTTACGAGGTTCGTTTCCAGGTGAGTTTCGCCACCAATGCACCGGCAGGTGCGGTAGGCATCGGGGGGCCTCCCGGGGAGGCGGTCTGGGTCAAGGTGGGGGCATCCACAGAAGAGCCGGTTCCCGTGGTCCGGGAAGAGATGGGCATCCCGTACATTGTCCTGAGTGTGGACAAAGGCTCCCAGAACGATGATGGTGAAAACGCCCTGCGGATCGGCGACGTGGCCAAACCGGAAAACGATGACTTTGTGACCTATGAGATCAAAACCCTGGACAACTCCGACCAGCCCCTGCGGGTGGTCAGTGACAATCAGGGACGGCTGTGGCTCTTTGTGGGAACGGATTCCGGATTTGAAGGTCGGACGGTGCTGTACTACACGGACATTGCCGTCCAACTGCGTCCGGTGATTAACTAGGTTTCAACCAACGAGCAGCCGTGTCCGCCAGGCAGTGACCTGAACGGGCCGGTTGCTTTGTTGCGTGTGTTGATGATGAACGGCACACGACAGCTGCGGTTAATTTGGGGGCCGGAAACGGACTGAATGAACAGTTCAGGAAGGGATGGAGGGCCCGAAAGGCGAAACAGTCAGACAGGAGCGACGTTGTCGTATAACCCGATTGATGCATTGGAACGATGCAGGAAGGATGTTGTAATGAACCTGTGGACACGGAGCGGATACAAAGTCTGTCTGTTGCTGGTTGTGATCCTGTTGCTGGTTTTGGGCTGTCAGAGTGCGCCTGCCGAATCGCCGGATGAAGGTCCATCGGCAGACGTGGATGTGGTGGTTGAGCTGACGGCAGTGAATTATGCCTTTTCAGAGGAAACCATTGTGGTTCAGAAGGGCCAGCGGGTCCGGATTGAACTGATCAGCGAACAGGGAAACCATGACTGGGTTGTGGATGAATTTGATGCAGCCACGGCGATCGTCGGCAGTGGAGGCAATACGTCAGTTGAGTTTGTTGCAGACCAGGCAGGGCAGTTCGAGTATTATTGCAGTGTGGGCAGCCATCGGGCCCAGGGGATGGTTGGAACGTTGATCGTCGAAGAGTGACACCGGGTCAGGGTTGAAGGTCTTAAGAAGTGCTGCTTTGGTTGAGAAGAGATTGCCCAATGGCACAAAAAAGCTGTCCCGTGGGACAGCTTTTTTGGTGGTGCCGAAGGCGGGAGTCGAACCCGCACGAGGGGTGAACCTCGCTGGATTTTGAGTCCAGTGCGTCTGCCAGTTCCGCCACTTCGGCGCGTTTGTTTCGCGAAGACAATTATAGCAAGTCCGCAGGGGACTGTCCAGTGATTTCG
>SKMO01000136.1 GCA_007121025.1 Bacillota bacterium | reverse complement strand
GTCACCCGGGGGTCTCCCCCCTGGGCCTGGACCATCTGCCGGAACTTCGCCAGGGCCTGGCCGTTTTCCAGCTTCTCTTTGAGCAGGGCCTGGGCGCTGTCCTCGCTTTCGGCTCCCCCGGTCATCACCAGCATCTGGCTGCCCAGGGCCAGACACAGACTGGTCAGGTCAGGGGGGCCCTCGTTTTTCAGGGTGAAAATGGCCTCCCGGACCTCATTGGCGTTGCCCACTTCCAGGCCAAGAGGCTGATCCATCCGGGAAATCACCGCCACCGCCCGGCCACCGGCCCGTTCCACCAGATCCACCATGGTCCGGGCCAGATCATACGCCCGGGGCTCCGTCTTCATAAAGGCCCCTTTGCCCACTTTCACATCAAACACAATGTTCTTGTTGCCACTGGCCAGCTTTTTGCTGACCACGGACGCCGCAATCAGAGCGGTGTTCTCCACGGTGGCCGTCACATCCCGGATAGCGTACATCCGCTTGTCCGCCGGCGCCAGGTTTCCCGACTGGGCAATGATTCCCACCCCGATGTCATTGAGCTGGCGGATAAACGCCTCCTTGGACAGCTCGCAGTTAAACCCCGGGATGCTTTCCAGTTTGTCAATGGTTCCCCCGGTATGCCCCAGGGACCGGCCGGACATCTTGCTCACCGGGACCCCCGCCGAAGCCACCAGCGGCCCCAGAATCAGGCTGACCTTGTCCCCCACACCACCGGTGCTGTGTTTGTCCACCGGCATGTCCCGGATCTGGCTCAGATCCAATTGATCCCCGTTTCGGACCATGGCCATGGTCATGTGGTAGAGTTCCTCTTCCGTCATGTTCTGAAAAAACACCGCCATGGTAAACGCCGAGATCTGGTAATCGGGAACCGACCCATCGGCCACCCCCCGGATAAACGTATCGATCTCCTCCTGGCTCAGGGCCAGGCCGTCACGCTTTTTGCGCAGAATATCCACTGTCCGCATCATGATTCCTGCTCCCCGGGCATTTGCCCTACAATCTGGCGGATCAGACGCTTGAAGTCCTCCTTGATCCGCTCCGCCGTGACCATCACCTCACTGTGGTCCAGTTCCTTGTCGAGAATCCCCGCCGCCATGTTGGTGATGCATGAAATGCCCATAATCTCCATGCCCCCGTGGCGGGCCGCAATGGCCTCCGGCACCGTACTCATGCCCACAGCGTCCGCCCCGATGGTCCGCAGATAACGGATCTCCGCCGGGGTTTCGTAGCTGGGTCCGGTCACCCCGGCGTACACGCCGGCCGCAAGATCGATCCCCTCCTGGGCAGCCACCTGCCGGGCCAGTTCCTTCAGACGGGCGCTGTAACAGCGGGTCATGTCCGAAAACCGCGGCCCCAGTTCCTCCACGTTGGCCCCGATCAGGGGATTGGTCCCAAACAGATTGATGTGATCCTCAATGAGCATCAGGGTGCCTTCCCCGAAAGACGGATTGATCCCCCCGGCGGCGTTGGTCAGAACCAGGGTCCTCGCCCCCAGAACCCGCATGGTCCGCACCGGAAAAATCACATCGCTCATCGGATACCCCTCATAGAAATGCTGCCGGCCCTGGGCCACCAGCACCTGCCGGCCGGCCAGTTCACCGCACACCAGACGGCCCTTATGGCCCGCCACCGTGGACACCGGATAATGGGGAATCTCCTCATAGGGAATAAAAATGGGGTCCTTCAGTTCGTCCCCCAGTTCCCCCAGACCGGATCCCAGAACCATGGCAATGGCCGGTTTGCGGTCTCCAATTCTTTCCTGAATCGCTGTTGCGCTCTCTCGCAGTTTCTCAATCATCTCGCTCACTCCTTATTCCCGGGCCCGGGGATGGGCCTTGTCGTATTCTTTCCGGATGTGTGTCCGGGACAGATGGGTGTATATCTGGGTGGTGGAAATATCCGAATGCCCGAGCATCTCCTGGACGCTACGCAGATCTGCACCGTTTTCCAGCAGATGGGTGGCAAACGAATGGCGCAGGGTATGGGGGGTCACATTTTTCCGGATCCCCGCCGCCCGGGCGTGCTTCTTGATCAGGTTCCAGACCGACTGGCGGCTCAGGGACCGGCCCTGCCGGTTGAGAAACAGCCCGTCCTCTCCCGGCTTTCGGTGGGCCCGGACCGTCTCGTCATCCAGATACTGCCGGATCAGCAGAAGACTCACCTCGCCCAGCGGGACGATCCGTTCTTTTTTGCCTTTCCCGGTCAACCGCAGATACCCCTGTTCCATGTTGATCTGCCGGGCCTTCAGTCCGGTCAGCTCGCTGACCCGCAGCCCGCCGGAATACAACAGTTCCAGAATGCATCCGTCCCGGATCCCGCTTACCGGGTCCCGGGAGGCCGCCCAGAGAAGCTTTTCCACTTCCTCCAGACCCAGAAAATCCGGCAGACGCCGGCCCTGCTTGGGCTGACTCACGGCCTCTGCCGGATTGACCGTCACATACCGTTCCCGGGCCATGAACCGGTAAAACCCCCGGATCGACGAAATCTTCCGGGCCACCGACCCGTTGTTCAGCCCCCGCTTTCGCATGGCAAACACGTAGCGCTGAATCTGCTCCCGGGTCACCCTCCCCAGATCGGTGCAGCCGTCCGTTTCCAGCAAAAACGCCTCCATCTGGCGAAGGTCCGACAGGTAACTGGAAATGGTGCTGTCGCTCATCCCTTTTTCCAGGGCCAGATACTGCAGGTAGTCTTCAAGATACTCCATGGTTCTCACCCTTCCGCTCCTATGGCTATTCTACAGTTGCCACCGAATTCCTGCCGGTTTGCGGGCAAAAGAAAGGAAGGAATCACCCGGACTCCTTCCCGCTTTCCCCGTCGTTTTGTTGTCGTTCTTCCATGCGGGCCAGATCGTCGGCGATCTGTTCCCGGCTGACCTCCTGCAGGGGGGGCAGTTCCTCCAGGGTATTCAACCCAAAATACTCCAAAAAGTCCATGGTTGTCCCGTAAAGGATCGGCCGGCCCAGAGTCTGCTTGCGGCCCACCTCTGCAATCAGTTCCTTTTCCATCAGCCGGGCCAGCACCCGGTCCACGTTGACCCCCCGGATTTTTTCAATCTCCGCCCGGGTGATGGGCTGGCGGTAGGCCACAATGGCCAGGGTCTCCAGCGCCGCCCGGCTCATCCGGACCGCATGGGGTTTGAGGATTTTCTCCACTTCATCACTGAACTCTTCCTTGGTGGCCATCCGGTAGCCTCCGGCCACCTTCAGAATCCGGATCCCATGGACCGGCTTGTCGTATTCCCCGGACAGGTCTTCCACCAGAGACAGGGTGTCCTCGGCGCTCAGCTCCAGAACCTCCGCCAGGATCTCCAGGGTCAACGGTTCCGGCGAGACGAACAGAATGCTCTCCAGCGCGGCCCGTTTGGTTTCACTAAACAGCATGATCATCTTCCTCCCGGATGTATTCGATCCTGATCGGGCTGAAATTCCCCGCCTGCCTGGCCCGGATGTGCCGGCGGCGGAGCAGTTCCAGCAGAGCCATAAAACTCAGCACCAGTTCAGTGCGGTCCCGGATGGTGTCCACCAGTTCGTGAAAATGGACCGTTTTTCGTTCCCGCAGGGTGGCTTCCATGGTGCGCATCACCCCGGCCAGGGTCAGGTCTTTGCGGGTAATCCGCTGGATGTCCTCTTCTGTCTGCGGGGGGATCCGCTCCAGAACCTCCGCAAACAGCCGGCTTAAATCCCCGCAGGAAACGTCCTCCAGAGGATTGATTCCCTCCTGGATCCGGCTGATCAGCTCTTCGTCCTCCGGCTTGGTGAACATCCGGGCGCTGGTCCCTTCCATTTCCTGAAACAGACCCACAACCAGTTTGTAGCGTTCATATTCCAACAGCCGTTCCACCAGTTCTTTGCGCGGATCGTCCTCTTCATCCTCTTCTTGCCCCTCGTGACGGGGCAGAAGCATCCGGGCCTTGATCGACAGGAGGGTGGCCGCCGTCACCAGAAAATCACTGGCCACCTCGATGTCCAGTTCTTTCATACCATTAATGTATTGGATGTACTGGTCCGTGACCTGGGCAATCGGAATGTCGTAGATGTCCAGTTTGTTTTTGCGGATCAGATGCAACAGCAGATCCAAAGGCCCCTCAAAGACTTCCAGGGTCACATTATACGCCACGCTGAACTCACCCCATCCCTAAATCTGCATGGCCTCCCGGACCTGTTCCATTGTCTCTTCGGCCTTGGTCATGGCCCGGATCCGGCCATCTTCCAACACGTCCCGGACGGTTTCCGGTTTCCCGGCCAACTGGGCACGCCGGTCACGGACCGGCGCCAAAAAGCCGTCCAACACCGCGGCCAGCCGCTTTTTGCAGTCAAAGCAGCCCATCTCCCCTTTGCGGCAGACGTCCGCAATCCCGTCGGACTCTTCCCGGTTGTAGATCTGCTGGTATTTGTAGACCACACAAACCTCCGGATGCCCCGGATCGTTTTTGCGGATCCGCTGGGGATCGGTGACCATCATGCGGACCTTCTCCCAGATCTCCTCCGGGGTGGCCGAAATGGCGATCTCATTGCCGTAACTTTTGGACATCTTCCGTCCGTCGATTCCCGGCAGCAGGGCCGTCTGCTCGGACAGGAGGGCCTTTGGCTCCGGAAAGACCTTGCTTTCGTACAGATGGTTGAACCGGCGGGCCACCTCCCGGGTCATCTCCAGATGGGGAAGCTGATCTTCGCCCACCGGCACCGCACTGGCCCCGTAGATCAGAATGTCCGCCGCCTGCAGCAGGGGGTACCCCAGAAATCCGTAGGTGTTGATGTCCTTGCCCTGCTCTTTGAGCTGGACCATCTGGTCCTTGTAGGTGGGACAGCGCTCCAGCCAGGACAGGGGGGTCATCATGGAAAACAGCAGGTGCAGTTCCGCGTGGGCCTTGACCTGGGACTGGACGAACAGGACCGACCGTTCAGGGTCGAGCCCTGCTGCCATGAAGTCGATCATCATCTCATAAATATTGTCCTTGATGTCCGCTGTGGCGTCATAGGACGTGGTCAGGGCGTGCCAGTCGGCTGCCATGAAGTAACACTGGTATTCGTCCTGCAGACGGACCCAGTTCTCCAGCACACTCATGTGCCCGATGTGCAGTTTTCCCGTGGGGCGCATCCCCGACAGTATGATTTTTTTGCTCATTATACACGCTCCTTAAACAATAATGCCCACCAGGGAATTGATGATCCCCATGATCCCCAGCACCAGCGGAATCAACACCCGTCCCAGGACCCCTGTGACCAGAAGAACCAGCAGGATCACCGTCCCGTACCGTTCCAGCGGCAGGATCTTCACGACCATCTGCGGGGGCAGCAGACCCAGAAGCACCTTGCTGCCGTCCAGGGGGGGGACCGGAATCAGGTTGAACACCGCCAGAACGATGTTGTACCACATCAGGTAGAAGAAAAACAATCCCGCCAGACCGCTTCCCCCCACCAGGGCACCAAACAGACCGGCAAAATAGGCCAGCACCAGGTTCATCCCCGGACCGGCCAGAGACGTGTAAATCATCCCCTTGCGCCGGTCCTGAAAATAAAACGGATTGACCTGCACCGG
>SKMO01000171.1 GCA_007121025.1 Bacillota bacterium | reverse complement strand
TGGTCGTTGAGAAAAGCCACCACTTTCCGGGTGTTCTCCACATGTCTCTGGACCCGCAGGGACAACGTTTCCAGCCCCTGACTGAACAGGAAGGCGTTAAACGGACTCAACGCCGCTCCGGTATCCCGCAAAATCTGTACCCGCGCTTTCACAATGTAGGCCAGCGGCCCCAGGGCCTCCACGTATTTCACTCCGTGGTAACTGGGATCCGGCTCAGTCAGTCCGGGAAACTTCCCGCTGGATGCCCAGTCAAATGCCCCGGAATCCACGATCACCCCACCGATGGATGTTCCGTGTCCGCCAATAAATTTGGTGGCAGAATGCACAACCACGTCCGCACCGTGTTCAATGGGACGGCACAGGTAGGGGGTGGCAAACGTGTTGTCCACGATCAGCGGGATCCCCGCTTCATGGGCAATGTCCGCAACCGTTCGCAGATCCACCACATTGATTCCCGGATTCCCGATGGTCTCCACGTACAGAGCCTTCGTCCGTTCATTGATCGCGTTTCGGAAATTGACCGGGTCGTCCGGATCCACGAACACCGTGCGGATTCCCATTTTGGGCAGCGTGGTGGAAAACAGATTATGGGTTCCCCCATAAAGCGTGCTTGCCGACACAATCTCATCGCCGGACTCTGCAATATTCAGAATCGAATAGGTAATGGCGGCCTGGCCGGATGCGACCGCCAGAGCACCCACGCCGCCTTCCAGAGCCGCCATGCGCTGCTCGAACACATCGGTTGTCGGATTCATCAGCCGGGTATAAATGTTCCCGAAATCTCTGAGGGCAAACAGGTCTGCCGCGTGACTGGTGTCCCGGAACACATAAGAGCTGGTCTGGTAAATCGGAACCGCTCTCGCACCGGTCGTCGGGTCTGGCTGGGCGCCGGCATGCACCTGTAGTGTATCAAAATTCCATGTTCTTTCTACGCTCATTGTCCTTCTCCTTTTCGCTTTCACTCTGCACGGGGTCTGCGGAATTCTCCTGCGGTTCCCCGACTCAAATCATGTAGATAAAGGGTTCAGGCTCCTGCATTTCATTGTACCGTTCTGCCAGATCTTTTAGCGTCACCTGATGAATCACGTCAAGAATGCAGTCATTCAGACGGTTCCACAATTGGTCCTGGAGGCACTTGTTCAAAAGAGCCTGTCCGTTCATTTTTCCATAACGCTGGGCATAGGCGTCACTCATCACATCAATGGTTCCCTCCAGCACTTCAAGCACCTCTCCAGCGGTGATCTCCTCCGGCCTGCGTGCCAGATAGTAGCCTCCCTCCGCACCCTTGATACTGCCCACCAGGTTGGCTCTGCGCAATGCTGCGAAGATCTGGCCCAGGTAGCTTTCAGAAATCTGCTGTCTTGTGGAAAGGCTGGCCAGGGAAACGTGGCCATCCTGTTCATGGGCCGCCAGATCCACCATGGCAATCAAACCGTATTTTCCTTTGGTCGAAATTTTCATGCACCGCTCCCCTTTTCCTCAAAGAGAGGCGTCGACAGGTAACGCTCTCCGCCGTCTGGCAGGAGCACCACCATGGTTTTGCCCCGGTATTCCGGTCTGCGACCGACGTCCAGGGCGGCTGCGAGAACCGCTCCGGAGGAAATGCCCACCAGAAGACCTTCTGTCCGGGCCACCGCCCGGGCCTGTGCAAACGCATCGTCGCTGCTCACCGGAAGAATCTCATCCACCACATCCATGTCCATGATTTCCGGAACAAAGCCGGCGCCGATTCCCTGGATCCGGTGAAAGCCCAGGGGCTTCCCTGAAAGGACAGCCGATTCCTTTGGCTCAACAGCCACCACCCGCACCGACGGGTTGTTCTCTTTGAGAATCTGTCCCACGCCGCTGACCGTTCCTCCGGTCCCCACACCGCTGATAAACAGGTCCACAGCACCACCGGTGTCCTCCAGGATCTCCCGGGCTGTCGTCCGGCGGTGGATGTCCACATTGGCCGGGTTATTGAACTGCTGGGGCATAAAAGCCCCCGGGGTGTCCTCCAGGATCCGTTCAGCTTCCCGGATCGCCCCGTTCATCCCGTCTTCGGCCGGTGTCAGCACCAGGCGGGCACCGAGAGCGGCCAGAAGATTGCGCCGTTCCATGCTCATGGTTTCCGGCATGGTCAGCACCAGAGAGTAGCCCTTGATGGCAGCAACCGTGGCCAGGGCCACCCCGGTATTGCCGCTGGTTGGTTCGATGATGATATTTCCTGGCTGCAGAAGGCCCTGCTCTTCAGCAGCCTCGATCATCGCCATCCCGGTCCTGTCCTTGACACTTCCCCCGGGATTCATCATTTCCAGCTTCCCCAGAAGGGTAAGGTCTAACCCATTTTTCCGGGCAAACCGGTCCATCCGCAGAAGCGGTGTGCGTCCAATCAATTCCATCAGGTTTTCGGCTGCTTTCATGATGCCCTCCATATCCTACTAATACTAGCGAATTACTTTAATTCATTTTAACAGGATCCCCGGTCTTGTCAACAAGCATTGCACTAATTTCGATCAATTTAATCAACTTTAATCAACTTTTCTGTCCTTCGACAAGAAAGCGGGAACCCGACTTGGGTTCCCGCTTTCTTCATCTGTGTTTTCGGTTTTCCGTTCAGGACTCCCATCGGGGAAACCGTTTTTTTCCATCCTCCCAGCGGGCCGAAACAATGCTTGGCACATCCAGGATCTCACTGAAAAACTTCTTTCCCGAATACTCTGACGGGATTTTCAGGACAAACATGGCTTCCGTCATTTTTCGGGAATCCTCATCGTCGCCAACGCCATCAGAATCATCTCCGGTAATCTGGATGGCCTTGATCAGGATATCATTGTTTCCCAACACCTGCCCGATGTCTCCGATGACCCCGGGACGTTCGTAAAACGTGATGTAGAGTGTCCGAAAGTTCTTGCGGAACACCCTCTTTTCCACATGTCCCAAAGTCCGCAAGGTCAGCACGACAATCAGGGCTGTGGTCACTGCCCCCAGATAAAACCCATTCCCAATGGCCAGTCCTATGCCTGCACAAACCCACAGACTGGCTGCGGTGGTCAGGCCCTTGATGCGGTTTTCCGTCTGCAGAATGGTCCCTGCCCCCAGAAAACCGATTCCGCTGACGACCTGAGCCGCCAACCGGGCCGGATCTCCCAGCGGCCCGCGGCCCGCCGGGTCCATAAATCCGTACTGCGATACCAGCATGATCAACGTCGCCCCGATGGTCACCAGGACATGGGTCCGCAATCCGGCCGGCCGGTTGTTGGCCTCCCTTTCCATACCCACCAGTCCTCCGACCAGAGCGGCCAGTATCAGTCTCAACACCAATTCCCACTGCGGCATACAATCACCTTCCTCTTCCTCGCCAGGTCACCGGCCGAAATAACAACGCCCGGTCTCTCCCTGGCAGGAGATCCCGGGCACTCTGTCCGGTTCATCTAAAGAGGTTCGCCTTCCGGGACTAACGGATCACCCGCTGTGTTTCTTCATCAAAAAAGTGGACTTTCTCCATATTGACAAAAAAGCGCACATCCTGTCCAATCGAAAACTTGACGTTCTCACTGGCCAGGGCGACTGCCTCCTGATCTCCGATTTTGAAGTAAATATAACTTTCACGTCCCATGTTCTCAACAAGCTGCACACAGAAATCCAGTTCCCGGCAGCTCTGCTCATGGCCGGTATCCGGTGTGACGTTCAGGTTTTCCGGACGGATTCCACAGATGACCTTTCGGCCGGTGTATCCCAGCTCGCGCATCCGCTGGGCCCGTTGCGGTCTGAGTTTCAGCTGGATGATGCCGTTGTTGAAGATGAGATCATCTCCCTGTTCCTCTATGGTTCCCGGAATCAGGTTCATGGCTGGCGAACCGATGAATCCGGCCACGAACACATTGTCTGGCTGCCCATAGATGTCATCCGGGCTGCCGATCTGCTGAATGAGTCCTTTGTTCATGACGACGATTCGCTCACCCAGGGTCATCGCTTCCAACTGGTCATGGGTCACATAGATGAACGTGGTTTCCAGACGTTTGTGCAGAGAGCCAATTTCCGCACGCATTTTGACCCGCAGTTTGGCATCCAGGTTGGACAACGGCTCATCCATCAGGAACACCTTGGGTTTGCGGACAATGGCCCGGCCAATGGCCACCCGCTGTCTCTGTCCCCCGGACAGTTCCTTGGGTTTACGTTTATACAGATCCTCCAAATCCAGAATTTTCCCAGCCTCCCGGATCCGTCGGTCAATTTCATCTTTTTTGAATTTCTTGTTTTTCAGGGCCAGCGCCATATTTTCATAAACATTCATATGGGGATACAACGCGTAATTCTGAAACACCATGGCGATGTCCCTGTCTTTGGGGGCTACTGCATTGACCAGCTTGTCCCCGATCAGCACTTCGCCTTCCGTGATTTCCTCAAGTCCTGCGATCATCCGAAGTGTCGTCGATTTCCCGCAGCCGGACGGACCGACAAACACAATGAACTCTTTGTCCTTGATGTCCATCGAAAAATCATCCACCGCCAGAACATCCCCGTATTTCTTCACTACACTCTTAAGCGTTAAACTAGCCATCTCAAACCTCCCCTGTCTCGATCAGTTTTTCCAGAATCATGGCGACGCCGTTGTTGTCGTTGGTCTCTGTCACCGTCTTGGCTTTTTCCTTCACCGCATCAATGGCGTTTCCCATGGCCACCGGATGCCCGCAGAGTTCGAAAAGGCCGGTGTCATTGTACTCATCACCGAACACGATCACATCCTGGGGATCAATGTCCAGCAGTCTCAGAACCTCTTCGGCTGCCATTTCCTTGGACATCTGTCCGTTCATCACTTCAACCGGATTGCCTCCCAGCATGTACCCCACGTGAAGCGTGTTCCCAAAAACCTTCTCAAACGCTTCCATCACTCCGCCACCCTTGTCAAACAGGATCTTGTACACGCCAATCTCCTCGATGTCCGCTTCGGATTTGATCTCCGGAAGCCGAAAATCACGTTGACCGCGGCTGTAGAGTGCGGCTTCCTCTGGGGAAAGAGCCCGATTGGCATACCAGGCCTGTTCGGTCTCATAGATCAGGTATGCGTCTGGATACAGCCGTCTAAAAAAGCGATGTATGTTTTTCATGTCCACTGTGCTGATTGGATAGCAATGCCCAAATGGCTGCCCCTCGCGCCGAATCAGCGCCCCGTTCAGGTAGATGATGAACTCTGCCTTGCGGACTATCGCAAACAGCGGATCCACCATCCGAGGGGGCCGGGCAGTCGCAATCATCAGATGCATCCCCGATTCCACCGTTTTCTCCAAAACCATTTCGCTGTAGCGCGAGACCTGTTTATCCGAATTCAGTAACGTTCCATCCAAGTCAATGATCGCTGCTTTTATGTCCATCGCTGTCTCTCCCTATCCTTATCTAATAGATGACCGATCGGTTGCGCGTGACGGCAACCGCCTCCAGGCCTCCTCTTTGGGCATCTTCCATCAGCAGATCCGGAACCTCCCGTTCGATGTTGCTGACCACCTGTCCGTCAAAGCCATCCAGGACAGACCGCATCTGGTTGGCGATAAACGCCGTTGTGACCACCTGATAACGGCCATCGGGGTCCACCGGTCCCTCCTTC
>SKMO01000106.1 GCA_007121025.1 Bacillota bacterium | reverse complement strand
GAGCGCAAACGCCAGGTCCAACCGGCCGAACACCCCCGGTTCTTCCACCACAATGGCATAGTCCGCCTCCCGCATCATGTCCCGCACCGGACATGTCAACCGGGACAATCCATCCCAGACCTGGATATCCAGGTCCTCCTGGCGGACAACGTACTCAAGACTTCGGGCCACAGTCGTTTTCCCTGTCCCCCCCTTGAATCCAGTTACCAATAGTTTCACTGTCACCGGTCACCCTCCTTCCTGTACTGACTGATCGCTTTGTGCAGTCCCCTGAGCGCCAGCAAATTGGTTTTCCCCAGATTCTCCGGCTTTCCATCCAGCCAGGCCACCACATCATCATCCGTGAATGCCGCCGCCTGATCCAGGCGCAGCCCCGGAACCATCTGAGAGAGCGCCGACGCTGTGGCCACGGCCCCGGTGCAACCAAACACCAGATAGGTCATCTCGCGTATCCGGTCACCATCCACGGCCAGGTACACTTCAATAAAATCTCCCGAATCAAGATCAGCCACTTTGGCCTTTGCATCCGGTTCTTCCATTCGCCTTACGTTTCGGGGATCCAAAAAATGATCCATCATGTTTGCTTTGCACTGCTCTGTAACCATTTCCCGGGTCAGATGACGCATGACAGTTCCTTCCTTCCATTTCTTTTTCACTGTTGTGCACTGTGGTATACTGAACCCGGACCAACCGTCCGAAGGGAGGAAACCACGATGACAACATTGCATGAAGATCAAATCCGGGACATGCTGCTGCGTTGGTATAACCAGTTCGATGAGCACAGTCCCTCCGACCAGTTCGAAGAACTTCTGGCCCCCGAGGGTCTGCTGATTGACCTTCCCCCGGCTCCCACCCAGTCAATTTCAGCATTCAGGGACTGGTATGAAGCCAACAACCACAAGTTCTTTGATGGTAAACACACACTCGGCCCCATGGACATCCGGATCACCGGGGAAAAGGCATCGGTCCGGATTGACATGAACTGGACGGTCCGCACCTGGACACCTCCAGAACCCCGGAGCACACAATTGTCCCTGGACATGACCGCTGAGATTGGCATCATCGCCCATCCGGAAACCGGGCGTCCGGTCATCCAGACCTACCGGGCCATCGACCGCTGAACCTATTTAAACCAGACAGCCTCCGGGCTGTCTATTCTTTTTTCAGCTCCATGATCAAATCCCGCAGTTCAGCCGCCTTCTCAAACTCCAGATTCCTGGCTTTCTTCTGCATGTCTTTTTCCAGCTGGTCGATCAGCTTCAGGCGCTCCCGGCGGTTCAGCTTGGACAGACGCAGCTCTTCACCGCCTCCGGCGTTCGTTCCGGCGGCCTTCCGGGCCTCTTCGTACGTCATCTCAATCACCGAACGGACCTTCTTGGTGATGGTGGTGGGTGTGATCCCGTGTTTTTCGTTGTGGTCCCGCTGAATCTGACGCCGGCGCTCCGTTTCATCCATGGCTCTGTTCATGGAATCAGTAATCCGGTCCGCGTAAAGGATCACAGTGCCTTCAGCATTTCGGGCCGCCCGGCCAATCGTCTGGATCAGTGAACGCTCTGACCGGAGAAATCCCTCTTTGTCCGCATCCAGAATGGCCACCAGAGATACTTCTGGAAGATCAAGCCCTTCACGAAGCAGATTGATCCCCACCAGCACATCGAACGTTCCCATCCGCAACTCCCGGATGATTTCCATTCGTTCGAGGGTGTCGATGTCTGAATGCAGATAACGGACCCGGACATCCAGTCCTTCATAATAGGACGTCAGATCCTCGGCCATCCGTTTGGTCAGTGTCGTGATCAGGACCCGCTGATTGCGGTCTGCCCGCATACGGATCTCCCCAAGGAGATCGTCCACCTGCCCGGCCACCGGTCGGACCTCGATCTGTGGATCCAAAAGCCCGGTCGGCCGGATGATCTGTTCCACCACCCGGGTGGAATGATCCCGTTCGTAGGGTCCCGGGGTGGCGGAAACATAGACCACCTGATTCACCGATTCCTCAAACTCTTTGAAAGACAGCGGGCGGTTGTCCAGAGCTGACGGCAAGCGGAATCCATTGTCCACCAGGACTTCCTTCCGGGACCGGTCACCGGCGTACATGCCTCCGATCTGCGGGACTGTGACATGCGACTCATCAACCATCAGGAGAAAATCTTCCGGAAAATAATCAAACAGCGTGCATGGTTTATCTCCCGGTGCCCCTGCGTTCAGATGCCTGGCGTAATTTTCGATGCCTGAACAAAACCCGATTTCCAGCATCATTTCCAGATCGTATCGAGTTCTTTGTTCAATTCTCTGGGCTTCCAGCAGTTTGTCATGCTTCCGGAAATAAGCAATCCGTTCTTCCAGCTCTTCTTCAATGTCACGAATTGCCCGTTCCATGCTTTCCCTGGAAGTGACGTAGTGACTGGCCGGAAACACCGCAATGTGTTTGCGGCGTTTGGTCAGTTCACCGGTCAGGGTGTCGATTTCCACAATCCGTTCTACTTCATCCCCAAACATCTCCACTCGAACGGCCGTTTCGCCATGACTGGCGGGGATAATCTCGATCACATCCCCCCGAACCCGGAACGTCCCCCGGTGAAAATCCATGTCGTTTCGGGTGTATTGGATATCAACCAGTTTCCGCAGAACGTCATCCCGGCCAACTGTCATCCCCTCACGCAATGACACCATCATGCTCTGATAGTCCTTGGGGGAACCCAGTCCATAAATACAGGACACCGAGGCCACAATAATCACATCTCTTCGTTCAAAGAGTGCCGCCGTGGCAGAGTGCCGCAGCTTATCAATTTCATCATTGATCGAACTGTCTTTTTCGATGTACGTATCCGTTTGGGGCAGGTAGGCTTCCGGCTGATAATAATCGTAGTACGAAACAAAATACTCCACCGCATTGTCCGGAAAAAACTCTTTGAATTCACTGCACAGCTGTGCAGCCAGGGTTTTATTCGGCGCGATTACCAGAGTGGGCCTCTGCACATTCTGAATCACATGGGCCATGGTATAGGTTTTCCCGCTTCCGGTTACACCAAGAAGGGTCTGGTGTACATGGCCTTCCTGGAGGCCATGGGTCAGCTGTGCAATCGCGGCCGGCTGGTCTCCGGTGGGTTGAAAGTCTGATCTGATTTGAAACGTTCCCATGCTCACCCTCCTTCTGTCCCATCAAAGAAGCCGCCGGGCGGTTCTTATTGTCCGGCCAACAGTTCCAGCGCCCTGGCCAGTTGCGGATCGCCTTCCGGGTCCGGTCCCTGCGGGCCAAAGATCGCCTGCATGTACTGTTCATCGGACATCGGAATCTCGATGTCCGGACGCAATCCCTCCCCGTGAATGCTCCGTTTACGCGGGGTCAGATAACGGGTCACCGTCAACTTGACAAAATCGCCCCCCGTGGTTGGGAAATAGCGTTGCACAATGCCTTTGCCGAACGTCTGTTCACCGATCAACGGCGCCCGCCCGGTGTCCTGGATGGCCCCGGCCACAATCTCTGCAGAACTGGCGGTGCTTCCATTCACCAGGATCACCAGCGGCATCTCCACATTCCCTCCTGTGGATTCATGGGCCCGGATGTTGTAGCGGCTTTCCTCGAAAATGATGGGTCCCTCCGGAACAAAGAATGCCGCTGCCCCCAGAGCTCCGCTGACTTCGCCACCCCCATTGTGCCGCAGATCAAGCACCAGTCCGCTGATCTCGCCCAGTTCATCCAGGGCTGCCTCCAGCTGCTCAGGCGTCCTGCGACTGAAGCTGCTGATGTGCACGTATCCGATCTGTGGTGCTGCATCCACCCGCTGGCTATGGATTGTTATGTACTGAATGAACGCACGGGTCAGCGTTAGTTCTTCCGTCGTCCCGTCCTCCCGTTCCACCAGCAACACGACCCGGGTGTCTTCAGGCCCTTTCAGGAGATCTGAAACCTCCTCCATGTCCATTCCTGCCAGCTGTGTCCCGTCAGCAACCAAAATGCGATCACCTTCCCTCAACCCTTCCTGTTCGGCAGGAGAATCGGGAAATACGAACACAACCAGAGGGACATCCTCCTCCATGGTGAAATAAATGCCGATCCCGGCAAACTCTCCTCCCAGCCGTTCCTGGACCTGGGCAAATTCTTCTCCGGTAACGTACTCGCTGTATTTGTCTCCCAGTGCCTCCACCAACCCACGGCTCGCCCCGGTAAACAGCGTGCTTCGATCCGGACTCTCGATAAAGGCGCTGTTGACAATGCCCCAGGTTGACAACAAATTGGTGATGTCCTGGTAGTGAATCCCCAAAAACACCAGGCTTAACGACGTGAACAGCACACAGAACACGAGCAGTCCGATCTGAATGACTCGAATGATTTTTTTCAACAAAGCAACTCCTTCCTGCAGCGCGAGTGGCCGGACCCGGTTCTCCACTGCATGAAAAGACAGCAGCGACACTGTCGCTGCCCGTCTCATCTCATCTTATCTCAAGTATGGCCAGGGACTGGTATGCGTCCCGTTCTTGCGTACTTCAAAATGCAAATGGTTTCCTGTACTCAGCCCTGTGGTGCCAACAAAACCGATCCGCTCACCCTTGGTGACCACCGCCCCTTCCCGGGTTCCCAGCTGATGCTGGTGAGCGTAGAGAGTGGTGATCCCCCCGCCATGATCGATAATGGTGGTGTTTCCATAGGACCCCATCCAACCGGCGTAAATCACCCGTCCATCTGCCGCCGACACAATGTGTGTATTCCGGGGAGCCGGAACATCGATTCCACTGTGCATCCGGCGGTCCCTGGTGATGGGATGGATCCGCCAGCCATAGTCAGAGGACACCCGGGTGTATCCAGGCGTTGGCCAGGCAAACTGTCCTCCGGTGTACGCCCCTGAATTGAGCTGACGGGCCAGAATGTCCTTGATCAGTTTTTCGACTTCCCGGTTGGTCCGTTCCTCTTCAGCGAGAGCCCGTTCCGCGGCTTCTTTCTCCGAAAGGAGTTTCTGCTGCAGATCCCCCTTGGAACTTTTCACCTGGGCCAGCTGGTTTTTGGACGACTCGAGTTCGCCCATGTTGTCAGACAGCTGCTCCCGCTGTGCGGCAACGCCGCTTCGCTGTTCCTCCAGCTCCAACCTCTCAGCTTCCAGTTCTTCGAGCATCAGGATGTCATGGCCGGCAATCCGGGCCAGCAGTTCAAACCGCACCAGAAAGTCCGTCATGTCGGTGGCGTCCACCAGAACCTCAATGAATTCCACACTTCCCGAATGATAGATCAGACGCAACCGGTCCTCGAAGGCCCCCTGCCGGCGGGCGTATTCCAACTGCCGGCGAAGCAGTTCTTCCTCGAGACTCTCAATCATTGCTTCTTTTTCACTGATCACCTGCTCAAGCTGACGTATTTCCTGCTCCCGCTGGGCAATGCTCTGGTCCAACTGCTGCATTTCAGACGACACGCTGGTGATCTGGCTGCTGGTTCTTTGAATCAGACTCCGATATCGGCTGATTTCCTGTTGGATTGACTCCTGATTTCGACGCAGATCGTCCAGATTATTGGCCTGAAGAGCACCCGCTCCCATGGCCATCAACAGCGTCAGAACCAACAGTGTGGTAAACAGTTTCCTAGCCAAAACACATCCAACCCCTTTCCTCCGGGACACAACCTTTTACACTTTCAGGTAACGACGGATTGAGATGTTGCTCCCAAGCAGCCCGATAAACGCGCCACTGGCCATCAGTGCACCCATGACTTGAAAAACCACCAGCATGTCTGTCAGGGGCGTCACAAAGGCAATGGCACTGACCATGTTGTCCACCAAAAAATAATAGGACAGGTACAGAGCCACGGCGGCGACTGCCGCCCCGACAAATCCAAGCATCGTCCCCTTGATCAGAAAGGGCGCCCTGATGAAACTGTCCGAAGAGCCCACATATTTCATGACCTTGATTTCTTTCTGCCGGCTGAAGACCGTCAGCTTGATGGTGGTGGAAATCAGGAATGTGGCTGACAGAAACAGAACAACGATAATCACTCCACCGATCCAGCTGATGTACTCCACCAGACTGAACACCTGCTCCATCACCTGCTGGCCATAATCCGCTTTATCCACATATTCCATGTCGCTGACAGCCCCGGACACAAAACCCAAATAATCCGGAGCCTCCACAGTAATGATGTAATAGTCTGGAAGGGGATTATTCCCGTCCAGGGCAAACAGCAGGTCATTTTCCGGGCCGAACCTCTGGCTCAGCTGGGCCAGACCCTCCTCCTTGGACACAAAGGTGATCTGACTGACTCCGGGCAATGCTGAAATCTTCTCTTCAAGGGCGAGCGCTTCTTCACGGGGGGCATCCACATGCAAAAATGCGGCGATTTCCGCGCTGGACTGCAGATTGTTCAGGAAAAAGTTGGCATTGAGCACCAACAAGGTGAAAATCCCCACGATGAACAGGGAGACGGTCACCGTCAGTACAGTGGCCAGGGACATCAGACGATTACGCCCGATGGACTGCATCGCCTGGGAAAAGAAATACCCGGTATTTCTAATACCCATAGTCGTAGCCTCCCTTCTTCTCGTCACGAATCAGGCGGCCATGCTCCAGTTCGACCACACGCTCCCGCATGATATCCACCACCATTTTATCATGAGTAGCCATCATCACTGTAGTCCCTTTTTCATTGATGTGTTTGAAAATATGCATGATTTCCATCGCCGTTTCCGGATCCATGTTTCCAGAAGGCTCATCCGCCAGAAGAATCCGCGGATGATTGACAATGGCCCGGCCGATGGCGATCTTTTGCTGCTCTCCCCCGGACAGCTGATTGGGGTAATGATTGGCCCTCTGAAGCATCCCAACCTGTTCAAGGATCAGAGGGACCCGTTTTTTGATCTCCTTGCTGCGAAATTCAAGCACTTCCATAGCAAACGCAATGTTTTCATAGGCCGTCTTTGTTTCCAGAAGCCGAAAGTCCTGGAAAACGATGCCCACATTTCGCCGCAGGCTGTTGAGGTCCTTCCGGCTCAGTTTGGCCACATTGCGTTTATCAATGATCACCTCTCCCTTGGTGGGCAGTTCTTCCTTGAAAACCATTTTGAGCAGGGTGGACTTGCCCGCCCCGCTGGGGCCGACAAGAAAGACAAATTCGCCCCGGCCAATGCGCAGGGTGATATCGTCAAGGGCCACAATCCGCCCCGGATATATTTTGGTGACACCATTGAGTTTGATCACGTTCGCAACTCCCCGTCTGGCTTTCTTCTCAACGCTTTTGACTGACCGCCTCCCTGGCCCGGGCGGCGATTTCCCCTGACGTCAGTCCATACGCTTTCAACAATTCATCCGGTTTACCGGATTCGCCAAACCGGTCCTTGACACCGACTCTCTGCAACGGCACCGGGCAGAACGTACCGGCCAGCTCAGCCACCGCGCCGCCCAATCCTCCAAGAACACTGTGTTCTTCCGCCGTCACAGCGCAGCCTGTTTTACCAAGAGACGCCAGAATGGTCTCTTCGTCCAACGGCTTGATCGTGGACACATTCACGACTTCCGCGCTGATCCCTTCTTTTCCCAGAATTTTAGCTGCTTCCAAGGCTGCCGACGTCATGATTCCGCAGGCCAGGAGGGTCACCTCAGAGCCTTCCCGAATAACCTGGGCAGTGCCGATCCGAAATGGGGTGCCTTCTTCAAACAGCCGGGGGACCTTGGAGCGTCCCAGTCGAATATACACCGGACCGTTCCACTGGGCTGCCGCATGAATGGCTCCGGCCGCTTCCGTGGCATCCGCTGGCACCAAGACCACCATGCCTGGTATGGAACGCATCAGGGCGATGTCCTCCACCGACTGGTGGCTGGCCCCGTCCTCACCCACTGTAATCCCTGCATGGGTGGCTGCAATTTTCACATTCAACTGCGGGTACGAAATGGCGTTGCGGATAATTTCAAACGCCCGACCCGTCGCAAACATGGCGAATGTACTGGCAAAAGGAATCTTTCCTCCCCGTGCCAGTCCTGCTGCCACCGCCATCAGGTTCTGTTCTGCGATCCCCATGTTGAAAAAACGGTCAGGGAACATCTGGCTGAATCCGTGCGTCTTGGTGGATTGGGACAGGTCCGCATCCAGTACGACCACGTCCCGGTTGATCTTGCCTAATTCAATGAGAGCGTTTCCATACGCATCTCTGGTTGCCATGTCTGTCATTGATTCTCCTCCATGCTTATGCCAATTCTTCAAGGGCCTGCTGCACCTGTTCGGGATTGGGGGCTTTTCCGTGCCACCCGGGTTGATTCTCCATGAAGGAAACGCCCTTGCCCTTCACAGTGTGTGCAACGATCATCACCGGCTGATGCTCCACCTTGTCCGCCTCCTGAAGCGCATTGACAATGGCCTGCATGTCGTGTCCATCGATCGTCATCACATGCCAGCCAAAGGCCCTCCACTTCTCCTCAATGGGATCGAGGCACATAACGTCTGAACACCGGCCGTCAATTTGCAGACCGTTGGCATCCAGAACAGCGGTCAGATTCCCCAGACCGTAATGAGCTGCCGCCATGGCTGCTTCCCAAACGATGCCTTCCTGACACTCTCCGTCTCCCACCAGAGCAAACACCCGGTGAGAGCTCCCGTCCAATCGCCCGGCCAGCGCCAGCCCCACGGCCATGGAAATCCCCTGACCCAGAGATCCGGTGGACAATTCCACGCCGGGAACTTTGTCCATCACAGGGTGCCCCTGCAAACGGCTGCCCATCTTGCGCAGGGTCATGAGTTCTTCTTTCGGAAAGTAACCCCGCTGGGCAAGTGTTGCGTACAAAAGCGGGGCGGCATGCCCCTTGGACAAAACGAAACGGTCCCGCTTATCCCACTGGGGGTTTCCGGGGTCAAGTTTCATTTCATGAAAATACAGTGCTGTCAGCACATCAGTACTGGACAGCGACCCGCCGGGATGACCCGAACCGGCCTCTCCCAGCATGGTCACGATCGACCGCCGTATGGCTTTGGCCGTCTCTTCCAGACTGTTAATGATCTCTTTTTCCATCGTTTCCTCCCTACCTGCTCGAATAGTCTGTCACAGTTCAAAATTCTATCAAAGGGCCTCGTCCTTGTCCAATTCTTTCTTGGCCTCTTCCACCAGAGACACGGCCCGCGGATCGGTCAGCGCACTGTTGGATTCTACAGCGCTCATCAGTGCCTGACGGGCCTCCTGACTTCGGCCGGCCGTTCGAAGCATCTGTCCTTTCCGGATCAATGCCTTCAACCGGATCTTCACCCGGTCGTTCTCTTGTTCACTGGCCAGATCTCCAATGACCCTGTCCAACAGACGCAATGCTTTACGATGGGATTTGCGGCCCCAAAGACCCCCGCCGCCGGTTTCGTCCAGCAACACGGCCTGTTCCACCAGCGCTTTGTAAAACAGTGTCTTTTGAACTTCCCCCGCCGCCGGCCGGCCTTCCCGCTCAAGCTTTGCGTACAGATCCAGCGCCATCCTGGCGTTGCCCAACCCGCTGTGGATCCGCGCCTTTTTGTATTCAGCCAGCATCCGGATATCCTCTGATGCTGCGGACGCGCCAAAAACCGGATCATCCATGATCTGCTGGCAAATGGCCATGCTCTCCTGATATCCTCCGGTCTCCCGCAGATCATCGGCCATCAGATGCATGATTTGCCCCCGGGCCCGAATCTCTGCCGCCTCCTGCCGGTTTGCCAGCAGTGCCATGGACGCCTCGTGGTGTCCCTTCAGAAGGACGTGTTCCCGCATCGCGTAGAGACTTTTTGCTTTTTCAGTCAGCGCCTCTGCAACTGCCACGCGGAAAGCCGGTTCCTGACTGTCCCCGAAACGCCCGACAATCCGTCCGCTGTTGTGTACGATGCCCTTGTGATCCTGCCGTGACAGGAGCTCCTCCTGGAAAATCTGCAAAACAGCCAGCAAATCCTCTTCCACCCCAAGAGCACCGATCGTCCAAAGGGCCGCTGCCACCTCTTCGGTCACGTTTTCCAACCGCTCAAAGGCATGCTGGTGCCGGATCAGTCCTGCTTCAAGCTTGGCAGCCCGGGCATAGAGCCCAGACGTCTCAGCGGTCATGTCCGACAGCCCTTTGTGTCGAAGCGTCATCAGTTCCTCCAGTGCCCGGTCCGGATGATCCTCAGCCAGATGGACCTCCGCCCGCTGCAGGTACGCCCGAACCAGCGGAGCAAACACCGACAAATCGGTCCGCTGCTCAAAATAGCCGATCATCCCATCCAGAGTGGCCAGCTGTTCCCGATACTGTTCTTCTTCACGGTGTAGTGCTGCTTTTTCAAGCCAGCCCAGTGCCAGTTTCTGCCAATGCATTTCCTGGTCAAACCTGACACCCCGGTCAATCAGTTGCTCCAGACTTTGCTGGCCGAGCAGCGGTTTACCCACCGCTTTATTCAGCAGGCCTCTGCGGTACAACACATCCAGAAGATCCGGTGCCGTCTCCTCGGTTTCCAGCTGGTCGAATCTCTTCAGGTAACCCTCGTACGTTTCGAGTGCCTCCTCCGGCCGCCCCCGTTCCTCCTGCATCTGTCCCTTATGCAACCAGCCGCGGGACAGCAGAACCCTCACCGCAAGATCGGCTTCCCCTCCGAAAGCTTTCTCAAAATCTTCCATCAGGGATACCACTTCCTCTTTGCGGTCCAATTCCTCAAGACAGCCTGCCGCCACCATAAACAGTGTCGCCCGGTTCCGTTTGACGTCCAAACCCTCTTGTTTGTCTAAACGGCGAATCCCCCGAAGAGCCAGCTCCAGAGCCGGTTCCTGATCGGTCTGCTTCGCCTGGAGCTGTGCCCCGATACGGTACCCGTCCGAAAGAATGTCCATGAGTTCCTGATGGTCCTGATCGTCAAGGGTCTCCACCATCCGGACGCAGACCAAAGCCGCAGCCACCGGATCATCCGCCTTCAGATACAGCGCGACGGTTTCACGCATGGCCCTTGCCGCATACTTGCGAATCGTCAGGCTGTCGTCTTCGGACCGGTCGCCCCCGAGTGCCTCCATCGCCTGGATCGCCTGTTCATCATGGCCCAGATCACGCAGCATGATTCCTTTGAGGTAATGCACCTGTGTGACCAGTTCTCTCATTTCCAGATCTCCGGGATCCCGTTCGGCGTTCAGAAACAGCCCGCAATCATCCAGCGCTGCCTCCAGCCACTTCAAATCTTTTTTGACCCGGATGGCATCCAGCTGCCCCCGAGCGCAGAGAAGCCGAATATCCCTGTCGCGATCCCGTGAAAAATCTTCGGTCATCTGGGCAATCACTTTGGTCGACTCGATCAGACTTCCCGTCTGTCGGAGGACTTGCGCTTTTTTGTAATAAGCCAGTGCCCGCATCAACCGGATTGGGGTTTCAAAGGAGCGCTCATGCCGGTTGAGAATCCTGTTCCAGGCTTTAACCGGCTGAGGATCCGCTTTCTTCCGCTCGATCGTCTCTGCCCGCAGGTAATGAAGTGTACACGCCAGAACCGGATTGGCCTGCTCTTTTTCTGCCCGACTGGCCAGTGCATCCAGCACCCTGTCCAGACCGTCATACTGTTCCCGGTTGAAATCCGTCAGCGCAGCCAACACGTCCTGTTCAAACGTCCTGTGCCTGGCGTTTTCCAGCAGTTCAGCCGCTTTCTCGTAGTTCCCCTGATGCATGGCGATCCACGCGCTCAACAGAGGTACCTGGTCTTTTCCCCAAGCCGTTTCCGCACTGTCCGCATCCGCCAGCGCCCAGGCCTCCTCAAACGATCCTGCCGCGACAGCCAGTTCCGTGCCCAGAAACCGCAGCCGGTCTCTGTGTTCCATCCCTTCTCCGGAGGTTCCCGGGCTTTCCAGTGCCCAGAGGACCAGTGTCAGACCGTCTCCGGATTTTCCCTGCGCGTGAAGTCCCCTGGCCAAACGGTCCACCAGAAAAATCCGGTAATGCTCCCGCTGTTCGCCCGCCGGTTCTGCCGTAAGCCGGATTGCGCGGTTCAGAATCTCCAGCTGATCTTCATTCCACTGCCCCTCGGCTTGACCCGCCAGGTACACCAGCAGATCCAGAAACCGGGTCTTTTCTTCTCCGGACCGTTCACTCAGGTCCAGTTCGCGCATCTGCTCCAGAGCCTGATCGAACCGACGGAACTGCAGTGCACGGCGAATGGACGCCAGCCCGTCGCCCTCATCCGCACCCGCGTTTTGTACGGTTAGTTTTTCGTCCCACAGAATGTGCTCCCCATCCGCCACCCGGCGGGCAAGCCGGATCCGCCAGTCCGCGACGAAACGGCCTGGATCGACCAGAAGAGGGACAAGAGGCACCTCCCAGTGGTCCACAGCAGACCCCAACACCTTCCGGGCACTGAGAACCCCGTCCGTCCCCACTTCTCCGGCAATCCGGTGCAGGCTCAGATCCAAATAACGGTTTAAATAATCCTCTTTGAAGGGGACGGCTGCCTTGGGGCCTGCATTGTTCTCACCCCGGACAAAAAAGACCTGTTCATGATCGGTCAGCCACACGGGAAGTCCATACCACTCATCCTCGCGATACAAAAACCAGAGGAGCGGTCCACCGAGGCCGTCGGCACAGATCACCTGGTACAGGGCGCGCATGAAGGGATTGTCTTCTCTTCCGGAAAATCCCAGGACCAGGGCTGACCGGCTCCGCAGGAGCTCAGCCAGCTGTTCCTCCTCCGGGGTCAGTTCCGGCGGCTCATCGTAATGAACCGGATAGCCGCTGGACACCAGGTCCAGCCGGTAATTCCGGGGACCGCCGTGGGTGTGAATCAAATGGACCGGAGATTCCGGATCACTGCAGAGACGGAAGGCCTCGTCGCCTTCCACACGGGGACGTTCGCCCTGATCCAATACCGCCCTGGTCAGGCCGGGATCAAAATTGCCTGTCACGGCCAGTGTACCAGGAACAGCCCCCATCAAAAGCCGGGCGGCCAACCTGGCCGCCGGTGTCGGCGGAGATTGGCAAAGCCCCTCCAAATACAAGGACCGGCTCTCATCGTCCGGCCAGGCCATCTCCAGAAAGCGGTCATACCCCTGACTCTGTTTCTGTCCCCAAAGAAAAACACTGTCATCCGACATGCGGTCAAGACAGTCCCGGGCCAACTCTTCCGCCAGGGGAACGGACCCCGCACTGATTCCCGCACCAAAGTACCAGAAACATTCGGCTGACTCTTTTGTCGTCTCGCTTTCTGACAGATGTGCCCATGCTTCGCTTAAACCGACCATCCGGCTGTTGTCCATCTTATCCTCCTATTTCCCCGCTGCCAGGTACTGAAGCCAGCCATCGATGAACGGGTCGATGTTCCCGTTCATGACGCTGTCCACATCACCCACTTCAACTCCCGTCCGGTGATCTTTCACAATTTTGTACGGATGAAACACATAGGAACGAATCTGACTTCCCCAGGCAATTTCATCTTTCCCACCACGAATATTGCTGAGCTTTTCTTCCTGTTCCTTCCGCTGGATCTCATACAACCGGGCCATCAGGATTTTCATCGCTGCTGCCTTGTTGGAATGCTGAGACCGCTCACTCTGACACTGCACCACCGTTCCGGTGGGCAGATGCGTGATCCTGACCGCAGAATCCGTCTTGTTCAGGTGCTGGCCCCCTGCGCCTCCGGCACGATACGTATCAATGCGCAGTTCGGTTTCATCCACGGTCAGCGCTTCTTCCTCCGGCATCTGGGGCATCACATCCACAGAGGCAAAACTGGTGTGTCTTCGACCCGCTGAGTCGAACGGAGACATCCGGACCAGACGGTGAACGCCCGCTTCCGATTTCAGATGGCCAAACGCCCGAATCCCTGAAATGGCAAACGTCACATTCTTGATGCCCGCTTCGTCCCCGGACTGGTAATCCAGTGTTTCCGCACGGTACCCGTGGCTTTCCACCCAGCGAAGGTACATCCGGTAAAGCATTTCTGCCCAATCCTGGCTTTCTGTCCCCCCTGCCCCGGGATGAATGCTCATGATGCAATGGTTGCTGTCGTATGGTGAGCTAAACAGCGTCTCCAAGTGCAGTTCCTGCCCCAGGATTTCCGCCTGCCGCAGTGTCTCGCTGAGTTCCTGTTTGAGCTGGGCATCGGGTCCTTCTTCCGCCAATTCCAGCAGAATCTCGACGTCCTCAAGCAAGCCGGTAAACCGTTCCAACCCCCGAAGCGATTCCTTCAGTTCATTGAGTTCACGGCCAACCTCTTCTGCCGTCTGCCGATCGTCCCAGAATCCCGGTTTGGACATCTGTGTTTCCAGCTCCAGCATTCGTGTTTTCCTTGAAGCGGGGTCAAAGAGAGTCCCTCACTTCCTGTTTGATTTTGTTCAGGCCTACCCAACGTTCATGCAATTCCTCAAGCATATGATCATTCCTTTCTTCTGCTTATCGTCCGCAGCAATGTTTGTATTTTTTTCCGCTTCCACAAGGGCAGGGTTCGTTGCGCCCCACTTTACGCCCGGACCGCGTCTGTTGTGTGCCGGAAGCTTCTTCACCCCTGTTTTCCTGCAGGTTGTGTGCCTGTTCCTGGGGCGCTGTCAGGGCTACCCTGTAAATCAAACGGGTCACGTCTTCCTTGATGGCTGCAATCATGTTTTCAAACATATTGAAGCCCTCGAACTTGTATTCCAACAGCGGGTTTTTCTGCCCGTAAGCGCGAAGCCCGATGCCTCCCTTTAGCTGATCCATGGCATCGATGTGGTCCATCCACTTCTCATCCACCACTTTCAGAATGACAATCCGCTCCAGGCGCCGCATCTCTTCGGCTCCCATTTTTTCCTCCCGCAAGGCATACAGTTCCCGGGCTGTTTTCTTGAAGAGTTCCTCGATTTCTTCCGGAGACATTTTTTTGAGCTGATCGGCTCTCGGACGGCGGGCGGGAAGATACGTCTGGGCTGCAAACCCGAGAAGCCCCTCCAGATCCCACTCTTCTGGAAACTGGCTCAACCGGTTGTACATGTTCAGTGATTCATCAATTACCGCATCAATCATTGAGAAGACATCCTCCTTGAGGTTTTCTCCCATCAGGACGGCCCGTCTCTGCTTGTAAATGATCTCCCGCTGTTTGTTCATCACATTGTCGTATTCCAGAATATGTTTCCGGATTTCAAAGTTGCGGTACTCCACCTTCTTCTGTGCACTTTCGATGGATCTTGTCAACAGTGTATGATTGATGGGCATGCTGTCGTCCATGCCGATGCGGTCCATCATGCCCTGCAGGTTCTCCCCGCCAAACAGACGCATCAGCTCATCTTCCATGGACACGTAAAACACACTGGATCCTGGATCACCCTGCCGGCCGGACCGGCCTCTGAGCTGGTTGTCAATCCGACGTGATTCGTGCCGCTCCGTACCGATGATGTGCAGACCGCCAAGTCCCTGTACGCCTTCGCCAAGCACAATGTCCGTACCCCGTCCGGCCATGTTCGTCGCGATCGTCACCATGCCCGGTTGGCCAGCCAGCGCTATGATTTCAGCTTCTTTTTCATGGTACTTCGCATTTAGAATCTGATGGGGAATGCCCTGCTTTTTCAGCATGGCCCCCAGCCTCTCCGAATTCTCAATGCTGATGGTCCCCACCAGGACCGGCTGCCCGGTGCTGTGGCACTCCCGGATCTCATCAACCACAGCGTTGAATTTCCCGTTTTCCGTGCGGTACACCACATCGTCCCGGTCATCCCGGATGCAGGGCTCATTCGTGGGAATCACCACAACGTCCATGCCATAAATGCTCATGAACTCTTCTTCCTCGGTTTTGGCCGTCCCGGTCATCCCCGAAAGTTTGCGGTACATCCGGAAATAATTCTGGAAGGTGATGGTGGCCAGTGTCTGGGATTCCCGGGCAATCTGAACGTTTTCCTTGGCCTCGATGGCCTGGTGAAGCCCGTCCGAATAACGACGGCCAAACATCAGTCTTCCGGTGAATTCATCCACAATGACGACTTCCCCGTCCTTCACCACGTAGTTGATGTCCCGTTTCATCAGCGTATGGGCTTTCAGGGCCTGGTTCACGTGGTGTCCAAGCTCGGCATTTTCTCCTTCATAAATGCTGTCCACGCCGAGCAGTTCCTCCACCCGGGACAGGCCGTCTTCGGTCAGCGTGACCAGTTTTTCCTTTTCCTCCACGGTGAAATCCACATCCCGTTTCAATCGTGGGATGATTTTCGAGATCCGGAAATACAGTTCCGTCGGCTTGTCTGCCTGACCGGAGATGATCAATGGGGTTCTGGCTTCATCCACCAGAATGGAGTCCACTTCGTCCACGATGGCGTACTGCAGTTCCCGCTGGACAAGACGCTCCGGTGCAACGGCCATGTTGTCCCGGAGATAATCGAAGCCAAATTCATTGTTAGTCCCGTAGACAATGTCCCGGCGGTACTGCTCGGTGCGTTCGTGGATCGGAATGTCATGGATAATCAATCCGGTCTCCAGTCCAAGAAACGAATAGACTTCCCCCATCCATTCGGCGTCACGCTTGGCCAGGTAATCGTTGACCGTGATCACGTGGACCCCTTTTCCAACCAGTGCATTCAAATACACCGGGAGGGTGGCCACCAGGGTTTTTCCTTCACCGGTTTTCATCTCTGCAATCCGGCCTTTGTGCAGCACCATGCCGCCGATCAGCTGAACATCGTAATGGCGCATTCCCAGTGTTCTGCAGGCCGCTTCCCGGACAACGGCAAACGCCTCCGGAAGCAGATCGTCCAGAGCCTGTCCCTGCGCCAGCCGTGCTTTGAATTCATCCGTTTTGCCGCGCAGCTGCTCATCCGAAAGCGACTGCATCCCGGGCTCCAGGCCGTTGATCACTTCAACAGTTTTCTGCAGGCGGCGAACTTCCCGGCTGTTATCGTCAAACAAGTTCTTAATGGTTCCCAGCATTTCACAAACTCCTTCTTCTACCCATTCTCAAGCATTAATTCATCTCTTTATTATAACGCAGTTTGCGAACCTTTTCACAGTTTCCATAAAAAAACGCCACCGAAGTGGCGCATGTGTTCTATTCAGGTTCAATGATCCCGTACGATCCATCTTTCCGGGCATACACCACATTGACCAGTTCCGTTCTGTCATTGGTGAACACGAAGAAATTGTGCCCCAGAAGGTCCATCTGCATGAGGGCCTCCTCTTCACTCATCGGCTTCCAGGAGAAACTTTTGCGCTTGCTGATCAGGTCCTCCTCGAATTCATCAACAACAGGAGAGACTGCGCTGGCCACAACGTCCTTAAGGCCTGCCCGGTGCTTTTTGTCCATCTTCTCCTTATGCTTCAGATACTGCTTCTCCAGGGTATGGGCCGCAGCGTCAATGCTCGCGTACATATCATCGGACCGTTCTTCTGCTCTAACGTAAAAACTATGGTAGTGCACCGTCAACTCTGCAATGTGTTGCCCGCTTTCCACCCGCAGCCGGGCCTGTACATCCACTTCGCTGTCATCAAAGAACTTTTCCATCGAGCTGAGTTTCTTTTCCACGTACTGTCTCAGAGCGTCTGTGACTTCTGTGCCTTTTCCCCTTACCGTGATTTTCATATGCATCGCTCCTTTATTTGTTGATACTTACATATTCATGATAACTTCCCGAATTCCTTCCTGGAAACGGCAACGTTTCATGCTTTTCCATTTTAACAGTTATCCACAGGGCTGTCGACAACTTTCCTGCGCTTATCCCGTAAAACGGTGTCCATTCCCGCTATTGCAGGGGTTATTCGAACGGACGATTTTCCCTGTGGATAATGGGGATATCGTGGACATCTGCCTGGATCCCCATAAAACAAGGGCTGCCGGGCAATTCCCGTTCGTTTGTTCGTGTTGCCGAACCCAATATGGCCACAAACCCTTGTCCTGAAAGGGTTTGTGGCCATATTCCCTGAAAGCGGCGCCCACAGGAAGATAAGCAAAATGCAACTTTCGATAAGTAAATTGGATCGATTTGCCTGCATCTTTTCAAAGTTTTCTCTTTACATTTATCCACAGGCCGTTGTTTCCGAACAGGTGTGCCGGTTTACCCGGGAGCGCCCGGCAGTTCCCCCGAATCCATCCACCGGAACGACCCCTCCCGGTGTGGATACTGTGGATAAGCTTCCCTTTTCCCTTGTTATCGGCTTTTTGACTGTGGATCAACCTGTGCAGTATTGGTTTCGCCCTCATCAGACGTTTCTGTTCTCTGTCCCATTGGATTCAGATGACCAAGCAGCCCTCCAAACTCCATGGGCAGTGGGAAAAAGATTTTGCTGCTTGCCTCCGTTGAAATGTCGTATGCCGTTCGCAGGGTCCGCAGTGTCAGTGCGCCCTCCTGACGGGACAGGATATCCGCCGCTTCCGCCAACTGCACAGCAGCCTGTTTTTCCCCTTCTGCCTGGATCACGATGGCCCGCCGCTTACGTTCTGCTTCAGCCTGTTTTCCGATCACCCGCTGCATGTGTTCCGGAATCGTGACATCCTTGATTTCCACCGCAGAGACTTTAATCCCCCAGGGATCGGTTGCATCGTCGATCACCTTTTGGAGGGTCTTGTTCAGTTTCTCCCTCTCAGACAACAATTCATCCAATTCAGCCTCGCCGACGATACTGCGCAGGGTGGTCTGGGCCAATTGAAATGTCGCATCATGGAAACGCTCCACATTCACCACCGACCGGGAAGGCTCGACAACCCGGTAGAAAATCACAGCATTGACCTTGCAGGTCACGTTGTCACGGGTGATGACTTCCTGGACCGGGACATCAAACACCACGGTCCGCAAACTGACACGGACCAGTTTGTCCACCAGTGGGATGATCAGGATCAGTCCGGGACCCCGGGACCCGGCCAGTCGGCCCAGCCGGAACACAACCCCCCGTTCGTATTCCTTGATGATATAGACGGCATTGATCAGCAGCAACACCAGAAGCACCGCCGCACCGAGCAACCCAAAATACTGAAGTTCAAAAAAACCCATCACAAGTCCTCCTTCTTCACCCGACCCTGTGTCTCAGCCGGGTCCGACTGTTCCTCAACAACGAGTACCATGTCATCTGTATCCAAAACCCGCACCTGCCGGCCTGCGTTCACCGTATGGCCATCCACTGTTCTGGCCTGCCAGATTTCGCCACGGATCCGTACAGAACCTTCCGGATCGAGCACCGACAGCACGGTCCCCTGGTATCCTTCCATCCCAAGCTGTTCGTAAACGGCTTTTTTCGTTCGAAGTTGAACCAGCTTCGCCAGCACAAGCACCAGAAACAGGACGGTCACAGCAGCCATGCCCAAAACGGTCATCCGAAACGCACTGAACCAGGGGGCTGGAAGAAGTGGTTCCACAGGAAGGAAAAATCCGCCCAGAACCAGTGAGACAGCACCTGCTGTCGTCAGCACACCGAAAGTCGGCGTGAAGACTTCCGCGACAAAAAACAGTACGGCGATGGCAATCAGGACAATCCCCAGGGTGCTGGCAGTGAACATCCCCAGTCCGAACAGCGCCAGGATCAGGGCGATGGTCCCCCCCACCTCTGGAACGATGGTCCCGGGTGCGTTCAGCCCAAACAAGATCCCGTAGATTCCAAAAAGGAAGAGCAGAAACGCAATTTGCGGATCGCTGAGCCAGTGCGCGAAGCGCTGTCTCAGCGTCATGTCGACCTCTTCAACGATTGCTCCCTCCGTGCGCATGACAACTTGACGCTCCCCCACCACAACCTGTCTGCCATCCAATGCCTGTAGAAGCCGCTCCACGGAAACGGCTTCCAGATCCACAATGCCTGTTTCCAGAGCCTCTGCTGACGTCAATGTCAGGTTTTCGGTAACAAAACGGGCTGCGATCTCTTCCGGACGTCCCCGCAGACGTGCGGCACTCTTTAAATGACCGGCCAGAAACTGGACGGTCTTGTCATCCGCCGGTGCGGCTTCCCCCGTCCCGGGCTGCAGCGTCACCGGCATGGCCGCCCCGCAGGTTGTCCCGGGTGCCATGGCTGCCACATGGCCACTGATCAGGATAAACGACCCCGCAGAGGCCGCGATCGCACCGGACGGCCCCACATAGGTAATCACCGGATACTCCGTGGCATTGATTGCCCGCATAATGCCCAGAGTGGCATCCACCAGACCACCGGGTGTGTCCAGGCGCAGAATCACACCATCCACGGCCTGCTCGTCGCCCCGCGTCAACACCTCCGCCAAAAACTGTTCTGTCCCTGCTGTAATGGTGCCTTCAATGTGCACCAGCAAAAACCGGGGCGCCTGCTCCTGTGCGAAGGCTCCCCTCACGGGCACGATCAGGCATCCCAGAGTCAATAACAGGGTCAGACGCCGAAACCAGACGTCTTTCATTTGCCTCACCTCCACTTTCCCCGTCCAGTCATAAACCGAATTGACAAACGTTCATATATGTATACATTCTACGAAAACAAAGAATTCCCTGTCAGACCCGTTAAGGCCCAGCAGGGAACGCGTTCAGTCAAACAATTTTTCTCCACCGGCAAACGCCAGACACCAGACATCACCGGCACCGTTGCGTTGCAGCACGCGGACCGCCTCTTCAAAAGTGCTCCCGGTGGTGACCACATCATCCACCAGCAGAATCCGGCGACCGGCAACTGACCGCCGACTGCAAAGCCGGAATGTGCCGGCTAACCGGGTTCTGCGTTCCTCAGGACTTCGTCCGGTCTGTGCGTCCGCATGGGTTCTGCCGAGAAGTCCCTCGGCCGGCAACTGCAGCCCCCGGGCAATACTCCCGGCCAGCATTTCCGGTGGATGAAACCCCCGAATGGCTGTCCGGCGCCGATCTCCCGGAACCCAGGTGACCAGTTCAGGTCCGTTTACCCTCTTACCGGAAAACGCCATGAAACTCTCGAGCATCAGCTGGGCAAGAACCGGAGACAGATGCGTCTGCCCACCATTTTTGAAGCGGAGCACCGCATGCCGAAACGGACCCCTGTATGGGGCTGCAACCAGCAGGGGGAATCGACCACTGCAGCGGATGGTCCGGCAGGATGCACTCCGGAGCAGCGTGCGGCAGGATGGACAGAGCAGCAGGCCGGACCCCATCCCCCTGCTGCAAACCGGACAGACAGACTTCTTTTTGAACAGCAAAAAGCAATCCGAAAAGCTCATTGTTCCACCAGGTATTTGAAGCGTTTATAGAACAATCCCCGGCTTTTCACATGCTCCGCCATGTAATCATTTGCCGGGAATGCACTATACCGGGGAATCTCCGGCACCTCGAGATCCATTCCCCGCAAAAACAGCCGGACCGGACGCTCTTCGCTGCGTCTTTGGGCAAGCATGGCCAATCCCAGTGGCCAGGAGGCGACTGCCAGGGCGATGGCTTCCTGGTATATCTCGCGCTTAACCTGCCTTCCCCGTGGCGAGGGGCCGAAACGCAGCAGCAAGTCCAGGGACCCTTCTCCCCCAATCTGCCCCAGAACGGTAACCAAGCCCTTGGGCAAAAATGGGTTGGGATCCCCGAAAAGCGGTTCCAGGCGACAGACCACCGCTTCACACCGCAGTTTCCCAAGAGCAGAGAGGGCCCGCAAACGAAACTCTTCGGGGCAGGAAGCATCCAGCACCAGGTCGGTCAGTCTGCGGGCATCCTGCGAATCTCCCGTGAGCCCCAGGAGTTCCAGCGCCTTATGCCGGGCCACATAAGGCCCTTCTTTCCAGGCCGTCCACAACTGTGCGGACAGCCTCTGTCTGTCCATGCTTTCCGCCGCCTCATCCAGACGTTCAATCCACTGCATGTCCTCTTCAGTAAACCCGAATTTATCTGCCATCATCTTTCAATACACCCTTAAGTCCCTGGTACAAGAGAACCAGTGCTCCCCGGGCGCTGAGTTCCTTGATGACTTTCCGGCCTCCGGAATACATCTGTTTTCGTGACCAGGTTCCCTCTTCCATGGCCAGCCCCAGATACACCAGCCCCACCGGTTTTTCCAGTGTGCCTCCACCGGGACCGGCGATCCCCGATACCGCCAAGCCAATGTCCGCACCGGTCTTTTTCCGAATGCCTTCGGCCATGCATTTAACCGCTTCCCGACTGACCGCTCCCCGTTTGAACAGGATTTCCTGAGGAACGTCAAGGAACTCTTCTTTCCAGCGGTTGGCGTAGGTCACCGCGGAGAACTCCAGATAATCCGAACTGCCCGGTACGTCTGTCAGTGCGCTGGTCAAAAGCCCCCCTGTACAGGACTCCGCGCAGGATACCGTCAATCCTTTTTCCCGCAGCAGCGCCCCAATTACCCCTTCCAGATTGTCTTGATCAGATCCGTACGTAAAGTCCCCCAGTTCATCCATGAAACGCCGTTCCATGCCCGCAATCAGATCTGCTGCCTGCACATCGGAGGGCGCTTTGGCTGTCACACGAAAATGAATCTCACCCCGTTTGACCGTGGGAGCCACGGTCGGATTCGGCGAGTTGATCAAATCCCTGATCCGCTCTTCCGCACTGGATTCTCCAATCCCCACCACCTTGAACACCTTGGAGCGGATCACCTCATTGAGTTGAAACCGCCTCTTGAGCCAGTCACGCAGGTGCTCCTCAAAGATGCTCATCAGTTCATGCGGTGGTCCCGGAGTCAGCACATAGGCTGTCCCCTCTTTTTCCAAAACACTGCCCGGTGCGGAACCCGATGAGTTGACAAACACCTGTGCACCCTCAGGAACCTTGGCCACTTTTTCATTGCTCTGCAAGGGGGTCCGGTTCCGTACCCGTACATAATCATTGATCTTGTCGAGAGTCGGCTGATGGATCACTTCTCTGACACCACACGCCTCAACCAGCGCTTCCCGGGTCTGATCGTCTTCGGTTGGTCCCAATCCTCCGTTGATGATCACCACATCACTGTTTCTGGCTGCCTCTACGATCGCATCGCGAATACGCAGGCGGTTGTCCCCCACTGTTGTAATCCGGTATAAATCAATCCCCAAGGCCGCCAGTTCCCTGGACAGGTACAGCGCATTGGTGTTCAAAATCTGTCCCAGCAGCAATTCGGTTCCTGTGAAAATCAGTTCAGCTTTCAATCATCATCTCTCCCATCAATCATCAATGCTGTCTGTCAAGGCTCCCAGCCTCCAGGCAAACAGGAGCATCAACACCACCAGAAAAACAAACCCGATGATGCTGCTCAGTGTCCCCAGGCTCTGAATCAGCACCGCCCCGATTCCAAGAAAAACATTGGCTCCATAAATCACCAGAACCGTTCGGCGGTGACTGAGTCCCATGTGCAAGAGCCGGTGGTGCAGGTGTTTCTTGTCTGCCTCGAAAATTGGCTTGCGGCGTTTGGCCCGGCGAACGATGGCCCACAGGGTATCCAGGATCGGAATCCCCAGAATAATCACCGGCAGCACCAGTGAGATGACAGTCACACTTTTCGTCATGCCCAGTATCGCCAATGCGGCCAGGTTGAATCCCAGAAACATGGACCCGGTGTCACCCATAAAGATTGACGCCGGATTGAAATTATACCGTAAAAAGCCCAGTGTGGCGAACGCCAGAATGACGCCGATCAGGAACGCCTGGTCCTGTCCTGTCATCAGAGCCACGATCGAAATCGTAACCGCCGCAATGGTTGCTGTCCCTGCAGCCAGACCGTCCAACCCATCGATCAGATTGACTGCATTTGTGATTCCCACGATCCAAAGCACAGTGAAAATGATGTCCGCTCGGGGAAGATAATAGATCCCCCCGTCAAAGGGTATTGTAATGAACTGAACCCGAAATCCGTATTCAACCAGAATCAACGCTGCAATGAATTGACCAAAGAGCTTCAGCTTCGGGGAAATTTCACGGGTATCATCATATATCCCGGTCGCCACAATCACCAGATTGGCCATGATCAACCCGGCCAACTGAGGACTGAATTCCAGATACAGAAAAACGGTCAGTATAAACGAAACGAACATGGCCAGACCACCCAGTCTGGGCATCACTCCCTCATGAACTTTTCGCTCGTTCGGCTTGTCCACTGCCCCGATCCGAAAAGCAAACCGTTTGACCAGAGGGGTTACCGCCAGTGAAATCGCCAAGGCCGTCAGCCCGCTTCGAATGGTCAATTCCAACATATCATTTCGTCCTCCCCGTTCCGCGCCGTTTAAACAGCCTGATGGCTTCATCCAGTTCATTGTATTGCAGTACCCGCAGGAGTGCAAAATACACGCCTGCACCTCCCAGTGTGCATAGCCCCAGAACCAGCAGGTCTCCCGCAACTCCCGGTGACAAGGCGTTTTCGGCAAAGCCCCGGACCGACAACACCACAAAGGTCATAACACCGGCTGCTGCCAGCGACTTCACTGTGACCTCCAACAGTCGCCCCACCGCCAGCTGTGGAAGCCGCCGTTTCAGTCCGGCAAACAGCAGCATTGCGTACCCGTAGGACGCCAGACCATTGGCAGCCGCCAACCCCTGATGTCCATAGGGTCCCACCAGCATCCAGGACGCCGCGAGATTGATTGCCACTGCCCCAAGTCCCGCGAGCAGGGGTGTTCGATAGTCTCTGAACGCATAGTACGCCCGCGTCATCATCATATTGGCGGAAAACGCCGGCAAGGCCAGGGAAAAGAACAAAAGTGCCCCGTAGGTCATGGCCGCTGCGGTGTCATCAAATGCCCCCCGCTGATACAGCACCCGGATCAACGGCTCGCGCAGGGCCCCCATCCCCAGCGAAACCGGAATGATCAGGACCATGATTGCACTGTATCCTTTGGAAAATGTCGCCGCAAACTGCCGGAGTTCATTGCGCACAGCGCCCTCGGACATCAGGGGAAACGTCGCTGTAACCACGGCTGCAGCAAAAATGCCCAGTGGCAGATCTTTGACCCGGTACGCGTAATCCAGTGCAGAAATGCTTCCCGGAGCCAGGCCGGACGCAAAAAAACGGCTGACCGCCAACAGCACCTGGTTGACGGACACACTGACTGCCACCGGAAGGATGCCGGCGGTCACCTGCCTGGCCAGTCCATCCGAATCAGCCAGTCCCCAGTGATAGCGAAACCCCTTTTGGCGAATGCCCAGCCCCAGAAGAACGAAGAATCCCGCAAATCCCATAAGCGTCCCCAGAGCAGCACCATAGATCCCCAGAACATGATTGAGGACAACAATGGCCAGGATCACAATCAGGTTCACCAGAGCAGGGCCAAACGCTGCCAGCCAAAAATATTTTTGGGCATTCAGAACCCCTGAAAACAGCATGCCCATGCCCATGAAGAAAATGGAAGGCATCATGATCACCATGAGCCGCACTGCTTCAACCTGCGTGGCCCCATCGAATCCCGGCGCCAGCAATCCCGTGAGAGGGCCGGCAAACACCATCCCAAGAGCAACCATACCCAGAAGAACCAGTCCAATCCAGTTCATCACGACAGACGTGACCCTGAACGCCTCTTCCCGTTTTCCCTGGATCAGGTGTCCCGTCAGAAAAGGAACCATCACGGTCAGAAACGCCATGCCCAGGACGGCCTGCAGCGAATAGGGCAAGGTATAGGCAATCATGTAAGCGTCAGTGGCACTGCCAGCACCGAAAAATGCCGCCAGGGCCGCATCCCTGACAAACCCAAGAACTTTGGAGAGCAGATTGAACACAAAGACAATGGTGGCTGCCCGGTAAAGGGTACTCATTGGTTCTTCTCCTGAAGAAGCTCTTCCAGAATGTCCACATTCCTGCGGGCTTTCGTTTTCAACGGCTCCAGACGTTGGACCAGTCGCTGACACTCCTCGTCCCGGTTAAAGAGAATCTGCATGGAATCAAGTCGAAGCTGTTCCAGGTTCAGGTTTTCCACACGGCCGCCATCCACCAACCCCATCAGATTCACAGCAGCATCGATTTTCGGGTCATAAGACAATCCCACAGACGGAACACCCATCAGAGCGGCCATGATCAAACTGTGCATCCGCATTCCAATCAGCAGTTCCATCCTTGAAATCATCCCGAGCATCTCGATGGTTGTGCACTCTTCCCGAATCACCACCGCATCCCCCTGCATCTGGCGGACCACATCCCGTGCACAACTGACATCACCCGGAAAATGAAACGGCAAAAAAACCACCTTGTAGCCTTTGGCCGCCAGTGAATCGGCCAATTCCGCCACCACCGTTTTGTATCCGGATAATTCCCGCCAGTTTCGCACGGAGATGCCCACCATCCGGCCCTGGTCTTCATCCCCCAGTTGATAGCGTTCCAACACTCTGATTCCCGGAGCTGTCTCCACTTCCCGCCGGTAAAGCCCCAGCACGATATCCGCTGTCACTTCGATCGGCGGTTTGGTCACACCCATATCAAGGAGCTGCTGCTTGGAGTCCCGGTCTCTGACCGTAATGTACTGCACCCGGTTGAGAACGCGGGCCACCTTCTGCTTCGACTGTTCATTGATGACCGGACCGATGCCCTGTCCCATAAAGTAGACCGGCTTTCGCAGGAGCCTGGCCACCCGGGCGATGGCCAGATAATAATCAAGAGACCGGCGGCTGGTAGTATCCTGCAGAAGACTCCCCCCCCCGAACACCACCAGATCACTTTGCCAGATCGCTGAGATCACATCACGAATCCGCCAGCGATTTCGGCAGGGGACTCCGTACAATTTTTCAGTTTTCCCCGGATTTCCGGACAGGACGGTCACCTGCAGATCCTTGTTCCGCTGCTTGAGACTTCGCAGAATACTGTAAAGGATTGCCTCGTCTCCCGTATTGTTGAACCCGTAATATCCGATCAGGGTCACCTTATTCATCAGCACTCATTCTCCTTAACAACTGCACCCCTTTGCGCCAGGCCAAAATGAGAAGAATCCCCAGAATCAGACCTGGCCCCAGGCCCCACAGGCTACGCTGCAGAGACACCAGAAGAGGCGTGTGTATATGGGCATAGGTGTTGACAATTGACACCTGCCCGATGGTCCCCAGAGCCAGCCAGGGGGTTGTCCGAAGGCGCATACCAAGGAACAGGAACAAGAGCATGGTCGGGTGTCCGATGAGAAACTCCTTGGTTCGGGGACGGGCACCGGTGAGCCGTTCCAGAAGATTCCTGAACAACAATTCAAACTCCGAGACCACAGCAGCCTCATTGCCGGTCCGGGAAACATACAACAGAAGCACTGCTCCCCCGGCAGCCGCCAGAAGTAAAATCCTCAGAGTCAATGGCATGTCCAAGAATTCGCGAAACAATGCTTTTCGCTCGTTGACCGCCCGCCGTCCGAAATACAGGACAAAAACCCCGATCAGAGGAAGCACATGGGCAGCCTTGACCCCAGTAAATCCATCAAGATACAGCATAAATGTCCGGTCTGCCAGCAGCCCCACCATCAAAAGAGCACCGATCAGGGACAGGCCGGTCATCAGCAGAAAGGCGCCGACAGACCCGGCAAGATCCCGGGGCTCTTCCCGCAGGGCCGTGTCTATCGCCAACACCGGAAAGATGGTCACACTGGCCAGAGCCCACAACTTTTGTGCAAGGCTGATCCTGCCGGTGACCAGCAACACAACGGTCAGCCCCAGACCTCCGGCCATCGCGATCAATCCCAGTATTCCAAGCTTGAGCCGCAGAGCAAGAAGGACTCCTCCTGCCAGGACCGCTGTCGTGATCACCATGACCTGCCAGGGGGCCGGAGCCATCGGCGGCAGAGTCACTGCGCGACCGAGTGTCAACCCACCGGCCTCCAATTCCCCAGACAGGCCTTCCAGATAATCCAGGTTGGTCTGCAGGTCACTGCGATCACCTGTCAGGATCTGTCTGGCCAGCAGGCTGCGCATGTTCCTGTCTTTTGCGGCCAGCAGCATCCGGGCGGTCGAGCCTCCCGGACCCAGACGCCGGGCATCGGCAGGCGAAATGGCGTGCACCCGAATCACATCGTCCTCCATGACCTGAGCCATGTAATGAAAGCCTCTCTGGCGAAAGAATTCCACTTGCCCGACGGGCACCCCGAGAAGACGGATTTGCTGAGCCACATCCTGGAAATTTTGCAAATAGTGGCGGCCCGTGTCCTCAAACCCGAACAAATTGCTGCTGTTGAACAGCACCAGACTGATCCGTTCAAAGGGCTCGAACTGCGCAAAATAGTCCGGAATGGTCTCCGCTCTGAGGGGTTGCCAGTCTTTGATTTGCACCTGCAGCCAAAGGCCCATCTCCTCTGCTGTCTGCATGTCTTCCACCGGCCATCCCAGACCAATGCTGTTGATCTGAGCAATGCGGTCCGAGGGCAGGCTCCACAGAGTGCTCAGGGGGAGCATCGTTCCGAAATAGTGCGTATCATTCAAGACAAAATGGTCCCGGAGAAGATCCCGCACTTCAAGATTCAACAACAGATTTTCAGCCGTCTGCTCGTCCTGTGTGACCATGTAGCTCAGATCGCTCTGGGCGTCAATGCCCTCCGCCGACAGAGACGACCCAGCCGCAAACCAAAGCAGATTTCCGTAATCGGCAAACCCCATTTCCTTCACAAAAAGGGATGTCACACCCGCCTCCTGGTAAAGCGCCAGGGCCTGCCCGAAGGTCAACGCGTTTTCGCGGGCCATTTCGACCACTTCGAGATGCTCCACCACCAATTCCAGTCTGTCGTGATGCGCTTCCGCCGACATCCGGCCAAATGCCAGAGAGGCTGAAACAACCATCCCGGCGGCAATGAGAATCACACAGATCTTTCTGAGCAGATCATGACCATGCTGCAAATCTTTGAATGCTTTCAATGAATCGTCCTCCTAAAACCGGATCTGCAGTCCGGCATCCGTTTCCACCACGTCCACCCTGATGTTGATCCAGCCATTGCGCACCATGAACAGTTTCCCGTCAATCTCCAGCATCACTCCGTCCACCGGGCGATGATCCCGGTCGCGGACGGATAATCCAATCCACTGCCTGCCCGGACGAAGCCGGCGGGTCACATTACCCAGAAGATAGCGGTGCCCGGGCTTTTCCTGTTCCACACCCGCGCTCAATCTGTCCACTGCTATTCTGTAGGTTCCCTGCCGGGAATCAAGAGCGCTTTCAAGCGGACTGTACAATACCAGCTCCCATGTCCCCGGCAAGGGGTCTTCCAGCGCCCATCCCGACAGTCCCGTGTCCGATGAACGCATCATCAGTTCCCCCTGGGGACCATAAAGCAAATAGGCCAATCGTCCTGTCAGCATCTGAACCGTTCCCTCCAGTGTCACGCAGCTTTCAGGCACGTTGATGAAATGACGCTGGGTCTTTCCTGCACTCAAGATTCCCTGGACCAGCACCCGGTCCCCGTCCCATGGTTCTGGAACCACCACACCGACAGTGATCGACCGGGCCTCTGTCATCTGCGGCGTCACACTGGCCCGCAGCGTACCGGTGTACAGCCCCGGTTCCTGCGGAACGTTGAAATTCAGCTGAAGGGACCGCCGACTGCCCGCCGGGACCACCATCAAATTTGACTGCGGTCGCATCCAGTCCACATCGCTTTGCCAGTAAACCAGTTTCTCCTCTGTACTGTTTGACGAAAGTAAGACCGCCAGACTGCCCGGCAGGTACTCCCTTGCAAAAATTCCCTGCCCCACGCTCAGTGTCCTGTGCCAGGTTGTCAAATCAAACCCCGCACGTCTCCCGGTCCAACCGGACAGCGCGGAAAGATCGACTCTTCCACCTCCGGTCTGGTACGCATCTTTCTGTGCCAGCGGCCGGGCGGTTTCAGCCAGGGCCCTGGGCATCATCTCCTCCAGTAAACCCCGCCTGTTCGCTGTGACACCAGACAACACTGATGCCACGCCTCCTGAAAGAAGCGCCGAGGCGACGCTGGTCCCCTCCAATTGCCTGAAGGAAGACGCATCCCATTCAGGCGTCGGCAGTACAGCCACTCCCGGAGCCAGAACATCCACCCCAAGATAACCGTCCGGCCGGGGACCGCTTGAACTGTATGCCCAGAGACTGTCTTCGGTCACCGGGAGGCCCAGCACCTGTTTTGCGTACAACGCCGGGACATACGCTCCGGCTGTGACCACGGTCTTTCCGTTTCCCGGTGTTCCCAGCGACAATGTCCCCGGACCGAAATTTCCAGCCGCACCCACAAACACCACCCCGAAACGCCGACTGTAGATCTCCGCCAGGTAGGTCAGAGAATTGTTTCCTGAGGTCACCCGGTCCTGGTATCCCATGCTCAGGTTCACAACGGTTGCCCCTTTGGCAACCGCAAGCCGAATGGCCTCCTCCAGATCAGTCCAGCTGGCTTCGCCATTCTTGTTAAACGCTTTAATCACCAACAGCTGACTGCCCGGAGCCACTCCGCCCTGTGGACCTGATCCCGCTGCCGCGGCGGCCATCATTGTCCCATGTCCATTGAGATCAAACCCGAATCTGACCAATGAACCTTCCGGGTCAATCTCGGTGACCACATAGTTAATGGGACGGCCCGCCCCGGGAAACTGATAGGTCTCACGGCTTTCGGAAAACACCTTTCCGGCTGGGAAATCCGTAAACCGCCCATTGTTGCGCAGATCGACGTACACCCGATCGTACCTGCCAGCCGTCTCTGTATCACCCAGCATAACCAACAGCCGTTCACCGAGAGTTCCGTTGCCGTTCAAGTCGACCCCCAGGTCTTCTTCATTGATCCAACCGTAAGGGATTTCTCCACTTTGTGTCTGCACACCACTGAGGTTGTACCGCCGGCCGCCGACATCGGCATAGAGACCGGTTTTGCTGATCACTCCGTCCATGGGGACCAGTCCTTCCTCGCCAAGTGACAGAAAGTCGACCAGTTTTTCACTTCCATCGGGCATCCGTCGCAGGCTGTCAATCCGGGGGTCTATCCCTGTATCAATGATCGCAATGATTTCTCCTGTTCCCCGCTGTTCCTCCCGCAATCCCATTGTCTGGCGGAGCAATCCCGCACTGGCCACAGCCTGCGCGGCCGTGGCCGGTGTGCTCCGTTCACTTTGGGACACCGGGACCATCTGCTGTACCCAGGGCTGTTTCTGTTGCACGGACTGCGAATACTCCGGTATCAGGCCCGGCAGAGGATCCCCGGTCACCATCTTCATGAAAATGATTTGGCCATCAACGTCAAGAATGACGAGCACCCGGCTTCCAGGGTCAGGAACCACCGGCATCAGCCGTCCATCCTGACTGAACAGAAACGCCGGGGACAGTGGAAACAGGTGATCCTCTCCACTGACGTCCATGCGCACCTGTCCGGACTGCGTTTCCAGGATCTCACCATGAAAATGCCATGTGATGCCCCGCAGACCCGCAAACCCGGACAACATGGATGTGGCCTCATCCCGGCGAACCCGCTGAAGAGGCCTGAACGTACCATCCGGATAACCGCTGACAAGACCCAGGACTGTAGCCGCCTCCACCGTGGTCCTGGCCCAGTCAGGCACGGTCTCTTTATCCCGGTAGGTCAGCGGAACCGTCCGTGCCGAAACATCAAGGTCCAGGGCCCTGACCAGCATGGACGCCATCTCCACCCGGTTCACTTGCTGCCCCGGGCGAAACGTCCCGTCTGGATATCCTCCCACAAACCCCTGCTCCCAGGCCACATTGATGTATGCAGCTGCCCAGTGGCCGGAAGTCACATCCCGAAAAATGCTCCCGGAACCCTGAATATCCCGGACCTCCTGGCCCAGACCCACTGCATTGACCAACATGACTGCGGCTTCTGCTCGGGTTAAAACCCGGTCGGGCCGATAAGTCCCATCCGGATACCCGGAAACCAGTTCCCGGGCAGCCATCGAGACGATCTGTTCCTGTGCCCAGTAACCCTCCGGTACATCATGAAAACCATACGCAGGCCCTGGCATCGCTGCAAGCATCACAGCGCAAACCAATCCCGCAATCCATTGTCTAATCATTCAACGCACTCTCGTTTCGTTTGCATTCTGTTCATATTTTCTCACAAAATGCGTCAGGCGACCATAGCACCAAACACATTCGGCAGAAAAGTGTCTCCGCCTGGAGCGGAGACACTTTTACCGTCGAATCAGTCCGTTCAGGGCAAGACTGACCATTGTACGGACATTGTCCTGGGTGTTTTCCAACTGGTCTCCATAAACAATGCAGGGAAGTCCAGTCATGAGAAACAGCGAAGCCATTCTCTCATCTAGCTCCGGTGCGAACAGTCCATCTCCGACGCCCTGACGGACGATTTGCGTCATCAAACCACGGATCCGCTCGTGAAGCGGGTAGAGGTCCTGATGACGCCGGCCTGACATCATCTCTTCCAAGAGAAGAACCCCGTGATCCGACTGCATCAGTTTTTGATGAAATCCGGCATGCGTCAGATAGAGTCGCTCCAGCGTATCGGAGACAGGCCCCCCCTGCCGGATGGCTTCCTCTATGGCTTCTACGTACACATCGCCCATAAAGTGAAACAGTTCCCCGTAAAGCTCCTGTTTGCTGGCAAAATATTCGTACACTGTTCCTTTGCCAACACCGGCCGTCAGGGCGACGTCAGCAATTTTCACTTCATGGTATTCCCTTCGGGAAAAGCAATTGTATGCCCCTTCCAGAATTTTTCGGCGGGTGTCTATCGTTTTCATCAGGATCCGCTTCCGTAGATGGCATAACGGAACTGAGCCCGGGCCAGATTATACGTGTAAAGCATCTGGGAAACGTCTTTTTCCTGCTCACTGAGCCTTCCCTCTGCCTCCTCCACTTCAAAGCGGGTGGCCATGCCCTCCTGGTATCTCAGTTGTGCAATCCGGTAGTTTTCCCGTGAAAACGCCAACCCTTCCCGAAGAGCCAGATAACCGGACTCTGCGGCGAGCATGTTGTACCAGGCATTGCGGACATTACCTTCCAGCCCCTTTTTCGTCTCTTCCAGTTCCAGTTTGCTCTGCTGAAGATTAAAATTGTCTTCTTTGTAAATATAGGTGTTGGGTGTGTAGTACCGGCGGGCAATGTCAAACTGCAGTTCACGAAGGGCAAGCGCTTCTCTGGCCGCCAATACCGCTATGTCGTCTGTCAGTGCCTCACGGACCGCTTTGTCCACATCAATGTCCGCCGGTTCGTAAGCAAAGCGGCTAACCGCCCGGATCTCCGTATCCAGCGGCAGATTCAGGGTGTCAGCCATCCGCAACATGGCACTCTGGTGGCGCGACTCCAATCCGGAAAGGGACGCCTCACTGCTGGCTGCTGCTGCCTGAGCTCCGACAAGATCTCCCCGGGCCACCACTCCGGCTTCATAGGACACCCGGGTAATCCGCAGTTGCTCCCGGGCCCGTTCGAGGGCCCTTTTGCCGTTTCCCAGATCCTGCTGGGCCTTGAGCAGATCAATATATGCCCGCTCCGTGTTCATCTGAATCACGTTGTCGATCATTTCCCGCTCTTTTTCTGCCAAACGCAGTCCCGTCAGTGCGCTGCGGGGAACCAGTTCTTTTGCCAGTGCAGCATCGTAGGTGAACACAGAATCGATGTTCCGGGCTCTTCTGCGATCCCGGTCTTCCAAAAACGCCGCCTTGTCCAGATTCAGTTCCGCCAGTTCCAGCTGAAGGCTATCCTCCATCACCAGTTCCAGCGCCTCCTCAAGGGTCAGATCCATGGACAGCGGACCAACCGTTTCTTCGCCATCCTCTTCAGACGCTTCTTCACCCCCGACGGTTTCAGTCGCTTCGCTTTCGTTCGTGTTGTCAACCGCTGTGATTTCCTGTTCCTGGGCCATCAGCTGCGGTGCACCAGCCCCCCATGACAGAGCAGGAAGCCCCAGACAGAAGACCAGCGTGACGGCCAGAATGGCACGAAATCGGGTCATTGTATCGGTTTTCATTGTACTACCTCCGCCTTTTTTTGTCTGCGAACCGTTCTTCGTTCTTTCAGCACATCCAGGATCCGGTAAATCACCGGGATCAGTATCAATGTGATCAGGGTGGCAAACAGCAGACCCCCGATGATCACAACACCCATGGGTGAGATCATTTCTCCACCGTTTCCAATGCCGACAGCAATCGGAACCATGGCCAGCATGGTGGTCAGTGCGGTCATCACGATCGGCCGAAGCCGGGCCGCTGATGCCTCCAGAATGGCTTCCTCCGAAGACATTCCGCGCTCTTTAAGCTTATTGGCGTAATCAATGAGCACAATGGCATTGTTCACCACAATCCCCACTAACATTATAATACCAATAAACGAAACAATGTTTAACGTTTTTCCTGTGACCAGCAATGCCGCAAAAACACCGACCAGGGTAAACGGCAGGGTGAACATCACGATAAACGGATACAGCAGTGACTCAAACTGCGCAGCCAGAATCATATACACGAGGATTGCCGCCAGAATTACCACCAGCGTCAGGTCGGCAAAGGTCTCTTCCATCTGCTCGGCCATCCCGGAAAACTCCACGACATACCCTTCCGGCAGAGAGACCTGGGCTGCAACCTGTTCCTCAATGGAACTGGTGGCCCGGTTCAAGTCGATCCCGAAAATATCCGCTGATACAGTCACCATCCTGACCTGGTCCTGACGGGTGATCGTGTTGAGACTGTCCACGTTTTCAATGGCTGCCACTTCCCGCAGTGGCACGGTCATCCCCATCGGACTGGGGATCTGGACGGACCCGATTTTCTGCACGTTGTCGCGGGCACTGTCTTCAAGAAGAACCCGCACGTCCACTTCCTGGGTTTCCGTCCGGAAACGGGTGGCCGTCTGGCCACCGACCGCCATCCGGGCGCTCTGGGCCACTGTGGCCGCATTCAGCCCGTAGCTTCTGGCCTTCTCCCGGTCAACCACGATCCGCAGTTCAGGCCGGCGCTCGTCAATCGACGAACTCACTTCCCGGGTGCCGGGCACGCTGCCCACCACCTGGGAGATCCTTCCAGAAAGATCCTCCAAAACCGCCATTTCCGGCCCTTTGATCAGCAGTTGGATCGCCGAACCGCCACCCATGCCGCCTTCCATGGACGACGCCGCCGTGACATTGATCTCTGCCCCTGGGATTCCTGTGGTATACTGCCGGATTTCTTCGACCACTTCATCGGTGGTCCGGACACGCTCACTGCTCAAAAGAAGATACAGATCGCCCCGCTCGGTCCCTCCTCCCCCCAGTGAGAATCCCCCACCTGAAGAGCCCACCAATGAGCTGATCATTTCAACTTCCGGGATCGTCTGGATAAATGCCTCCAGTTCCTCAACCATGGAGATTGTCTCGTCAAGCCTGGTCCCCCGTGGGAGTCTGACGCTCATGGAAATCTGTCCTTCATCCGTGGGGGGCATAAACTCCTGACCCACCAGAGGAAACAGGCTCAACGAGCCAATAAACAGGGCTACAAACAGCGCCACCATCTTCTTCTTGTTGCGCAGCGCAACACGCAAAAACCGGCCATGAACCCGAACAATCCGCTCAAACCCCTTATGAAACCAGCCGAGAAACGATTTGATCGGTCCTTTGCCTGCCCGTTGGTAGGCGTCCGCCCGAATCAGGCGGGAGGCCAGCATCGGCGTCGCTGTTACCGCCACAAACAGAGAGGCCAGCAGAGCAAAGGAAACTGTCAGTGCCAGTTCGTTGAAAATCTGAGAGGTCATCCCTCCGGTAAAGGCAATCGGGAAGAAGACCGCTACAGTCGTCAGTGTGGACGCTGTGATCGCGGCTGAGACTTCCGTTGCCCCAGCCTTTGCTGCCACCATCCGCGGATCACCCAGCTGATTGTGCCGGAAAATGTTTTCCAGAACCACAATGGAATTGTCCACCATCATACCGACCCCCAGGGCAAGCCCCCCGAGCGTCATGATGTTCAGTGTCAGGTTGGAAAAATACATTAAAACGAACGTCGCCACTACTGAAATCGGCATGGACAGGGCCACAATCAGCGTCGACCGGATATCCCGCAGGAACAAAAACAGAACAAGCGCTGCCAGCAACCCGCCCAACAGAAGGTTCCCCGCCACCGCATTGATGACCACCTGAATGTATTCGGACGTATCGAAGAACGTTTCGATCCGGATATCCTCCGGCAGAACACTGGAGAGCCGCTCGACTTCCTGGTTGACCGCACGGGCGACAGCCACTGTATTGGCGCCCGACTGTTTGCTGACAGACAGGGCGATCGACTCCCGCCCGTTCACGAAACCCACACTTTCTGCTTCCCGGAAACCGTCTTCAATGCGGGCCAGGGTACTGATCGGGATTCCGGCTCCGGTCTCCCCGTAGACCAATACATCACCGATCTGTCCCGGGTCGGTAAAACGTCCCTCAACATCAATAATCAGATCACGGCTGCCCTTTTCGACGAAGCCGGCCGACATGTTCATGTTGTCGGCGCCGATGGCCTGGATCATCTGACTCATGGTGATGCCGTAATGCTCAAGTCTTCCTGGATCAGTCACCACGCGGATTTCCCGGTCCAAACCACCGGTCAGTGACACACTGGCCACTCCTTCGATCCGTTCCAGCCGATAGACAATCTCGTCTTCGGCCAGCGCTTTGATTTCTTCGATATCCCGGTCCCCGGTCATCCCAAACTGCATGATGGGCATCATATTGGGATCAATTTGCAGAACCGTTGGGGAACCCGCATCCTCCGGAAGGAAATCCCTGACCATGTCCACCATTTCCCGCATTTCCAGTGTGGCATCAGACATGTTTGTATCCCAGCCAAATTGCACAAGAATCAGCGAGTTTCCGGCGCTCGAGTAGGACGTCATGCTTTCGAGATCCGAGGTGGTGGCCAGTGATTCTTCCAGGGGTCTGGTGACCATGGATTCGATTTCCGCAGGGGAGGCCCCTGTGTACGGGGTGCTGACAACCGCAATCGGGAGGTCGAGCTCAGGCATCAGATCAATACTCAGGCCGGTCAGCGACACGAAACCCAACAGCAACACACCCAGGATCATCATGGTCACGGCCACGGGCCGGTCCACACTGAACAGACTAATTCTCATGTTAGTCCTCCTGCCCGACGATCTGAATCGGAGTGCCGTCTGTCACTCTTTCCATACCAAGGACGATCACGGGATCCCCTTCCTGCAAATCTCCCCGGACTGCTGAACGCAGACCGTCACTTAACAACACTTCCACTGTAACACGGCGGGCCACACCATCCCGGACGACATACAAATAGTCTTCCTGAGCACTGTACCGGATGGCATCTTCCGATACAACAAGCGCGTCCCGAATGTCTTGCTGGGACAATTGGACCGAAGCTGTCATCCCCGCCCGAAGTCTGCGGTCCCCGTTTTCAATGCTCAGATCCACAAAAAACTCTCGGGTTCTTGGATCCGCCTGAGGACTGATGCGGGTCACGACACCATCGAACGGTTCCTCAGAGACCGCACGGACTATAACCCCAATGGACTGGCCGAGACTGACCTGGTTGATCTGGCTCTCGGACAGAGAGAACCTGGCGTCTAAGGTGTCGATGTCAATGATTGTCGCAAGCGGCGCGCCCGGGCTGGCCAGTTGTCCTGCCCGGGCATCCAGGGAACCGATCACTCCGGTCATGGGGGCCGTCACGATGGCATTTCCGATCATGTTCTGAATCTGCTCCAAAGAGGACCGGGCCTGTCGCAGGGTCCCGTCCCTGATGCTCTCATACTGGACACGGGCACTGTCCACCTGCTGAAACGCAATGGCCCCTTCTTCATAGAGGCGCTGATACCGTTCATAGGTCTCTTTGGCATTAGCGTACTGAATTTGGGCAGATGCCACTGCAGCCTGCGCCTGGGACGCCTGGATTTCCAGGTCACGCTTGTTCAGTGTCACCAACGTCTGCCCGGCCCGGATCTCGTCTCCGACGGAAACATGTACCTGCAGTATTTCGCCGGACATTTCCGGTACCACCATGATTTCTTCACTGGCCACCAGTGTCCCCGTCAAACTGTCGGCGATCATAACATCCCCCATGATCACCGGTTCCACTGTCACCGGTGTCAATGTGTCTTCCTGCTCCTCCAATTCCTGTTGACCGCAGCCTGTTCCAAGTACCGCTGCAGCTAGCAGAAACCAAAGGACCACCCACCATTTCTTCATGATTTTCTCTCCTCACCGTCTTTACTTCATGGTCAATAGTCTACACCTGACCGACCGGTCGGTCAATACCCAACCAACATCGCATTTTTACACAAAAAAACAGACGCCCCCGAAGGAGCATCTGTTCCACAATTCATTTTCTTATGCTTCGGCAGTCGCCGGTGCCCTTGACCCCAGCTCTTTGTCTATCTGATACAATCCGTTTCCATTGTCCCCGATCATGCGAACCGACTTGATCAGCGCATCAAAGGTGGCTTCTTCTTCGACCTGTTCATCAACGAACCAGGTAAGAAAGCTGACGGCCGCATAGTCTTTCTCTTCGTGGGCCAGGTTCATCAGGAAATGGATCCGGCTGGTTACAAACTGTTCATGCTTGTATGCATCCACAAAAATATCCAGCATGCTTTCCGCCTCAAATTCCGGGGTATCCAGACCAAGGATCTCCACTGACCCGGCCGTTTCCACCACGTAATCAAAAAATTTCATCGCATGGATTCTCTCTTCATCGCCCTGCATGATCATAAAATGCGCCAGTCCCGGAAAATCGTGGTCCTGAGCCCAGGCAGCCATGGCCAAATACAAATGAGCCGAATAGTACTCATACATAATCTGCTTGTTGAATTCTTCGTTCAGTTTTTTCGAAATCATATGATCCACTCCTTTTCTTTGATCTTCTTCTACTCTATCACAAATCGGATCAAATGAAAACCACTATGTGTAGGTATTTCTTATTTGTTATTATTTCATTCCTTCCGGCGGCTCCAAGACCGCCCACAGCGGCTTAAACAACAACCCGACCACCATAAGTGTGATGATCAATTCCGGAAGAAGGTACGTTGTCTGGTAAATCAGAGAGTAGACCACGGGACTCATTCCCTCTGGAGCGTAGATTCCGAAAATCAGCACACCCGACAGAAAGTGGGAAATGAACCGCAGCGAAATCCCCATTCCGGTTCCCAGGAGCGCCCCCCGGATTCCCCGATGAATGAACAGCCCGGCCACACCCAGTACGCCAAATGCGAACACATAGTCCAGCAAAATGGACAGCACGTGAAAGCTGTATTTTGTTCCCAGAATAAACTGGAGAACTCCGTAAACCGCTCCGGCCATCACGCCCTTGCGAACACCCCAACGAAGAGCAAAGATCAGGATCGGAGCCATGCTGGCCGCCGTGACCGATCCCCCATACGGCGACTGATAGATCTTGATATAGCTCAGAATCTGAGCCAGTGCAATCAGGACCCCTGCTTCAACAATCATCAGTGTTTTGTATTTCATGTCGTCCCCTCCCAAATAAAAAAACTACCGCCGGGTTGCAGGTAGCATGAAAAATGTCCTCGAAAGGATATTTCCCTACGCTGGCATTACCCAGATCAGGTTATGGGTTGGCATACGCCTCTCAGCCGGCTATCTCAGACCAGCACCCCTTTGTCCATACATATCATACCGTTGATGACTCTCATTGTAAAGACATACTTCAGTATCTTCCGTCCTTCCTCTTGATGACTCGTTTCTGGTATAATGAGCTGATTATTCAGAGGAGGTATTCATTCAATGTCTGCAAACAACCCACTTGTAAAAATTGAAATGGAGAACGGCGCAGCCATGACCTTTGCGCTTTATCCGGAAGTCGCCCCGAACACCGTGCGCAACTTCATTTACCTGATTAACGAAGGCTTCTACAACGGCACAGGATTCCACCGGGTGATCCCAGGATTCATGGTTCAGGGAGGCTGCCCCAATCACACCGGATTTGGAGGGCCGGGTTACAGCATCGCCGGCGAGTTTTCCACAAACGGCGTCGATAATCCCCTCAAACACAGCCGGGGTGTTTTGTCCATGGCCCGGGCCATGAATCCAGATTCCGCGGGAAGTCAGTTCTTTATCATGACCGCTGATTCTCCACATCTGGACGGTCAATACGCCGCCTTCGGGAAATGCATTGAAGGGTTCGATGAATTGGACCGCATCGTCAGTGTTCCCCGGGACGGGAACGACAAACCCCTGGAACCGCAGATCATGAAATCGGTCACGGTGGACACCTTCGGTGTTGCCTACGAAAAACCAGACGTTACTTACGAATACTAAGCATCTGCCGGGGACAGTGTGTCCCCGGTTTTTTCAGAACTTGCGCCAGAAAGCCCATACCAAACTTGCTCGGCTTTAGCCGTGGAATCCGGGTCGTCAACAGTATTTCGGACAATTAGTTAAGCCACACTGGCAAGGGGAGCAGAGTAACGGGACCGGTTTTGAAATGGCGCCAGTGAACAGCCTCTTTTTTCAGGTTGGCGAAAAAACTCTCACTCCAAGCGTTGTCCCCCGGTTTGCCTACTCTTGAAAAACTTTGACGGATTCCCAGTTCTTTGAGCAAAGTTTTTACTTTGACTGAGGTGTACTGACTGCCACGGTCGCTGTGAAATATGCAATCTTTAGACAGCTTCCATCGTTTGGCAGCACTCTGTAGTGTCCGGACGACCAGTTCGGCGTCCATGTGATCTGCAGAGAAGTGGGCCAATACGATCCCACTAACCACATCCCTGATTTTACATAGGTATTCGAATCCTTCACCGGTTCGCAGGTAGCTGATGTCACTGGTGATCACCTGAAAGGGCTCAGCGATTTCAAGTCCCTTGATCAGATTCTGGTATTCATCACCGCGGGAATTTCTGCTGTCCGTCAAAGAACGCTGCCGTCTGCGTTTGTGTACGGATTCAAGGCCCATTTTATTCATAAGAGCTTTGACCTTTGGATATGATGCTTTGTGCCCCTTTTGCCGCAGTAATCCGCAGATCCGGTCAACGCCATTGCTTTAGCTGTGGGAGTGTCAAATGAGATTTCTGATTTTTCGTACCAGTTTCTCCACCATCCGGATCCGGTTCAACGGCGTCACCAGATAGATCCCCGAGACGTGATCCAAAAGCTGTTCGATGGTTTCCCAGGCCACCCTGGTCCCGGTCAGCTCCCCTTCCTCCCGGCTCATTTCCGGCCAGAACCGCTCCATGACCCTTCCGGGTATGTTGATCCCCGGAATCTCATTGTCCAGAAACCGGGCATTGCGGTAATTGACCACCGGCATAATGCCCGCCAGAATCGGGTGATCCCGGTTCAGGTGCTGTTCCCTGATGTAATCAACCACTCGCTGCTCATAAATGGGCTGCGTCATGAAGTACCGGGCCCCAAGCGCATGCTTGCGGGCCATCCGTGCCACTGCCTTATCTGGCTGTGGAACGTTCAGGTCCAGTGCCCCGGCGATGACAAATGGATTCTCACGAAACAGGTCTGCATTCATGTTTGCCACGAGCTCAATCAGTTTAAATGAGTTTAAATTGAAAATGGACGTAATTTCATTGCGTTCTGCAGCGGGAATCGGATCTCCGGTAACGAGCAGGACGTTGTGGAGTTGTTCCATATAGGCCCCCATCAGATCTGACTTGATGGCGATGATGTTCCGGTCACGACAGCACATGTGCGGCAGTGTTTCAATCCCCACTTCCCGACGAATTTTTGCCGACAGGGCGATGGGATTAGTCCTGGCACGGCCCAGTGGCGAATCAGAAAACGTCACCACGTCTGCCCCTGCTTCCTTCATCATGCGGGCCATCTCCAAAATATCACGAACGTCCGGCGTCCCCGGCGGGGGAAGCTCCACTGCAATGACAAAGCGTCCCTGTTGGATTTTTTCAGCCAGCCGGTTCACACCAACACTCCGCGGGGCCTTCCTGCGGGGCTTCGGGACCACCGGTTCCACTGGCGTCTGCGGGCGACCGGCCAGTTGCCGGCTGAGTGCCCGAATATGATCCGGTGTGGTGCCACAGCACCCCCCCAGAATCTGAACCCCAAGATCCCTGGCCTTCACCAGAAACTCGGCAAAATAATCCGGATTCTGCGAATAAACGATCCTGCCATCTATGATTTCCGGATAACTGGCATTGGGAACCAGAGACACAATCTTGGACCCGAAATCAACCCTGGACAGATTGTCAAACAGGTGGGTCGGACCCGTCCCGCAGTTCAGGCCGATGCCATCAATGGTCTCCTCCTGGGACAGTTCATCAAAAATCCGCTGGATTGACAGCCCCCGCAGGGTCGTTCCCGAACTGTTGACCGCAAACGAGCAGATCACGAATGCATCCGGCCGTTGTGACTTAACGTAGCCGGCCAGCAACGGTGCATAGGCCGCTGTGCTGAACGTCTCGAAATTGAACAGCATGGCCCCTTCTTCCAGAAAGCAGTCAATGATAAACCGGTATTCGTCCATCACTTCATCCAGAGTGATTTCCTCAGTGTCCTCCATCTCCGGAAGGGGTCCGATGTCTGCTGCCACAAACGCCCCAAATGGCGCCGCCTCCTCCCGGGCAAGCCGATAGGCCCGCTTCAACAGATCTTTCAGTTCCTGCCGGCTGATTTCCATCTTGTAGGTATTGGCGGCAAACGTGTTGCTGTTGAGCATTCTTGCTCCAGCCTGGAGATACTCCCGGTGGATCCGCCGGACCGTTTCTGGGTCTTGCGCTGTTACGGATTCCACCAAATCGTTTTGTTTCTCACGAATCAGGCTGCAATACGTTCCCATGGCCCCGTCCGTGACGAGTGCCCCATGCTTTTTTAAGTAATCCCGAATAGTCATCTGTTTATCCCTTTGGAAATCCCGTTTCCTTGTTCTATAATGAACCTGCCGACTTTCTTATTATAGTAGATATTTTGTGCGAAGCAAAGGAGTCACCTATGAAGAAACCATTGCCCCTGCTTATCCTCATCCTTGCCGTCAGTCTTATGGCATTGCTCAAGTTTGTCTCATTTTTCTTTGTCCGCTGGAGCTGGTTTGCTCAGCTCGGTCTGTCCGTCTTGTACCTTCGTCCCCTGCTGGCTGGGATCGGTCTTTTTTCGCTGTTGGCCATTTTGCACTATGGATTCTGGCGTTTGAGCCTTCAACATGCTCTTCGTGTTTATGAAAATGCCCGGGACGATCACTTTTTTGGGCAGAGCCCTCTGGACCAAATCCGGGACATGAAAGACGGCGCCCCAACCAGTCTGGAATTCCTGCGAAAACCGGCCAACCTGGTTCTGATCCCCCTGTCCATGCTTGCCGCATTGGCCGGTGCCCGAAGCGGATGGATGACCGTTTTCGAATTTATCCACCGTCAGCCTTTTGGCGTCACTGAAGGCGTGTTCGGCATGGACGTGTCCTTTTATCTCTACCAGATCCCCTTCTTGGAATGGATTCTGCGGACTCTGGCCGGCGCACTGGTTCCGGTACTCATTCTGAGTCTGGCCTTTTACCTGTTGTCCGGCCTGATCCGGTTCGTTCCCGGCCAACGACAAAAAATCTTCATGTTTCCGAAAATCCGGAATTGGCTCGGGTCCCTTCTGGCGGCAACCTTTCTTCTGCTCGCATCCCACCAGTTACTCAGCCTGTTCGAAATTCTGTACTCGCAAAGAGGCTACGTGTTCGGCGCCGGTTTTACGGACCTGCGGGTGGCCGTCCCCCTGGGCATCCTGCTGGCCATTGTCAGTCTGCTGGGTGTTGTGCTTTGTCTGGCGTACCGCAAAAAGCAAAAGACCCTGTTCCTGTTGATCCCCCTCGCCGCGTACCTGGGCCTTTCGATTCTTGGGGGAATCACCATGACCTTTGTGCAGTATACGGTCAGCAACAACGAATTCAACCGTGAGCGCCCCTACATTCTCAGAGAAATGGAAATGACCCGGAAAGCCTACAATCTTCACACGGTGCAATCCAGGGAATACGACGGGACCACTCCTCTGAACTACACTGATATGCTGCGCAATGAGGCGACCATCGAAAACATCCGACTCAACGATCCCGCCGCACTGCAGGAAGTGATCTCCCAGCAGCAGGGACTTCGGTATTACTATCGGTTTAATGACATTGACGTGGACCGTTATGAAATCGATGGTGCTCAGCGTGAAATCCTGTTGTCTGCCCGGGAAATATCCCAAACCGCCCTGACTGAACGGGCGGGCACTTTTATCAACCTGACCATGCGCTACACCCACGGGTTTGGTGCCGTCGCCACTCTGGCCAATGCCATCGATCAGTCCGGATATGCCGAACTGTTGCTGCGGGACATGCCCCCTGTCACGGACCATCCGGCTCTGGACATCACCCAACCACGGATCTATTTCGGCGAGCTGACCAATGACGACCAGTACGGCTATGTCATCACAGGCAGCCGAACCGGGGAGTTCGACTATCCATTCGGAGACATGAACATGGAGTACCGGTACACCGGCGCGGATGGGTTTTCTTTTACGCCACTGAGCCGCCTGATGCTCAGTCTGCACTACAACACTCTGCGGTTTTACATCACACGGGAAATCGAGCCGGCCTCCCGGCTGCTGATGATCCGAAACATTCAACAAAGGGTAGAAACCCTGACACCTTTTCTTGCCTTTGACGCTGACCCCTATCTGGTCATTCGTGAAGACGGGCGCCTGAACTGGATCATGGACGGGTATACGGTCAAGAACAGGTTTCCCTACGCACGGCCCTATGGGGAGTTCAATTACATTCGCAATTCCGTGAAAGTGGTGGTGGATGCCTACGATGGCACGGTCACTTACTACATTTTTGACGACAGCGATCCCGTGATCGCGACCTACAGCGCGATCTTCCCGGGGGTTTTTCAGCCAGGAAGCAGCATGCCCGATGATCTGCGCCGGCATGTTCGCTATCCTGAGGATTATTTCCTGGTCCAGTCCAGGATGCTCCTTTCCTATCATATGGAAGATCCTTCTGTCTTCTACAATCAGGAGGACACCTGGAACATCGCACGTAAAGCCATGGCCGGTGGCACCACCGGAGAAGTGGATCCGTATTACAACGTGATGGCACTGCCAGACCAGCCGGACCGGAGCAATACCGAATTTCTGCTGATCCTGCCCTTTACACCCACCAGCCGTC
>SKMO01000122.1 GCA_007121025.1 Bacillota bacterium | reverse complement strand
GTCTGGCCCTGGGCAGCCAGATGCTGGTGATGACCGGGGGAGCCGAAAGCGAGGACAGCGCCCAGGCCATGCTCAAAGAGAAGCTGGAAAACGGCCAGGCCCTGGCGAAGTTCCGGCAGATGGTCCAGGCCCAGGGGGGAGACCCCCGGGTGACCGACGATCTGACCCTTCTTCCGCAGCCCAAACACAGCCTGGAGATCCGGTCGAAGGACGCAGGCTGGGTCAACGGGGTGGACGCCATGAAGGTGGGCCTGGCGTCAGGCATTCTTGGGGCCGGCCGGCGGCGGAAAGAAGACCCGGTGGACCATTCGGCCGGGATCACCCTGCAGGCGAAAAGCGGGGATCAGCTGAGCGAGGGCGATCTGTTGTGCACCCTGCACTGGTCAGGAAATGATGTGGACGTGGATGAGGCTGCCGGTGTGATCCGGGACGCCTACCAGATCCAGGGCGCCGTTCCCCAGGCCAAGCCGATCGTCCTGCGGGTGGTGAAGTAACCCCGGACGATCCGGACAAGACAGCAGATTGGAAAACCAGGGTCCGTTTCCCGAACGGGCCCATTTTGTTGTGGTAAATCCGGGCCACCGGATGTGAGGATTCTCCGGAACCGGGGTGGCCATGGCCCGGGTGTGACTGAATGTGACTCAAGCCGGCAAAGGGGCGGCAAAGCGGAGGGCGTTTGGCAAAAAGGGCGCCAAAGGGGGTCCATCTGGGTTATACTTAGTTGTTGGTGTGAATAATGCAGGCGCAGCACCTGCTTTTGTCCCATCAAATATGATAGAATATATACAACTATGACCGGAAGAGAAGTGATGATATGGCAAAACCAATCGTAGCAGTGGTGGGACGTCCCAATGTGGGCAAATCCACGCTGTTCAACCGTATCGTGGGATACCGTGCGGCCATCGTGGATGATTATGCGGGTGTGACCCGGGATCGTCTGTACCACGAGGTCCAGTGGCTGAACCACGACTTTATTTTGATTGATACCGGAGGAATCCAGTGGCAGGAGGACGATCTGTACACGCAGGTCCGGAAACAGGCCGAAGTGGCGGTGGAAGAGGCCGATGTGGTTCTCTTTGTGACCGATGGACACGATGGTGTGATGGCGGCCGATGAAGAAGTGGCCCAGATCCTGCGCCGGACACGAAAGCCTGTGGTGTTGGCGGTCAACAAGACCGATGATTTCACCCAGAATGATTCCTACCAGTTTTACAATCTGGGGCTGGGCACACCGGTTCCCGTGTCGGCCATTCACGGACTGAACGTGGGGGATCTGCTCGATGAGCTGGTGGCTCATTTTCCGAAAGGCGAACCCATGGAAGACGAGGACGTCATCAAGGTGGCGGTCATCGGGAAGCCCAATGTGGGCAAATCGTCCCTGGTAAACCGGCTGACCGGCCAGGAACGGGTGATCGTCAGTGAGATCGCCGGAACCACCCGGGACGCCATTGACACCCCGGTGGTCCATGGAGACCAGAAGTACCTGCTGATTGATACGGCGGGAATCCGGCGCAAGGCGCGGATCGATGATGCACTGGAGAAGTACAGTGTGATCCGGGCGCTCAAAGCAGTGGACCGGGCGGACGTGGTCCTGATGCTTCTTGACGGAGCAGAAGGGGTCAGCGAACAGGACAAAAAGATCGCCGGATACGCTCACGAACAGGGGAAAGCGGCGATTCTCATTGTGAACAAATGGGATCTGGTCACCAAGGAAACGAACACAATGAAAGAGATGACCGAGGAGATCCGGGATGAGCTGGGCTTTTTGCGGTATGCGCCGGTGCTCTTTATTTCGGCACTGACCGGCCAGCGGACCCACAAGATTTTTGAGATGGTGGATTTTGTCTATTCGGAAAGCGTCAAGCGGATCAGCACCAGTGTGATCAATCAGCTGATCCGGGAGATCGTGACCCTCAACCCGCCGCCCACCGACAAGGGCCGGGCCCTGAAGATCATGTACGGGACCCAGGTCCGGGTTAAACCGCCCAGTTTCGTGCTGTTTGTCAATGATACTGAACTGATGCATTTTTCCTACAAGCGGCACATCGAAAACGCGTTTCGGGATGCCATCGGGTTTGAGGGAACCCCCATCCGGCTGTTTGTCCGGAACAAGAAGGGGGAAAACTGATGACACCGGTGGCCATTCTGGGCGCGGGCAGCTGGGGAACAGCGCTGGCGGTCCAGCTGGGAAGCCGGGAGATTCCGGTGACCCTCGTCGGACGGGATCCGGACCGGGTGGCGGCCATCCGGGAGACCGGCAGCAATGCCCGCTACCTGCCCGGGGTCAGTCTGCCCCCTTCAGTGACGGTGACCAGCCGCATGGAGGATGTGACGCCCTGTGACACGGTGGTGTTGGCCGTGCCTTCGCAGATGGTCCGGGCGGTGGTCCGGGATCTGCCGGCAGGCGGGCCTGAAAGCCGGCTGCTGGTGAACACGGCCAAGGGACTGGAACAGGAAACGACTCTTCGGTTGTCCCAGGTCATCCGCCAGGAGGCCCGGGCAAAGGACCGGGTGGCCGTTTTGAGCGGGCCGTCCCATGCGGAGGAAGTGGCCCGGTTTCTGCCCACGGCAATCGTTGCAGGCTCGGAAGATCCGGAGGCGGCCTGGCAGGTGCAGAACCTGTTCATGTCGGACAGCCTGCGGGTGTACACCAGTGAGGACCTGATCGGCGTTGAAATGGGCGGTGCTGTGAAAAATGTGATTGCCCTGGCCGCGGGGATCAACGTGGGACTGGGCTTTGGCGACAATTCAACGGCAGCCCTGGTGACCCGGGGTCTGTATGAAATTGTGAAACTGGGTGTGGCCACGGGGGCCCGGGCGGAAACCTTTTCCGGGCTTACCGGACTGGGCGACCTGATGGTCACCTGCAATTCCACCCATTCAAGAAACCGGACCTGTGGGGTCCGGCTGGGCCGGGGAGAAGCCCTGGAGACCATCCTGGCGGACATGGGTATGGTGGTGGAAGGTGTGATGACCACCGCTGCGGTGAAACGGCTGGCAGACGGACTGCAGGTGGAGATGCCCATCGTGGAAGAGGTGCACCAGGTGCTGTTTGCGGGGAAAGCCCCCCGGCAGTCGGTGCTCGACCTGATGACCCGGACGAAAAAAGAGGAAATGAGCATTTGATGGACGACAAGGAGGCTAGACAATGAAAACTATCAATATTGGGCTGCTGGGCTGTGGCACCGTGGGAACCGGAGTGGTCCGGCTGCTGTTGACCAATGAGGTCAAACATACGCAGTACGCACAGGCAAAGATGGACGTCAAACGGATTTTGGTGTCGGACAGTGCCAAAAAGCGGGACCCGGTGATCCGCCCGGAACTGTTGACCACCAATCCGGATGACATCTTGGAGGATCCGTCCATTGACATCGTGGTGGAAGTCATGGGGGGCACCGGACTGGCCAGGGAATACATTCTGCGGGCCCTGCGGGCCGGCAAGAACGTGGTGACCGCCAACAAGGACCTGATGGCACAGGAAGGGGAAGAACTGTTCCGGGAGGCCGCCCGCTACGATGTGGATCTGCTTTTTGAGGCGTCGGTGGCCGGTGGAATTCCGATCATTGGACCGCTCAAGAACTCTCTGGCCGGGAACCGGATCACCAAGGTGATGGGGATCATCAACGGGACGACCAATTTCATTCTGACCAAAATGTATGAGGATGGCTCTGAGTTTGAGGACGTGTTGAAGCTGTCCCAGGAACTGGGGTATGCGGAAACCGATCCGACGGCGGACATTGAGGGCTGGGATGCCGGCCGCAAGATTGCCATTCTGGCGTCGATTGCCTTCAACACCCGGGTGACCTTCAAGGATGTGTATATGGAGGGGATCACCAGGATTTCGTCGCTGGACATTGAGTACGCCAAGAAACTCAACTGCACCATCAAGCTGGTGGGGCGGGCTTCGGAACGGGACGGACAGGTGGAGGCCCGGGTGCATCCGGTGCTTCTGTCCCTGAGTCATCCCCTGGCCAAGGTGGATGGGGTCTATAACGCGGTCTATGTGGAAGGCGACGCCGTGGGCGACGTGATGTTCCAGGGCCCGGGAGCCGGGGAAATGCCCACGGCCAGTGCGGTGGTGGGGGACATTCTCAGTGTGGCCCGCAATGAAATCAAGGGGGTCACCCCCAGGGAGAACTGTTCCTGTTACGACAGGAAGGAGATTCTGACGATTGACCGGACCGTGGACAAGTATTTCATCCGGATGACCGTGGTGGACCGGCCTGGGGTTCTGTCGCAGATCTCCGGTGTGTTCGGGCAAAAGGACGTGTCCATTGACTCGCTGATTCAGACCAAGCACAGTGAGGGGTCAGCGGAACTGGCCCTGATTACCGATGATGTGATTGACGCCAACCTGCGTTCGGCGCTGGATGAGATTCAGCACCTGGAGCCGGTCATGGCGGTTTCCAGCGTGATTCGCGTGGAAAAAGACAGCTAGCGGGAGGATTCAAACGATGGGTATCATTGTACAGAAATTCGGGGGCACATCGGTGGCGGATTCCGAGTGCATCAAGCGGGTGGCCCAGCGGGCCATTCGGACCCGGGAGGAGGGACATCAGGTGGTGTTGGTGGTGTCGGCCATGGGCCGAAGCACCAACAAGATGATTGCCCTGAGCCAGGAGATCACCGAGAACCCGGACGCCCGGGAAATGGACATGCTCCTGTCCACCGGTGAGCAGATCACGATTTCCCTTCTGGCCATGGCCCTGGAGGAACTGGGCCAGCCGGCGGTCTCTCTGACCGGCCCTCAGGCGGGAATCGTAACCAACAGTGTTCACGGCAAGGCGCGGATCGATCATATTGAGAGCGCCCGCATGGAACGGGAACTGGCTGCCGGAAAGATTCTGGTGGTGGCCGGGTTTCAGGGGACCAGTGGGGACGGGGAGATCACCACGCTGGGCCGCGGTGGTTCGGACACCACGGCGGTGGCGGTGGCGGCGGCCCTGAAGGCGGACGTTTGTGAGATTTTCACGGATGTGGACGGGGTCTACACCACAGACCCCCGGGTGGTTCCGGAGGCCCGGAAACTGGACACCATTTCCTACGATGAAATGCTGGAGATGGCCAGTCTGGGAGCCCTGGTGCTGCAGCCCCGTTCGGTGGAATTTGCCAAGCAGTTCGGTGTGAAAATGCACGTCCGGTCCAGTTTCAATGACTGTCCCGGGACGATTGTGGAGGAGGGTTCAGAGATGGAAAAAAACATGGTTGTCAGCGGGGTGGCCTTCGATACACGGGTGGCCAAGCTGACCATCAGCAGTGTGCCGGATGTGCCGGGCATTGCCATGACGATCTTCAGACGGCTGGCGGAGCACAACGTGAATGTGGACATGATTGTGCAGAGCAACCACAAGGGCGATGTGAACGACATTTCGTTTACCGTGTCCACCGGGGATGCCAAGCGGGCCCAGGAAGTGATGGAAGAATTGAAGGTGGAGCTTGGCGCCAAGGCGGTGAGCTTTGACGATACGGTGTCGAAGATCAGCATTGTGGGGGCGGGCATGCAGTCGAACGCCGGTGTGGCGGCCACGATGTTTGAGGCCCTGGCCCAGGCGGACATCAACATCCAGCTGATTTCCACGTCGGAGAT
>SKMO01000129.1 GCA_007121025.1 Bacillota bacterium | reverse complement strand
GCATTTGTTACATACATACGTATGCATATTATACCAAAGAACTGCCCAAAGGTCACGACTGCTGCCATAAATAAAAAGACCCCTTAAGGCCCCCTTAAGGCCCCTCCCTCTCTTGAGCTAAAGGGTGCCGGGCAATTCTGGGGGTTGTCTGATTTATCGAACTTCTTGATCACTTGCTGTCCAGCACGCCGGTCGGGCAGAAAGAGATGCAGATACCACCGTATCTGCAAAGATCCCGTTCCACCCTCGTGTGCGGGACGCCCCGCTGACAGGTGTCACGGGAACAGGCCTCCACCGCGTGCACGCAGTCAATGCATCCTCAATTCTTTCCTGCATCGTTACGGTCCCTGTCCTTAATAAGGCTGTCCCAACCGCATAACCGTCAATGATCACGATGACAAAACCCAAAAACAATTGGAACAGGTCCGCATTGCGGTTATCGAAGCAGCAAGCGCACTCCGGCAGTTCTTCCACCTTGTTCTGCACTGGCAAAACGGCATCATGGTTTCACTTCCGGACAATAGGATCCCCCCGGCAGGATCTTTTCCGCCCTTTCACCACAGAGCCAAAAACCTCTGGTGCAAGGATGGAGAAGGTGATCTGACAATCACAAAAGGGCATCCCTCCCGGCGGCCAGCTCTCTGCTGTCCAAAGCGTGCCGGAAAGTGACACGGGCATTTGGAGCGCCTGTGTCATACAGGACCATCCTGCGGAGACCATAACACCGACTAAACATCTGTTTCTCAAGATTATTCGGGGCCGTTATGGTAAAATAAATCAAATAATAAAACGAGAATAAAGATTCTTAGATGGACTTCGAGGTGATGGCGTGGGGAAAAAAAGACGTATTGGGCTCATCATGTTTCTGTTTGTGGCGACAGCCCTGAGTCTGGTCGCCCCTGCTTCGGCTGACAGCGGGATCCCTGTGGTACTTGATCTGACAAATGCTGGGGATGCACCGGTTTCCCTGGAGGGGCAGTGGGCTTTTTACTGGGAAGATCTGTTGGAGCCGGCGGATTTTAAGACTGATGTTCAGGACCCTTCTGGGTTCGTGCATCTTCCCGGAGCCTGGAATGGGTACCGGCTAAATGGTGAACCACTCCCGGGACAGGGGTATGCCACTTACCGGCTGCTGGTCCGGATGGATCCAAATCGGATCACGTCTTTCAAAATCCCCCGCATTCTGACGGCCTACCGGATGTGGGTGGATGGCCAGGAAGTAGCGGCTGCAGGCGTGGTGGGCAGAACCTTCGCGGAAAGCAGACCTCAGTACCTGACGCAGCAGGTCTTTGTAAAACCAGGGCAGGAACAGACGGACATTGTGATCCAGGTATCCAACTTTCACCACCGCAGCGGCGGCATTCTTGAACACATTCTTGCCGGCCCGGAAGACCACATCATGTCTGTGACTAAAACCCGCCTGGCCTATGAGCTGTTTCTGTTTGGCAGCCTGATGATGATGGGAATCTATCATCTGGTCCTTTTCCGGTACCGGAAAAATGAACGCTCCCTGCTCTATTTTGCTCTTTACTGTCTGATGATCGGTGCGCGAACTCTGCTGGTGGGGGAAATATTTCTGACGCAGATGTTCCCCTTTTTCAGCTGGGAAGTGGCCCACAAGTTGCAGACCCTGAGTTACTACGGTGCCGTCCTGATACTGATTCTTTTTTTCCGCAACGTCTTCCCAGCCAATATTCATGGTTCGGTTGTGAAAGGAAGTCAATGGGTGGTGGGGCTTTTCGCCGCCGTGGTGCTGCTGACCCCTGCCCGGGTCTTCACAAGGATCAATCCGGCCTTCCAGGTCTTCACCCTGCTTGTGAGTCTGTACTTCCTGTTCATCCTTGTTCAGATCTGCCGTCAAAAGAAGCCCGGCGCCCTGTACATTGCTTTTGGCTATGGCTTCCTGATCATCACGGTCTTCCATGACATGCTGTTTCACAGCATTCTCATGAGTGACAACCGGTTCCTGGCCACCCTGATCCGAACGGGGAACCTGTCCTCATTCGGACTCCTGGTGTTTACCGTGACCCATTCCTTTGTGTTGGCCATGAAGTACGCCCACACCTTTAACGAAAACGAAAGGATCACCCTGGACTTGATGGCCTTGAACGAAAACCTGGAGACACTTGTCGAAAAACGAACAGAAGACCTGACGGCATCCCATCAACAAATCGGAATGCAAAAACAGGCATTGGAAAAAGCCAACCGGGAACTGGAACTGATGTCCAAAAAAGACGGACTGACTCAGGTGTGGAACCGCCGGTATTTTGATGAAGTGCTGCACCATGAATGGAAACGCACCATGCGGTTTAAACAGCGTTTGTCGTTGCTGTTTCTGGATATCGACAATTTCAAAGACTATAACGATCAACACGGTCATCAGGCCGGAGACCGACGCCTGCAGCAGGTGGCACAGACGTTGCAGAAACAGATGAAGCGAAGCGTCGATCTGGTGGCCCGTTATGGGGGAGAGGAATTTGTCGTGCTGCTGACCGAAACAGATGACCATGGGACCGCGTCCATGGCGGAAACCCTTCGGGCCAGTGTGGAATCATTGGGGGTCACGGTGAGTGTCGGTGTCTCCAGTCTGGTGCCCTCGCCTCAAGCGGAGCCGGAGGATTTGGTCTTTTCCGCAGACCAGGCCATGTACAGGGCCAAAAGAAAAGGGAAAAACCGGGTTGAACACCACATGGGCCTGACAGGATCGTCAAAACAAAAACCGTAGAAAACCAAAACAGATTTACCGAATCCTGCAGCATCCTTTCCGGGGGCGTAATAACAGCCTCCCGAACAGAGAGGGGGTGGAATGGGAATGGACCCTTTCACTGAAGATTCAGTCAAAAATCATGCCCGCAACTTCCGGAAACACCGGAGTTGCGGGCATTGTTCATTTCTGTGCAAACAGCAGGATCCCAAAGATCCTTCCCTAAATCAGAATTCCAATGAGAAAAGGGGCCCGAAAGGGCCCCTTCATCTCTTTAGCTAAACAGTCCCAGGTAGTTCTGGGTGTTGTCCGTTTTCTCGAACTTGTCCACCACGTAGCCATCCAGCGCGCCGGTCGGGCAGGAAGAGATGCAGACACCACAGTTTCTGCAAAGATCCCGGTCCACGGTCATGTGCGGGAAGTCCAGCTGACGGGCGTCATAGGAGCAGGCTTCCACACAGCGCATGCAGTTGATGCATCCGCAATGCAGGCAGCGGCTTGCTTCCTTACGGTCCTCATCCTCAATGAAGCCGATTTCCACCTCACTAAAGCCGGGTACACGGTCTTCCACGTCGATGAACCAGCCGTCAATCCGTCCCTGAACATCGTCGTTCAGATCTACGAAATGGATCCGCTGTACGCCCACAGGTCCGATCACATCCCCGTCACCGCCAAGCTCGAAATCAATGGCCGCTGCAGCATTCCGGCCGCCGGCAACCGCACGAATCACCGAATCCGGACCCGTCAGGCAGTCCCCGGCCACATACACGCCGCCTTCCACTGACTTGCCGGTTTCTTCCTCAACAACCTGGGGAATGAAATCAGCGTCAACCGACTGGCCAGTCGCCATGATCACAACATCCGCGTTGATGGCCACATCCGCTTCCCCGGTCGCCTCCGGCCGTCTTCTGCCGGAAGCATCGCGCTCACCCAGTTTCATCGGTGCGTAGTACAGTTTGCCTTCTTCGACCTTGGACGGAGCCGCCAGGAAGGTGAACTGCACGCCTTCTTCCTTCGCGTGCTCGATCTCCTCGCGGTAAGCCGGCATGGACGCCTCGTCCCTTCTGTAGACAACGGTCACCTCTTCTGCAGACAACCGCAGTGCACTTCTGGCTGCGTCAATGGCCACGTTTCCCCCACCGATCACAACGACTTTCTTGCCATGCATTCCGGGCGCCAGGGCCAGGTTCACATTGCGCAGGAAGGACACACCGGACAGAACCGCAGCGTTTTCTTCCCCGTCGATGTGGACATCAGGATCTCCGTGGGCACCCACCGCCACGATCACTGCATCGTATTCGGCTTTTAACTGCGCCATGGATACGTCTGTACCCACCCGAACACCAGTGCGGACTTCCACACCCATGTCCTGGATCCGGTTGATCTCCATGTTCAGGATGTCCTTTGGCAGTCTGTAATCAGGAATACCCACAGCCAGCATGCCGCCGGCGATTGGCAGAGCCTCAAAAACCTTCACTTCGTAGCCCGTCTTGGCCAGGTAGTAAGCCGCAGATAGTCCGGCCGGACCGGAGCCCACAATGGCCACTTTGCGGCCGTTGGGCTCTTCGAGCTCCGGCAGTGGCAGCTCGCTGCCACAGGACATGAACGTTTCATCGGCGGCCGCACGCTTCAGAAGCCGGATGCTGATCGGATCGTCCACAAATCCTCTGCGGCAGTTGGCCTCACAGGGATGGTCGCAAACCCGGCCACAGATCGCGGTCAACGGATTCATGCTGCTGTTGGTCATGTAGGCACCGATGTAATCGCCCCGTCTGACCTGGTCGATGTACAGGGCTGCGTCCACACCGGCAGGACAGGCTTCCTGACAGGGTGCGTAATCGGGCTTGTACACAAACTGGTACTTCACGTCGGATTCTTCATCGGTTTCCCGTTCCCCTTTGGTGGGTTTGTTTTCTTTGACCGGGAAGTTTGGCAGTGCAGCACCCACAGCATCCGTCAGGGAGTTGTAGCCCAACTGCTTGAGCAGAACAGACAGATCTTTACACAGTTTGGTGTAGTATTCAATGCCCTTGATGATGGCAATGGAACAGACACCGACCGCCTTACAGCCGACCATCAGGAATTCCACCAGATCTTCAGCGTTGGTCACACCACCGATTCCGTAAAGGTTCAGATCCCGTCCGTCCTCAATGGCTTCCCGGGCGATTTCCGAGTTGATCCGCATGGCGATGGGACGCATCGCGCCACCGGACATCCAGCCGTAGCCATCCGAAGACCCCATGGCCGGTCTCTTGTTGTAGATGTCCACTTTCAGAGTCGGTCCGATGGAATCGATGGCAGCGATTGCCGCAGCACCCAGCTCCAGACATTTCTTGGCACAGCCCACCGGATCAGGCCAGTTGCCGGACAGCTTACAGATGACCGGAATGTCCACCCGCTCCAGCGTTGCCTTCAGCATGGGGATCATGTCAACCTCTGTATAGGACACCAGCTCGATGAAATCAGCGCCCGCGTCCTGGGCTTTCTTGACCAGAGCTTCTGCCTCAGGCAGGGTGTGTCCGACAGATGCGATCACCACAGCGCCCGCTTTTTTGGTCATGGGAATTTCCCGCTCAAACCAGACTTCCGCGTCTGAATCGGCCCATTTCTCACAGTTGATCAGCGAGTCGTTGTTGTGCATGGCGATGTGCGGAACCGGATTGACTGCCCGCTCCATACGGATGGTCTTAGTGACCACCGCGCCGGCACCGGCCTCATGTGCCCGGATCATCCCTTCCGCGGCAAACGAAAGGGGTCCGGAAGAGAGGATCAGGGGAGACTGCATTTTGACACCACACAGCTCGGTGGTAATGTCGGCTCCATTGAAATCCTCAGGCAGATCTTTCATCCATCTGATGTTTCTGATGTTTTGCATAACGTACCTCCACATTTTTT
>SKMO01000176.1 GCA_007121025.1 Bacillota bacterium | reverse complement strand
TCCAGGGCGTTTCAGAGTGTGCATGGTGTGGCGCCATCCCAGGTACGCAGACAGGGGGTTCGGCTGAAGTCTTTTCCACGCATGACGTTTCTGATTTCTATTCAGGGAGATGTTGAAATGAATTTCAGAATCGAGACAAAAGAGGCGTTTCGGATCGTTGGTGTCAGAGAGCACATGCTGCTCGATGTACAGGAGAATTTTGCCCGTGTGCCACAGTTCTGGGCGGAGACAGTCCATAGTGGCCGCTTCGGTGCAATCGCAGGCCTGAACAACTGTCCCCCGGAGGGGGTTCTTGGGGTCAGCACCTGTATGAACGGCGTGGACTTTGATTATTTCATTGCCACGGCGACCGATCTGCCGGTTGCGTCTGACATGGAAGAATTTCTTGTTCCGGAGGCCACCTGGGCTGTGTTTGAATGCATCGGTCCGATGCCTGGAGCCATTCAGGAACTGCAGAAGCAGATAATCTCGCAGTGGCTGCCCGCGTCGGGATTTGAGTATGCCGATGCCCCGGACATTGAAGTCTATCCTCAGGGGGACCCGACGGATCCCGCATACCGTTCTGAGGTCTGGCTTCCGGTCAGGGCGATACAGAATGCAAAACGATGATTTCCGGAAGATCAGATGTGAAAAGGCTCTGCACAAATTGCCGAGGCGGTTTCCATACCGGTGGGATCTGAACCTGTACCGTGGATGTGCGCATGGCTGTGTCTATTGCTACGCACAGTATTCCCATGCGTTTCTGGGAAACGGGACATTCGCCAGGGATATTTATGTCAAAACCAATGTCATCGAGAAACTGGAGCAGCAGCTGTGCAGCCGCTCCTGGACCCGGGAGATCATCAACATTGGCGGGGTGACGGACAGTTATCAGCCGGCGGAAGAGCGGTTCCGCCTGATGCCGGACGTTTGGCGCCTGCTGATCCGCACGGAAACACCGGCTGTTGTATCCACAAAATCGGATCTGATTCTGCGGGATATCGACCTGATTGAGGAGCTTTCCCGGATCACGTACGTGAATGTTGCGTCAACGGTCACAACGCTGGACGCCGGCCTGCAGAAACGGATAGAACCGGGCACAGTGTCCCCTGAGAGACGGCTCCGGATGCTCAAGGCATTCAGGAAGACCAACGCATCCACCGGACTGCATGTCATGCCGGTCATCCCGGAGCTGACGGACAGCCTGGACAATCTTGACGGGCTGTTCCGGAGAGGAAAGGACTGTGATGTCGACTACCTGCTGGCCGGGATGTTGTATCTGCGCGGCACCACCAGGGAGTTGTTTCTGGAGTGGTTCCTGAACGAGGATGCACAGCGGTTCGAACGGTTTTCGGCGCTCTGTCGCCCCGGCCGGAGACATAGCCAGTACAGGGAGATGCTGTATCAGCGGATTCAGCACCTGCGGATGGTGCATGATCTTCGGGGCGACTATTCAAAAGCGATGGAGACACGCTTCAAACAGACACAAGACTGCCAGCTGGAGTGGTTCATGGATGTCTGAGCGGGCAGCATTTCAGAAAGAAAGGAGAAATTGAATGAACAAAGTGGCCATCGGCGTGATCGCTGCCGCGATTCTGCTGGGTCTGTTCGTGGCTGGACCGGCGGTTGCCAGAGGGCTTCTTGGAGCCCGGGTCAGCAGCGAGGCCCGGTTGCTGTTTGCCGGGGTGAGTGAATCATCAGACACGGTGACAGAACAGGACCTGGAGCCACTGCCCGAAAACGTCCGGCAGTGGCTCCAGGGGGCAGGGGTGGTGGGGAAAAAACCCGCTTCGGCCGTTCGGCTGCGGCAGTCCGCCCGGATGCGGCTGGAGCCGGAAGGTTCCTGGATGCCCGTGGAGGCGGTGCAATACTTCGTCACACAAGAACCCGGGTTTATCTGGGCTGCTGATGTAAGGGCGGCGCCGCTGGTCCACATCAAAGGGATCGACCGCTATCTGGACGGACGGGGGCACATGCAAATCCGGCTGCTGTCTCTGTTTCCGGTGGCTGATTCCCGGGGTGAGGAAATCGACCAGGGGACGCTTCTTCGCTATCTGGTTGAGACGGTCTGGTTTCCCAGTGCGGTGCTTGGTGAACACATTGTCTGGGAGGGGCTTGACGAAAGCCGATCCCAGGCCACGATGACCTATGGGGGGATCACGGCCTCTGCGGTCTTTGTGTTCAATGAAGCAGGTGATGTGGTCAACGTTCACGCCCGTCGCTACGGGGAATTCGACGGGGAATTCCGTCTGGAAACCTGGTCCATTGATTTGTGGGACCACGGGGAGTTTGACGGGATCCGGATCCCCGCCAGGGGTGAGATCACCTGGAAGCTTGAAGGCGGGGACTTTCACTGGTTCGATTTTCATGTTATGGACATCGAATACGATACACCGGTTCCCTATGTCTGAGGACAACTGGCCTGGCAGTGTCCATGGACCCGGGAACACTTTTTCGTTCAGGGCGTCTAACGAAAGACCATGGACGGATGGAGGTCCGGAAACGAACAGATGGACCGGACGCAAACGGACATGCAGAGAAACGGAGACAGGGGTGACAGTACAATGAAAAAAGGAATGGTTTTTGTGGTTGCAGTGCTCTTGATGGTTGTCTGTACGGGCACGGCTGCCAGCGCAGCCGACCTGACAGTCCGGATGGACGGGGTCACTGTCCGGACGGATGTGGCCCCACAACTGGTGCAAAACCGGACCATGGTTCCCCTGCGGGTTCTGGGGGAAACGATGGGTGCTGAGGTGGACTGGGCCGATGGAAGGGTCCGGCTCACCAAAGGGGACCTTGAGATCGTCCTGCGGCCGGGCAGTCGGACGGTTCTGATAAATGGAAAGCAGTCCGTCCTGGACGCCGCTCCCTACCTGTACAAGGGCCGGATGATGGTGCCCCTGCGGTTCATCGGGGAGGCCTTTGACTGTACGGTCCACTTCCAGGACCGGGTGGTCAGTGTCCGGACGCCGCCCCTGGTGATCGATGGTCAGACGGTGGCCAGTGTACACCGGGAGTACCGGATGACCATGGGCGGGGTGATTCAGGAGATGCGGGGCCACGGGTATCATCAGGCGCTGTGGAACGTGATTCGTGCACAGACGGGAGCCAGGGCTGAGGAGCCGGTGTTCTATTCCTGGATGGTGCATATCGATCTACCCGGAGCATATTACAAGCAGAGCCGGGTCGAATTCCTCGATGCAGAGGGGAACAGCATCCGGCAGATGGATCTGTACGGACTGGTCAGAACCCACCAGCCGGAGGATCTTGCGGGCTTTCCGCCGTCGCTCGTACACGATGTGACAGCCGGACTGTGGTACCGGATGGGAGAACAGGCTCTTTCCGAGGTGAACCGGTTGATCGGGTCAGCGGACAGAAACGGGTTCATGGAGATTCTGAGCAATACGGTGGTTTAGGGCACAGGACAGAAGTCAGATTCAGGAACAGCCGGGAAAATGCGTTTTGGGTGAAGTACGCTCAGGGTGTGTTTGTGTCCCCGGGGTTGTCCCTGCAGTCAGTCTGCCGGGAGTTACCCTGACCAGTCCCCGCCGGTGAAACGGGGTGCAGCGTGTTCAGTTCCATCTGCATGGGAGGTGATTCGGACGTCGCCTCCGGGGCAGCCCCAGAGGATCGGTTCACTGGTATATGCGGTCACCGAAAATGGTGATTGAAGAAGCGCCCTCCACAGGGATACCATCGGGGAAGTCCTGAATGGAAGCGGTTGTTTCCAGCACACAGACTTCTGTGATTCGTCACCACGGACGTTGCTTGCGCAGGCATCGGACCATCTGAAACCACAGAGCGCTGCCGGGCGCACAAGTGATCGGAAGCGCTCTTGTTCTGGCAGTATTTGGCAATTGCAGCGGAGCGTGTTACCATGAAAACCGACACTGTTCGACAAGGGGGAAATGTTGTGACCGAAAAACTGGACAGAAAGGTGGCGCTGGTGACCGGTGGGTCCCGGGGGATTGGCGCGCAGGTGGTTCGTGATCTGGTGGACCAGGGCTATCTGGTGTTCTCTGTGTCCCGCCGGCCGGTGGGCGCGGATGATCCACTGCTCCGGGAGACGGGAACGTCCGCCCGGTTCATCGTGGGGGATGTGACCCGGAAAGAGGATCTGGACCGGGTGTTTGAGCAGATTCGGGAGACCGCCGGGAGACTGGACGTTTTGGTGAACAATGCGGGGATTATGCACGGCGGGGGTGTGGAAACGCTGAGTGCGGAGCAGTGGGAAGAGACGGTGGCGGTGAACCTGAACGCCCCGTACCGGCTGATCAGGCGGATGCTTCCCCTGCTGAAACTGTCGCCCGGCGCGAGCATCATCAACATGTCGAGCATCGGGGCGCTGGCGCCAGGCAGTTCGATTGCCTATTCGGTCAGCAAAGCCGGCCTTGACATGATGACCAAGTATCTGGCGGCTGAGCTGGGTTCATTGGGAATCCGGGTGAATGCGGTTAATCCGGGTCTGGTGGACACGAAATTTCACGTCCACAACCACGTGTTGACGGAACCGGAATACGAGGCGTTCATGGAGGATGCAGCCCGGGGCTATCCGCTGGGTCTCGGGACAGAACGGGACGTGGCGGACCTGGTGCTGTTTCTCATTTCCGACCGGGCCCGCTGGATCACCGGAAGCATTCACGTGATTGACGGGGGACGGCTGGTCCGGCGGTGATGGGCGTCACCAGTGCTCCTGTCGAAAACTGGCGTTTTCGCCGCTTTTCGGGTATAATAGACTTTAGAGAAAAGATTCCGGAAACAGGGGGTGACTGCCGTTGGCAGGACATCCGAAGCGCTGTCCGGAGTGTTGTATAGCATTGATCGCAGTTATTGCAACGGACGAATCGAGAATTACCGGACAGACAGGTCCTGGTTTTGGAGAACGCATTGCAACCATGCATGCGTTCTTTCTTTTGCCGGGACCTGATTCTGGCAGAACCGTTTGAACTGTCGGGTCCGTCAGTGGACCGTTGACGAAAAGGAGAAAAACATTGAGCTTTGACCATTTAGACATCATGGCCCCCATTCGAAGGGCTTTGAAACACCAGGGGTACCGCAAGGCGACCCCAATTCAGGCAGACAGCATCCCACATCTGCTGGACGGACGGGATCTGTTGGGTTGTGCACAGACGGGAACGGGGAAAACGGCCGCCTTTGCCATTCCGATTTTGCAAAAGATGGCGTCCGAATCCCAGACGCGTAAAGGAAAGCGCCCCATCCGGGCGCTGGTCCTGGCCCCCACGCGGGAGCTGGCCATTCAGATTGGAGACAGTTTTTCCACATATGGCAGTCACCTGGACCTGCGGGTCCTGACCATTTATGGCGGCGTGACCCAGCACCCCCAGACCAAAGAACTGGGCCGGGGCGTGGACATCCTGGTGGCCACACCGGGACGGCTGCTGGATCTGGTGGGCCAGAAGTTTGTGGACTTGAGTCAGGTGGAGTTTTTTGTTCTCGATGAGGCCGACCGCATGTTGGACATGGGAATGATCCGTGATGTTAAAAAAATCATAGAGCGGATCCCCGAAGTCCGTCAGACCATGTTCTTCTCGGCCACCATGCCCCAGGAGATCGCTTCACTGTCAGATTCCATCCTGAAGGACCCGGTGCGCATTGAAGTGACCCCGGTGGCGTCCACCGTGGAGACCATCGAGCAGATGGTCTACCATGTGGACAAGAAAAAGAAGATTGAGCTGCTGGTGCACCTGCTGCAGGATCCGGCGATTACCTCGGCATTGGTGTTCTCCCGGACCAAACACGGAGCCGACAAGATTGTCCGACTGCTTCACCGTGCGGGCGTACAGGCCCAGGCCATTCACGGCAACAAATCCCAGAACGCCAGGCAGCGGGCCCTCAAGGATTTCAAAGAACGGAGAACCAGGGTGCTGGTGGCGACGGACATTGCCGCCCGGGGCATTGACGTGGAGGAGCTTTCCCACGTGTTCAATTACGATCTGCCGGAGATTCCGGAGACCTATGTGCACCGGATCGGCCGGACGGGCCGGGCCGGCCTGGGCGGGGTTGCCATTTCCTTTTGCAATCAGGAAGAAAAGCCGCTTTTGCGGGATATCCAGAAGTTGATCGGGCGACAGGTTCCCCTTGTGAATGAGCATCCCTATCCCCTGATGGAAACTGACATTCCGGCAAAGACGGCGGTCACCGGCCGACAGCCCAAAGGACGCCAGTCTTCAGGTTCGGGAAAAGATGAAAAGCGGCGGGGCGTGAAAAATGGAGAGCGCAGGGGTTCCGGGAAACCGGAACACAAGCGTCCCCACCGCCGGAAAAAAACAGGCGGACAGAACAGTCAAAACACAGGAAACAGGCAGGAAGCATAAGCCGCCTTTCCTGATCAGATGGATGCACAGACACAGGCCCTCCGGTACCGGAGGGCCTGTGTCTGCTTGTGCTTGTGGTTGGGTGAAAACGGCAAGATCCATATTGACATATGCCCCATAAAGAGTATGATGGAAATGTAAAGGGCATATGTTCATAATTGCTGTGTTTGGCCATTTCGTGCGGGCCATGCGAACGAATGCACGCAGTGGCATTGGTGCAAGGAGGGCGAAAAATGGTTCAGCTGATTGATTTGACGGTGCACGAAGAGCAGTTGAAAAAAACGGTTCAACGGGCAAAGGAGCGGAATATCATTATACCCACATTTGCTCAGATGAAGAATCCGGACCTGATCCCTGAAAAGGTCAAAGAAGCCGTTCGCCAGACCGGTCTCTGGGGATTTGATCCGATCAATCTGTTTCGCATCACTTGGAAGAATGAACCAAAAGCGGATGGCGGAGGGTTTCAGGCGATCCCGAATTACATGGTGATCCCCCGGGAACTGTCCGGTGTGGATGCAAAAATCGTAGCCATGGCCGGAAAGTTTTTTCCGACAGGATCCCACAAGGTTGGGCCCACACTGGGCTGTCTGGTGCCGGCATTGGTGACCGGGCAATTTGATCCAACCTATCACCAGGCGGTCTGGCCGTCAACCGGGAATTACTGTCGGGGTGGCGCGTTCAATGCACATCTGCTGGCCTGTGAGTCCATTGCCATTTTACCGGAAGAAATGAGCAAGGAACGTTTTGAATGGCTTCAACAGGTGGCCGGGGAAGTCTATGCCACGCCGGGCTGTGAAAGCAATGTCAAGGAGATATATGACAAAACCTGGGAACTGGTCAACACCCGGGACAATGTGTTTGTGTTCAATCAGTTTTCTGAGTTCGGCAACCCCCTCTGGCATTATGAGGTGACCGGACATGCGTTGGAGGATGTGCTTGACGAAGTCATGAATGAAGGAGAGGGGTTGTTTGGCAGTTGCTTCACATCCGGTTCGGCTGGAACGACCCATGCAGGGGAGTATCTGAAAACCGTGTACCCAAACGCCAAACTGGCGGTGGGAGAGGCGGTGCAGTGTCCGACGCTCTATGACAATGGGTTTGGGGGGCACCGGATCGAGGGTATCGGAGACAAGCATGTGCCGTGGATTCACAACATCCGGAACAACGATGTGGTCGTTGCAGTGGATGATGAGGACACCATGGCGGCATTTCGTCTCTTCAATGAACCGCAGGGACACGATTACCTGCGTTCCGTCGGCGTAGCAGACGAGTTCATTGAGACATTGCCCTGGATTGGCATTTCCGGAGTGGCCAACATCCTGATGGCCATCAAGATGGCCAGATACTTCGAGCTGGGCTCAGACGATGTCATTGCCACCGTTCTGACGGATTCCGCAGACATGTATGCGTCCAGAATCCGGGAGATGCAAGAGCAGGTTCCGGAGTACGACAGAGTGTCAGCCGCCGTGGCTCATGAGCGGCACATGCTGGGGGTGAAAACCGATTATGTCCTGGAATTGACGTACGCCATCCAGAAAAGAATACACAATCTGAAATATTACACCTGGGTTGAGCAACAGGGAAAAGAGGTAGCCGAACTGGATGCGCAGTGGTATGGTGCAAAAACGTACTGGCCCCGGCTTCCAGAGTACACGGAAAAGATTGATGCACTGATCGATGCATTCAACGAACAGACAGGTTTGCTCAAAAAGATGTAAGAACGGTTGAAAAACGCTGTCACATGTGTGGCAGCGTTTTGGATTCCGTGAGGCCGAACGGTTTGGATCAGCGTCCCCTGACCAGATAAACCGTATGGATGGCGGCTTCAATGAGGCTGAAACTGATGCCGATGGCCAGCCAGAGGATCATGTCGGGCATCAACAGAAAGGCCAGATGCCAGGTCACCCCCCGGCCCAGCAGAATCCGGGCACCCATGGGAATCAGAAGGATCAGGGCCAGAGCGAGCAACAGTCTTCGTCCCACAGCAATCGACCGCTGCAAGGTGGTGTGCCGGTCCGGGCGGAAAAGCAGTTTCCCGATGGCTCTGAGGTTTGCAAGGACGTTGAGCAGAAAGAACAGCAGCACCAGCCGGACCAGCCAGAACAGATGCAGGCGGTCCTGGGGGTTCTGCCCGGTCAGGACGGATACAACGGCTTCAGTCAGATCGGGATAGAACACCAGGGCGTTGAACATGTGCTGTTTGTTCATGAGAATTGCGATGCTGGTGCCGTCCTCAGTGAGCATCACTGCGTTGGTGGAAAACCCGGGCAGTGAACCTCCGTGGTGAACAGCGGGACGTCCGGAGATGGTTCCGGCCATCCAGCCCATGCCGTAGGGATCGGCGTCCATCATCTGGGCGATGCCCTCCGGGGAGACCCCGGTGTCCGGGTGGGCTGTCCGAATGGCTTCCAGATACCAGACCATGTCCTGGGCGGTTGAGGTGAGGTAGCCGGCTGGGATGTCATACCGGATTACCGGTTCGGGTCGGGCAACGGAAAAACCGAAAACCGACAGATGTCCCGAAAGATCAGCGTCTCCCAGTGCACAGGTGTGCGCGAGTCCCAGGGGCCGGAAGATCTGCTTTTCCAGGTATTGTGCGTAGGGGATGCCGCTGGTTCGTTCGACCACCAGCCCCAGCAGGCTGTAGTTCTGGTTGAAGTAGGCAAAGTGTTCACCGGGGGGGTGGCTGGGTGTGATCCCGTTCATGTCCTGAACCAGATCCTCAAAGGAGGCGTCCGGGGGCAGGGAGGACATGTAGTCGAATTCCGTCATGCCGCTGACCTGGTTGAGCAGATGCCGGACGGTGATCCGGTCGGAAACCTCAAATTCAGTGATGTACGTGCTAACCGGAGCATCCAGGTTGATCCGGCCGGCCTCCGCCAACTGCATGACCGCCAGGGCGGTGAACGACTTGCTGACCGAACCGATCTGAAACCGGCTTTCCGTTGTGAGGTTTTCTCCAATTGTCCGGTGATAGACCGTTTCGTTGTCCCGGGCCACGGCCACGGAGAGGGCGGGGATGGACAATCGGCTGGCCGTGTCCGACAGGAGGTTGTCCAGGGTTTCCTCAAAGGACGGGTCCGGCGGTGGATTGCCGGCCAGCACAGGAACGCCCAGCAGCAGTCCTGCTACGGCCAGGAAGAGGACAATTGCTCCCAGCAGCGGCATTGAAAGGGAGAATCTGTTCAAATCGGTTGCCCTCCTTTCCGGGGATCTGAAGGCGTCAGGGAAGCAGGGAACCGCCACACATATGGCAATAAATGGATCCGGGGAGGTGTTCTCCGTGGCTGCAGTGAGGGCAGTTCTGCGGGGATTTTGCTGCTTTGCGGCCCGGGTCTCTGGAGGCGAAGGCCAGTTCACTGGTGATGATGCCTGTGGGAACGGCAATGATGCTGTACCCAATGATCATCAGGACACTGGAAATCAGTTTTCCCAACGTGGTCTGGGGGGAGATGTCCCCGTACCCCACCGTAGAGACGGTGACCACCGCCCAGTACATGGATTCAGGAATGCTCACAAACCCGTGGGGTGGACCTTCGACCACGTACATCATGGCTCCGACAATCACGATGATGAAAAAGATGGTGACCAGAAACACGGTGATCTTTGTCCGGCTGGCTCGCAGGGCGTCCAGCAGGTGACCGGATTCCCGTACATAACGGTTCATCTTAAACACGGTAAAGAGGCGAAGCAACCGCAGGGTGCGGATTACCGGAAACAGACGGCCGGCCGGCATGAACAGGGTGAGGTAAAACGGCAGGATCGCCAGCAGGTCAACCAGACCGAAGAAACTGAACAGGTAGGCCCGCTTTTTGGGGGCCACCAGAATCCGCAGGGCATACTCAATGGTGAATACGGCCAGGAAGACGCTTTGGATTCCAAGAAGGATGCCTCCATAGATCAGGCGGATCGATTCAACACTCTCCAGGACGATCAGGGTGCTGCTGATCACGATGGACAGGATCAGCAGGATGTCGAACAGCCGGCCCTCCGGGGAGTCGGTGTCATTGATGATTCGGTGCAGACGGTCTTTCAAATGCGGCGGGGTTGGTGGCATGATCTTTTCCTCCCTTGGATTCTGTTGAACCCATCATACCATTTTTCGGTTCGGCCCGGGCTGTTTTTGATGAGCAGGGCCAGGTGGGGTTCACTCTCCTTCAGGGATGGAACATCCTGGGAGCATCGTCGTCTGTAAGGATAAGAAGGTTTATTTTGGACACGAACGTTAAATTTTGAAAGGAGCGGTACAGATGCGAAACAAAATGTTGGCTTTGTTGATGGCGGCTTCCCTGATTCTGATGGGACCGCTGAGTCTCATGGCGGCAGACGGAGCGTCCCCGCAGGATGAGATCAGGATTTCTGTTGACGGGATCTGGCTGGAACCGGATGTGCCTCCGCTGATTGAAAACGGCCGGACACTGGTTCCTTTTGCCATTCTGTTGCGGGCGCTGGGCGCCCACGTGGACTGGCAGGAAGACACCAAGACCGTGGTGGCTGTCCGGGGCAGAACGGAAATCCGCCTGACGGTGGACTCCCGGGATGCGGTGATCAATGAACCGGAGACCGGTGACCGAACCGTGACCATGGACGTTCCCACCAGGATCATCAGCGGACGGACCATGGTGCCCCTGCGGTTTGCCGCCGAGCAGTTGGGGGCCACGGTGATGTGGAACGGAGCAGAGCGGACCGTTACGGTGGATTCTCTCCAGCCCATCGGGTTTGAGGTGTTGGATCCAGCGGACATTGGGGATCTTCCCGGTTTGCGTCAGTCCTGGCTGGATGACCACCTGGAGACCTACGGGATTCACAGCCTGATGACTGCGGACTGGATCTACGTACTGGCAGGAGCCGGTGAACGGCCCACCGGCGGCTATGAGATGACCGTGACTGAAGTCAGGCCTCAGCCAGGCCGGGCAGTCTATGTGACGGCCGTGCTGACGGTTCCCGGACCCCATGAACAGGTGACACAGGCACTGACCTATCCGCACCAGCTGATCCGGTTCCCCGCAGATGGAATCGAATCGGTGGGCGGCGTCATCCGGGAAGAGGTTCGTCGGGAGGAACCCACAACGGAAGAGCTGACCCTGAACCTGTACTTCATGCAGGACACCGGGACATCGTTTGTGGCGGTGTCTGAGCAGCGGACGTTTGAAGGTCCCCAGGTGGGTGCCCGGGAGCTGTTTGAAGCGCTTCTGGAAGGACCTCAAAGCGATGACCTGATGGCCATCATTCCTGAGGATACCGTCCTGTTGGACGTGTATCTCGATGATGGGATCCTCTATCTGAACGTTTCAGCGGACATCCGGGAAGGGCCCTTCGGTGCAGAGACGGAAGCCGTATTGGTCAGCTCTATCGTCGGGACCATGATGCAACTGGACCGGGTGGAAGCGATACAGATGTTGGTCAACGGAGAGATCATCGAGTCGATTGCCGGACATGTGCAAATCGATGTGCCCCTGAAATAACTGTGGAAACAGTGAAATACCCCAGAAAGGACTGTCCGGACCCGGACAGTCCTTTTTGGGCGAAGAGAAATGACGCAGACACAAGGCGGTTTTCCGGAGCGGAAAGCTGCCTTGTTCTGGTGAACGGGAAAAAGGACTGGAGACGCGATAATGGGATCTCTGTTGCAGGGTTTTGGGTTTGCAGGGGGGAATATGTGCAATATTGATTTGGTTGGGATAAGAGGTACGGAGATGGGCACAGGGCTGCGGGACAGAGCTTTTCGGAGGACTTTCGGGGGGAGGCGTCAGGCTTTGATGGTCTGATGTTGGGAAGAGTCTGCGCGAGACACCGGGACCTTTACCTGGTGGTGACATCCGACTGCGCCATGCGTGCCCAGACAGCCTGGATGCCGCCGCGGAGGAGGACTACGTGAGGGAGGATCAGACAGAAGGTCGGCAGGACCGCGGGATCATCCACCACAGTCTGACAAGAAAAAGTGTGGCGTGCGCCGGGTTGCCGGAACGTCCGGGGCCGGCAACACCACCAGTCAGCAGATGGCCGTGTCTGTAGGAGGAGCCGTCATCGATCCCCCGGGCATACGGGAACTGGAGGTGGGCCGTGTGAACCTGTCCAGAACGTTTCCGGGAATGGCGGTTCTGGCCGGGGAGTGCCGGTTCCGGGACTGCCGTCACGAGGAGGAATCGGGCTGCGTCGTCCGGCAGGCCATTGAAGAGGAACGACTGCTGGAAAATCCAGAAGGAGGCCCGGTGTGATGGGATGGATTCCCGTCAGATTGAACAGGCCGAAATTCGTGAGATTTACGGGTCATTTGGCGGTGTGAAAAGCGCCCGGGAGCATCAGAAATCGAAAAGAAAAGGCCGTTTATCCGGTGTTGAGTGGAATGACGAAAAGGAGGGAAAATGATGTCCCAAACGCCTAAGTTGCCCCGGAAAATGTATGAAAAGGAACTGGGCCGACTGCACGTTGAGCTGGTGAAACTGCAGAAGTGGATCATTGATGAGGGCATGAAGGTGGTGGTCCTGTTTGAGGGCAGGGATGCTGCCGGCAAGGGGGGCACCATCAAGCGGATCTCCCAGACCCTGAATCCCCGGTACTGCCGGGTGGCGGCCCTGCCGGTTCCCACCGAAAAAGAAAAGACCCAGTGGTATTTCCAGCGGTATGTGGCCCATCTGCCTGCTGCCGGTGAGATGGTGTTGTTTGACCGGAGCTGGTACAACCGGGCCGGGGTGGAACGGGTGATGGGGTTTTGTACGGATGAAGAGTACTGGGAGTTTCTGCGTTCTGTTCCGGAATTTGAGACCATGCTGATGCGGTCGGGCATCCATCTGATCAAGTACTGGATTTCGGTCAGTGACGGGGAACAGGAACGGCGTTTTCTGTCCCGGATCAATGATCCGGCCAGACGGTGGAAGATCAGTGACATGGACCTTGAGGCCAGGCGCAAATGGCACGAATACTCCAAAGCCAAGGACATCATGTTCATGCATTCGGACCGCGACAATTCCCCCTGGTATGTGGTGGATTCGGACCACAAGCGAAACGCGAGAGTCAACTGCATCAGCCATCTGCTGGGCCAGTTCGACTATGAGGAGGTTCATCCAAAGGACATTCGTCTTCCTGAGCGTCCGGACGATTCTGCCTATGAGCGGGTGCCCCTCGAACAGCAAAAACGTGTTCCCGATGCGGCGGCCCGACTGCTGCATCAGCATGGCAGGAAATAACGAAACGGGGGGCGGATCATGGACAAGGGCTTGAAACGATTGCTGTTGTGGGTGGGGGCCGGCGTGCTTGTGCTTTTGCTGCTGGCCATCGTCAGCCAGTTGGCCCGGGTGCATGCGGCACTGTGGGGGATTCATCCGCTGCTGGCCCGGGGGGTGACCGGCCTTCTGGGGGTTGTGTCTGCCGGGGTGCTGGTCGTTCCGGTGCTGGGGATTATCCATCTGCGCAAACCCCTGGACGTGCCGGACGAGAAGGATGTTCAGGCGTACGAGGAATTTCTGCGGGAACTGTACAAACGCTTGAGCCGCAACCGGCACCTGCAGGAACAGGGATTTGTGTTCCGGCAGGAAGAGGATCTGAAAGAACAGATTGAAGCGGCCCTGGAACTCTTGAACCGGCGGGCGGAAGGAATCATCCATGAAGCGGCGTCCACAGTGTTCATCACCACGGCGGTGTCGCAAAACGGCGTGCTGGACGGGTTTTTTGTGCTTGCCGGTCTGTCAAGGCTGGTTTGGCGGATCAGTCATCTCTACGACCAGAAGCCCCGGGCTGCGGATATCGTTCATCTGTACGCCAACGTGGCGGTGACCGTCCTGATGGCCCGGGAAATTGAGGATCTGGCCCTGCTGGACGAACAGCTGGAGCCGGTGATCAGTTCTCTGATGGGGGGGACCCTGAGCACCCTGGTTCCGGGGACCACAGCAGTGGCCAATCTGCTGATTAACTCGGTGATTGAGGGATCGGCCAACGCTTTTCTGACCCTCCGTGTGGGGGCCATGGCCCGCCGTTATTCGGCGGCAGTCACCAAAGTAGACCGTCGGGTTCTGCGGCGTTCGGCCACTCTGGAAGCCTGCAGTCTGCTGGGCAGGGTGGTCAGTCAGAACGCGTCAGCCATTGTAAGGGCGTTTGCATCGGCATCCAAAAAGGCCACGGTGGACTGGACAGTGGGGACTTTCCGGGGAGGTGCCCGCCGGACCCGGTATATCATTAAGGAGATCTTTCAGCGTTAGAACCCCCCGCTTCGGTCCGGTTGGCAAAAGGGGGGGAAGCCATGAGGAGGCAGAATCATGCAGGATTTCGAAAAACCAGGTGTGTTTTATCTGGGAAAAACGGTGGGCGTGGGGGACGGTCAGACCGACGGTAAACGGGTCCTGAACAAATCAAAAGACCTGACGACCCATGGGGTGATCATCGGGACGACGGGAAGCGCAAAGACCGGACTGGGCATTGCCTGTTGGTAGAAGCTGCCATTGACCATGTGCCGGTGACTGTCATCGGCCCGACAGGGGGAGGGCAGATGGAAGCGGTGGAAATGGCGTCTGAATTATTGACATATGTTATAAATGAGATATGATAAGGGTATAGATGGAAAAAACGTTGAAAAGGGGGTGCAGTAAAAATGTCAGGAACTGGAAAAAAAGGTCCGGTAAATCCATGCGGGCACACCGAGGTGCATGATGAGGCAGTGGTCGGGCCTCCCGGAACCGGGATGCTGGGATTGTGCAAATGTCCGGAATGCGGGACGGTGATCAGACACCGCAGATCGGAACCCTGTGGGGATCATCCATGTCCCAAATGCGGTTCAGCGATGATCAGAGGAGATTAAGGGGATCCGGACACAGGGCATGCGGTTTGTATGGAATTTTTTGTGATCATCAGATGATGAACGTATGAAGCGGGGAATGGTTGGGTGTTCCCCGCTTTTTGTTGCCGAAAAAAGACGCAGAGCGGATATGAGCTTGGAGCGGATATGGGAACAGGCTGGTCCGGCGCCGGCCCGCAGACTGAACAGGACACTTTGTGAACCGTTGCTCGGTCTGCTGATGCTTTGATCCGGCTGGTCTTCCAGGTGAGGGCCTCCGGACCGGGCAGAAGAGCTTAGCCGGACACCGGGAGGGTGGTTCTGGACGGCGCGTCCGCCGGCAAGTCCAGATCTTCCAGGGCGTCGATCCGGTTGCTGACCGGCGGATGGGAGTAGGTGAGCCGGACGACCAGCGGGTGGGGTGTGAGGTTGGCGAAGTTCTCCCGGGCCAGTACTTTCAGGGCACCGATCATGGCCTCCCGGTAGCCGGAAAGGGCAGCGTAGCGGTCTGCCCGGTATTCCGCCCGGCGGGACAGCGCTGTCAGGGGAATCTGCAGAAGGACGCTGACCGGCTCCAGCAAAATGCCCATGAGAATGAGAACAAACCCCAGATGAACCCCCGGAAAGCCAAAGGCCCGGGAGAGGGATGGTGTCGAGAGGAACAGGGAAAGAAGGCCCAGCAAAACGGCCGACTGAACCAGTCCGAGACCAAAGTTGCGGAGGGTGTCTTTGTGTTTCGCATGGCCGATTTCATGGGCCACCACGCTGACCACCTGGTCCGTGGTGCATTTGTCCAGAAGCGTGTCGAACAGGACGATCTGCCGGAAGCGTCCGAATCCGGAAAAAAAGGCATTGAGCTTGGTGGACCGGCGGGAGGCATCGATCAGGCTAATTTTTTTGAGTTCATAACCGGACGTGGCCGCGAGGCTGGTCAGCCGGTCTTTCAAGGGGCCGTCCTCCAGGGGGGTGAGCCGGTTGAACAGGCGGATAAACAGGCGGGTGTAGAGAATATTCACCGTCAGGCTCACAACAATGGCGCCGATCCAGGCATACAGAACAAACCGTTGGGGCCATCTGACGTAGAGAAAGAACAGACCGTACAGAAGAGGACCCCCCAGGAGCAGCGTCAACAGAAAGGATTTTAACCGGTCCAGCAGAAACGTTCGGGGGGTGGAACGGTTGAACCCATAACGCTGTTCAATGGAAAATGTCCGGTACCAGGAAAACCCGATGCCCGCAAGTGCCATGACCAGCGCGTACGCCCCCAGAAACAGGACGCTCTGGAGGATGGGGTCGCTGGTCAACCGGGTGGTCAGGTTGTCCAGACGGGGGAACACGCCCAAGAGAAAGAACCCCAGCAGGAGAAGGGTGTGCAACGTCTGTGAGACCATGGACAACCGGTGGTTTTCCATGCTGTAGCGCATCCAGCGGTCGTATTCTTCGGGGTCGTAGATGTCCTGAATGCTCTCAGGCAGTGGTTGGTGGCGATGCTTCAGGGTCAGGACCGACAGGCTGATGTCCAGCACGCAGGTCGCCAGGATGATGAACAGGGTCAATCCGACAATGGTCATGGGGTCCTCCATTTGCAGATGAAAGGGCCAACCGGAGGCGTTTTGCGCATCCGGTTGGCCGGGAGAATCGTGTGCAGTTGAAGATGTTAGTACTGAATGAACTTGGTTCCCGAAGCGCCGCAGATGCTGCACTTTTCAGGAATCGTTTTTTCGATGTTTCCGCAGATCGGACAAAGGTAGTAGTAGATTTCCTCACTGGCGTCCAGGCTGTCCAGGGCTTCCTGGTAGAGACTGGCGTGGACTTCTTCAGCCTTCATGGCGTAGATAAAGGACCGGACAGCATCGCTGTTTCCTTCTGCTTCGGCTGTTTCCACGAACCCCGGGTACATGGCTTCGAACTCATGGGTTTCCCCGGCGACGGCATCCTTGAGATTGTCACTGGTGGAGCCGACCTTGCCGGCCACTTCAAAATGCTTCAGGGCATGAATGGTTTCCGCGTCAGAAGCAGCGCGGAACAGTTTGGCGGCGTTGATGTTGCCGTCGGCTTCTGCCTTGGCGGCATACGCCAGGTATTTGCGGTTGGCCTGGGATTCCCCGGCAAACGCGGCCATCAGGTTTTCAAGGGTTTTGTTTTCACTCATGTTACAGTACCTCCAGTTTGTAGTGTATTGCGCAACGGGGTGACCCGCCGTCATCAAAAGAATTAAAACGATACAATTTTGTAATCAGTATAAATAGATTATGTCATTCATGGTTCGTTCTGTCAAGGGAGTTTATCGACTTTTTCAGGGGCTTCTTTTCTCCTCTTTTTTCCGGGGAGGTTTATCCGGTGGAACAAGAAACAGGGTGATGAGGACCAACGCTCCGAAACCGATATACAGAAGCAGAAAAAACCAGTCGGGAAGCGGGTGAAACACAATGCGACGAAACAACCGGGCGACAAAAGACAGCTCCCAGTCGGCGGTCTGCCCGGCCATTTCTCTCAGCCGGTATTCCCAGACTGTCAGTGGACAGGGGATCCTGAGGACCGCCTGGACAGCGACAATCAGGATGGCCACGAAATGGACCGTCCGGAAGAGCAGATTCCGCACCCATACCCAGTTGCGGTGCCATCCCAGAAGGATCGCCGCTTCGCCAGCGACCACGAAAGCCACATAAAGAAAATGCGTGGTGACCAGCAGGTCGGCCCCCAACAGGTATATGGTTGACTCCATCCTGATCACCTCTTATTGATTTTACCACAATGAGACGTTTCAGGCGAAGGGTTGACCTGCAGAACCAAACATGCCTGCGTTCCCGCCGGTTTGCCTCCGCCGGTATACCCTGTTTGCCGCAAAGGAAAAGTGTATGCTATCATAATCAGGTATTGGAACGAGCAACTGCGATCCTGTGACCCCGTTGAAC
>SKMO01000103.1 GCA_007121025.1 Bacillota bacterium | reverse complement strand
GTTTGAAAACGGCCATCTTTATTCCTATCCGGGAAACTACAGCCGGTTTGTGGAACAAAAAGAACTGCAGATTGAATCCCACAACAAGGCGGTGGACAAGCAGGAAAAGAAGATTGCAGACACCGAAGACTATGTGCGCCGCTACGGGGCGGGGATCAAGTCCAAGCAGGCCCGGGGCCGGCAGCGCCAGCTGGACCGGATGGACCGCCTCCAGCGCCGGGGGGAGGTCCGACGGGAGTCCATCGGGTTTTCCCGGGGGGTGCTCTCCGGAGAGAAGGTTCTGCGGATCCGGGGGCTGTCAGTGGGCTACCCGGGAAAACCCCTCCTGACGGACGTCCACAAGGACATTTTGCGGGAAGACCGGATTGCCCTGGTGGGCCCCAACGGCTGCGGGAAGTCGACCTTCCTGAAGGCCCTGGTGGGGGAACACCCCTATGAGGGGCGCCTGATCCGGGGGGCCAACGTGGAGACCGGCTGGTTTTCCCAGGAACACGAGACGGTCCCCACGGCCCTGTCGGTCCTGGACACCCTGATGGACGAAGGGGTGGAGACCGAAGAAGAGGCCCGCAGGCTTCTGGCCCGCTTCGGGTTCCGGGGGGAGGACGTCTTCAAGCTGGGGGCCAGTCTGTCGGGGGGCGAAAAGTCCCGGCTGGCCCTGGCGGTTCTGTTTTTCCGCCGGCCCAACCTGCTGATTCTCGATGAGCCCACCAACCACCTGGACATTTACAGCCGGGAACACCTGGAGGAGGCCCTGGAGGAATACGACGGAACCCTCCTGTTTGTGTCCCACGACCGGTATTTCTTAAGCCGGATGGCCCGGAGTTTCTGGGTCTTTGAGGAGGGCTCCCTGGTGGAGGTCCGGGGCGGCTACGGGGAGCTTCTGGCCTGGAAGACGAAACGGGAAGACGAGCACCGGCAGGAGGAAAAGCGCCGGACCGAACAGGAACGCCAGGCCGGTGCAACCGGGTCTGCGGCCGGCCGGACGGAGAGTTCCGGGGACCGCAAACAGCAGCGGATCCGCCGGGCGGATCTGACCCGGGTGGAAGGGGAGATCACCCGGCTGGAGGAGGCCCTGGCCGCCCTGAACGGCCGGCTCAGCGACCCGGAGCTTTATGACAACCCCCGGGAATACGAAAAGGCCCAGGAGGCCTTTGAGGAAACCCAGGAAGACCTGGGGCAGATGATGGAAAAATGGGAACAGCTTATGGCCGACTGATGTGGCCATAAGCTGTTTTGACGTTTCGGTGTAGTCTGCGGCGCTCCGCCGAGTCCATCCGGACCAGATCATGGATCAGGGGGTCGGTCAGAAGCCGGGTCCAGGCCATCCAGGTGGCTTTCAGCCAGGGGCGCAGCAGGGGCATGTTTTCGGTGATCAGGGGACAGCGGTAGGTGGTGTCCAGCGTCTCCCGGACCAGGACGAACCGGCCGTCTTCCGTCAGGTGGGGGGCCACCGGATAGGTCCGGCACTGCATGGGCCGAAGATCCCGGCTGCAGTGCCCGGCGCAGTGCAGAAAGTAGATCTCCCCCTCCCAGGAACGGGGAAACAGGTAGTCGGCGGCGTCCTGGACGTCCCAGGTGAACCAGTCTTCCAGCCCGGTGTACAGCTGGTGTTCCCCGGGCAAAAGATAGATGCCCTGGGAGGCGTCGGTCCGGCAGCAGGCCTGGCTGCAGCGCTTACCGCAGTCTTCGGGCCGGGGGTTCACCCGGCCGGTCAGCTGGTATATGTGTTCAAAGTCCTCGCGGGACAGCGATCCTTCCATGGCACACCTACTTCCAGAGAACGGAAAACCGCTCGGGATCCTGAACGAAGGCCTGGTAGATGGAGCCTTCGGTCCGGTGGGGGTTGTCCAGTGCCGGGGCCGGCAGGATGTCCAGGCCCACGGATTTGGGGTAATGGGGATTGAAGACAAACTCACTGCGGCCGTCTTCGGTGCGGATCAGGTAGTAGATGCAGCCCCGGCGCTCCATGAAAGGCTCGAAGTTCGTCTCGGAGCTTCGTTTGATCAGGGAGCCGATGATCACCGGCTCCCTGCCGGTGTTGATGGTGGTGTGGCCGTTTCCCGACCGGATGAACAGCTGGTCACCGGGCTTGAATTCGACGGCGGACACCTTGTTGACCAGATCCCGGGTCTCTTCGTTTTTCTGCAGAAGGATGATCCCTTCGCCCTGGATGATCTCGTGGATCTCCGTGAAGGTTTCCCCGGTGGTGTTGTCGACCGGGTGGAAGTGGGGGATCGATTTAATGTATTCGTCTCCCACCAGGCCCGGGAGGACGACTTTGAGGTTGTAGTTGATGTCGTACCCGTTGAAGATGCTGATGTCTTCTTCCCGGGCGTTTTTCTCGTACAGGGCGTACAACAGCCGGTTGGCCGTCTCTTCTTCCGGAGGAAGGGTCAGGAACAGGTCCCGGCAGCCGTTCAGGTAGAAGAGTTTCGGTTCCGTGTGGACGATGTCCCCGTTGAAGGTCAGCAGGCCGTCGGGACCGGTACGATAGTCTTCGTTGATGTTCATGGCACACTCACTTTCCGGACCCATGCGCAAAGCATGGGCCCGGAAACATTCTATAGAAAGATCCCAAAAACGTCAAGTGCCTTGACTTTAGTGTACTAATGCACTAAACTGTCGAAGGAAATACTCTGAAAGGGAGAAATCGATATGAAAAAATGGGGAATTGTACTGCTTGCCCTGCTGCTGGTCTTGTCACTGACGGCCTGCTCTTCGGGAGATGCCGGTGAGCCGGAGGGGGACGCCACCTGGGCACGGATCCAGGCGGAAGGAAAGACCACGGTGGGACTGGATGACACGTTTGCGCCCATGGGGTTCCGGGAAGCGGGAACGAACGATCTGATTGGCTTTGACATCGATATGGTCGAGGAGTTCAGCGCCCGGCTGGGGATTGAGTTTGAGTGGATTCCCACCGAGTGGCGGGGGGTCACCGGATCACTGAATTCCAACAAGTTTGACATGGTGATCAACGGGATGAGCATCACCGATGAGCGCCAAGAGGCGATCAACTTTTCGATTCCCTACGTGAAGGCGGGCATCGGGGCGGTGGTTCTGGCCGACAACACGGAGATCAACAGCATTGATGACCTGTGGGACTTCAACCTGGCCACGCAGACCGGTTCGTCGGCCTCTGAAGCCCTGCGGGGCATTGGCTACGAGGATCCCGTCTACTACGACCAGTACCCTCTGGCGTTCCAGGACCTGTCGATCGGCCGGGTGGACGCGGTGATCGTGGACGCGACCACGGGGGCCCACTTCATGGATATGAAGCCGGGCGAGTACCGTCTGATCGAGGGCCGTGTGGTGGATGAGTACTATGCGATCGGTCTTCGCAAGGCGGACACCGAACTGGCGGAAGCCCTGAACGGGGTGCTCCGGGACATGATGGAAGACGGCACACTGGCCGCGATCTCCGAGAAGTGGTTTGGGACTGATCTGATCGCGTACGAGTAAACACTGTCACCGGCCAGCCGGTGACTGAAACACCATGAGGCCAGGGAACCGGACGTCCGTCCGGTTCCCTGAACCTCTTTTGCTGCCTGATTGTGCGAACCGGCCCCCGGGCCGATGTCTGGAGTGAGAAAATGCCTGCCTTTGTGGATATTGAGTTTATGCGGATCGTGGTGCCCCTGCTGGGCCGGGGGGCCCTGATCACCATCCAGCTGACGCTTCTGGCCATCGTGTTCGGTCTGCTGATCGGACTGGCGGTGGCCCTGATCAAGCTCTCACCCTTCCGGATCCTGCGGTGGTTCGGGGGGCTGTACACCTGGGTCTTGCGGGGGGTGCCCCTTCTGGTCCAGCTGTATGTTCTCTATTACGGGCTGGCCCAGGCGCGGATACTGGAGCTGGACCCCTTTACGGCGGCGGTGACCGGGCTGTCCATGTGTGCGGGGGCGTACATTGCGGAGATCATCCGGGGGGGCATTCAGTCCATTGACCACGGGCAGATGGAGGCGGCCCTGTCCCTCGGGATGAACCCGGCGGCCGCGATGCGCCGGATCATTCTGCCCCAGGCCCTGCGGCGGATTCTGCCGCCTCTTGGCAATGAGTTTATCACCTCTCTTAAGGACACCTCCCTGGTGTCGGTGATCACGATGGTCGAGCTGATGCGCACGGGGGTCCTTCTGGATGTGACCTATTTCCGGTCCCTGGAGATCTACCTGGCGGTGGCGGCCTTTTACCTCCTGATGACCACGTTTTTCGTCTATACCATCGATGCGCTGGAAAAGAAGTTCAAGATCATTTAGGGCCTGGTGGCCGGCTCCGGCGATGGTCCGGGGCGTAAACGCGGGAAGACAGAAAAGGACAGGAAACCGGATGGTTGATTCTGTACATGGGATTGATTCTGTTCGTTCGGATGCTTTTCCAGGAGTCTTCCTGGAAAAGCGTTCTTTTTTCCGGGGGGTTCCCGAGCCCAGTTTCTGTGTTAGAATGGATAACATAAAGGGCAATCTGCCCGGGCAGTGGAAACGGGGTGAACGGGTGGTGTGGGAAAAACAGTTGCGGGGATCGGCGTCCAGGCGGATTCTCACGGTGATGGCGCTGGCCGTAGTGGTCGGAGCGCTGCTCCTGCCGGGTGTTCGCCCGCTGGTCCACCGGGCGGAGTCCCTGGTGGACGGCTCGTCCCTGCGGACCCTGAATCTGGCGACCGCCCAGTACGCGCAGGCCAACCGGTCCGGGGAGCCACTGTTTGCCGGCCTGAAGACGGATAACGACCGGATGGACACCCTGGTGGCCGAAGGCTACCTGGAGGCCCCTGTGGTTCCCCGGCAGGAACAGGCAGGTTTTTACTGGAACGCCCAAGACGGCCTCTGGGAGAAACGGGAACTACTCGGGGCCCGCTCTTTCCGAAGAGTCCTGCGGGTGGATCTGGAGCGCCTGGAAGAACACCCCGCCGCCCCGGGGACCCGCTGGACCCGGGGGGAGTCGGGCCTGGTCATTGGGGAGGGGGCCTTCTTTGTGCCCCTGGGCCGGCCAACCTATGACCTGACGGTCCGGCTGGGGGCGGGGCCCTCTTCCGGAGAGGCCCGGCCCCTGGGTGTGTGGTTTGACGCGGTGCTGGCCCCGGCTGACGGGAATTCGGAAGATCCCGGAAAAGCGGGGGTGCAATCTGCCGGCTACGTGCTGGTTTACCGGCCGGAACTGGGGATCCCGTCCTGGGAGATCCGCCGGATGGGCTGGGGGGAAACCCGGGGAACCGTGCTGCTGGTCGTTGCGGCAGACGGGGGAGCCCGGGGGAGACAGATGTCCGGTGCGAAGGGCTTGCGCCCTCACCCGGAGGAAGTCCGGCTGGAGATCCGGACAGCAGAAGACAGATCCGGAGAAAAGGTGCTGCGCCTGACGGTGGACGGCCGGGAACTGGTGGCCGGCTGGCGTTACCGGCCGCCGGCCCGGACGGGGTCGGTCCTTTACGGCGGTCTGGAGGGCGGATCGGCGCTCTGCGGTTTTACGGGGCTGGACGTCCGCTAGAAGGGACGTTTCTCCAGGCTTTGCGGGGATTTGGGGTCAGATGGGGACGGTTCGTGAGCGTCGGCTGCGGACCGGTGAAAACCATGGAAAGAGACGGGTGCGACAGTGCTGAACATCGTGGATATTTACAAGCATTTTGACAAGCTGGAAGTCCTCAGGGG
>SKMO01000105.1 GCA_007121025.1 Bacillota bacterium | reverse complement strand
ACGGTTCGCCGCTGCCGTGAGCCGGGAAGGGATCCGGCAGGGGGCCCGGGAACTGGGTGTGGATCTGGATGAACACATCGGCTTTGTGATTGAGGCCATGCGCCCGGTCCAGGAGGATCTGGGATTGAGCCGTGCCGAGGAAGGAAACCACTGAGGGGTTTCCTTTTTCTTTTCCCTATCTTTTTTATTTTAATTTAGGAACTACGTTTGACATATGGCTTATTTCGGTGTATAAGTGAGGTATAATGCAAGAGTATTTAAGAAGCTATTAGGAAGTGTTGCGTTGAACACAGTGAGGTGAAATGATGGAACAGATCTTTGAGACAGGAACCATTGCATACGAGGGCAAAGACAGCCAGACACCCCTGGCTTTCCGGTTCTATGACCGGGACCGGATGGTGGGAGACAAGCCCATGAAAGACCACCTGCGGTTTTCCATGAGCTACTGGCACACCATGACCGGTGGTGGTGATGATCCCTTTGGCAGTGCCACCATGCAGCGGCAGTGGGACGGGACAGCCGATCCGATGGCTCTTTCCCGGAAACGGGCGGATGCAGCATTTGAATTCATGACCAAACTGGGACTGGACTACTTCTGCTTCCACGATGTGGATGTGTCGCCGGAAAGCGACGACCTGGCCCGGCGGGAGGACAACCTGGACCGGATGGCCGATGTGCTGGAAGAAAAGATGGCGCAGACGGGGATCCGCCTTTTGTGGGGGACCACCAATGCGTTTTCCCATCCCCGGTTCGTCCACGGGGCGTCCACCAGCTGCAATGCGGACGTGTTTGCCTATGCAGCCGCCCAGGTCAAAAAAGCCATGGATGTGACCCATCGGCTGGGCGGGGAAAATTACGTGTTCTGGGGTGGCCGGGAAGGCTATGAAACCCTGCTGAACACGGATACCGCCCTGGAGCTGGACAATCTGGGCCGGTTTTTAACCATGGCCGCAGAGTACAAGGAAAAAATCGGGTTCAAGGGACAGCTTCTCATTGAACCCAAGCCCAAGGAGCCCACCAAGCACCAGTACGATTTCGATACGGCAACGGTGATCGGGTTTCTGCGGAAATACGGACTGGAAGATCATTTCAAGATCAACATTGAGGCCAATCACGCCACCCTGGCCGGTCACAGCTTTGAGCACGAACTCAACATGGCCCGCATCAACGGGATGCTTGGTTCGATTGACGCAAACCAGGGAGATCCCCAGCTGGGCTGGGACACAGACCAGTTCCCATCGGATCTGTACATGGCGGTGGCCGCCATGATTGAGGTTTTGAAAAATGGGGGCATCGCTCCGGGGGGCCTGAACTTTGACGCCAAGCTGCGCCGGCCCTCCATGAAGCCCGATGATCTGTTCCACGGTTACGTCCTGGGCATGGATACATACGCCCGGGCGCTGGAGATTGCCCACCGGATTCTTGAAGACGGTGTGTTTGAGGAATTTGTGGCCCGGCGTTACCGGTCCTGGACTGAAGGCATCGGCAGGCAGATCCGTGATGGGGCCGTGGGATTCGAGGAACTGGCCGCATACGCCAGAACAAACCCCGCCCTGGATCAGGAATCGGGACGCCAGGAATACCTGGAAGGCATATTGAACCGCTATATCTGATGCAAATAATGGGAGACACGCTCCCCTTACCCCGCACCGGAGGACCCAGACTGTGGGCTCTCCGGTGCTCCCCGTTTGGGAAGAACCCGGGGAGAAGAATTCGGGAAAAAACACAGACAGCCTCTTGCTTTTTGGGGAGGCACTGGGTATAATAGTTCTTGCGTCGAGATGGCGGACAATACACGTGGTGGGTGTAGTTCAATTGGCAGAGCACCAGATTGTGGTTCTGGGTGTTGTGGGTTCGAGTCCCATCATCCACCCCATTTTTTTATGGGATTGTCTGCAGGAAGACGCAGTATCGCGGGTGTGGCGGAATTGGCAGACGCACTAGATTTAGGATCTAGCGGGTAACACCGTGGGGGTTCAAGTCCCTTCACCCGCACCATATAGAAGCGGAAGTGGCTCAGTGGTAGAGCATCGCCTTGCCAAGGCGAGGGTCGCGAGTTCGAATCTCGTCTTCCGCTCCATCTTCGGTGCCTCGGCGGGATTCACCCGGCGAGGTATTGTATTGTTGCGGTTTTTATGTTTTCATATATAGGATAGTGAGGACACTGCCAGCAGGCAAGATTAGTGAGAAAGCGGAGGTACGAGATGAAAACGACTGTGGAAAAGATAGAAAAAAATGTGGTCAGCCTTGAAGTGGAAGTTCCGACGGAGGAATTTGCCGCAGCGTATGAAAAGGCAGCCCGGGAGGCCGCCGGCAAGGTCAGCATCCCTGGATTTCGCAAGGGCAAGGTGCCCACAAGCGTTCTGGAAAAGAATGTTGGTGTGGAAACCCTGATTGCTGAGGCCGTTGAAAAAGTGATTCCCAAGGCCTATTACGATGCGGTGGAAGAAACGCGCATCGAGCCCATTGACCAGCCGGACGTTGAACTCGTGACTGCGGAAAAAGACCAGCCCCTGGTGTTCCGGGCCAAGGTTCAGGTGAAGCCTGAGGTGAAGCTGGGCGACTACAAAGGGCTGAACGTTCAGAAGAAAGTCTTCCAGATCAAAGACGCCGATGTGGCAGCGGAACTCGATGTCATGCGGGGCCGTTACGCCAAGCTGGAGGAAAGCACCGAGGGCACGCTGGATAACGGAGACGTGGCCGTGATCGATTTTGAGGGATTCGTGGATGGCGAAGCCTTTGACGGGGGAAAAGGCGAAGGGCACTCTCTTGAGCTGGGATCCGGTTCCTTTATCCCGGGATTTGAAGAGCAGCTGGTGGGTAAATCCGTCGGGGAGGAGACCGAAGTGGAGGTTTCATTTCCGGAGGAGTACCACGCCGAGCAGCTGGCGGGAAAACCGGCCACCTTCAAGGTCAAGATCAACGCCAGCAAGCGCAAAGTGTTGCCTGAACTGGATGATGAGTTCGCCAAGGACGTCAGTGAGTTTGACACCCTGGACGAGATGAAAACCGACATGGCCGGCAAAATGCAGGAAAGCGCCGAGCAGATGAGCGGAAACACCATGCGGATGGAGCTGTTGGAAGCCGCGGCCGGAAACGCCGAGGTGGACGTTCCCGAGGTGATGGTGAAAGAAAAAATTGAAAGCTATATCCAGGAGTTTGAAAACCGGCTCAAGCAACAGGGCGTGAACCTGGATCAGTACATCCAGATGACCGGCATGGACATGGACCGGATCCGGGAAGAGTACAGATCCCAGGCAGAGACACAGGTGAAGATTGACCTGACCCTGGAGGCCGTTGTGGAAGCGGAAGGCCTGGAGGCAAGCGAAGACGAGATCGCTGCGGAGATTGACAAGCTGGCCGCCATGTACGGGCAGGAAGCGGAGAAGATCCGTCAGTTCCTGGAAGCACAGGGGACCATTGAGCAGCTGATCAAAGGGATCAGGATGGAAAAAGCGGTGGCCCTGATTGAGGGCGCTGCGGTGATTGAGGAAGTGGAAGGCCGTTCCGAAGAGGAAGCGGCAGACACATCTCAAGAATAGTGTTGTACTGACAAAAGGGGAAACGGTATAATAGAGTACAGGGGGATCAGTTGTCCCCTGTATTTCTTTAAGAAAGAAAGGTGGGAGAACGATGGCACCACTCATTCCAATGGTTGTGGAACAAACGGGGCAGGGGGAACGGTCCTATGACATCTATTCCCGTCTGCTGAAAGACCGTATCATATTTCTGAGCGGTCCGATAGACGATCACGTGGCCAATCTGGTGATCGCGCAGCTTCTGTTTCTGGAAAGTGAAGATCCGGAAAAAGACATTTACATTTACATCAATTCACCAGGGGGATCGATCACGGCAGGCATGGCCATCTACGACACGATGGAATACATCCGCTGTGATGTGGTCACCATCTGTGTGGGCCTGGCGGCCTCCATGGCGGCCTTTTTGCTGGCGGCAGGCACCAAGATGAAGCGGTATGCGCTGCCCAACGCGGAAGTGATGATTCACCAGCCTCTGGGCGGAGCCCAGGGCCAGGCGGCCGACATTGCGATTCAGGCCAAGCGGATCCTCAAAATGAGAGAGGACATCAACCGGATTCTGTCAGAGAAGACCGGTCAGTCCATTGAGGTGATTGAGCGGGACACCGACCGGGATCACTTCCTGACCGCGGAGGAATCCGTGGCGTACGGTCTGGTGGACGAAGTCATGAAAAGCAGGAAGTAGGATGGAGAGCATATGAGTCAAAAACGAAATGAACGGCTGAAATGCTCCTTTTGCGGGAAATCCCAGGAGGAGGTCAGACACCTGGTGGCCGGACCGGGGGTCTTTATTTGCGATGAATGCATCGATCTTTGTGGGAAAATCGTGGAAGAGGAACTCTACAATGACCTGGTGGACACGGAGCTGGATTTCAACGACGTGCCCAAACCGACAGAGATCAAGGAAGCCCTGGACCAGTACGTGGTGGGCCAGGACCTGGCCAAGCGGACGCTGGCGGTGGCCGTGTACAATCACTTCAAGCGGATTGGCAGCCAGGATCCGGACGACGACGTGGAACTGGTCAAATCGAATATACTCCTGGTGGGCCCAACGGGAAGCGGAAAGACCCTTCTGGCCAAAACCCTGGCCCGGATTCTGAAGGTGCCCTTTGCCATTGCGGACGCCACCACCCTGACGGAAGCCGGTTACGTGGGTGAAGACGTGGAGAACATTCTGCTGCGGCTGGTGCAGGCAGCAGATTACGACATTGCCCGGGCGGAAAAGGGCATCATTTACGTGGATGAAATCGACAAGATTTCCCGACGGTCTGAAAATCCATCCATCACCCGGGATGTATCCGGTGAAGGGGTGCAGCAGGCTCTGCTGAAGATCATTGAAGGGACCAACGCCAATGTGCCTCCCCAGGGGGGACGCAAACACCCCCAGCAGGAGTATCTGGAAATCAACACGGACAACATTCTGTTTATCTGCGGAGGCGCTTTTGCCGGCCTTGAAAAGATCATCGGCCGGCGGGTCGGGTCCAAGTCCATTGGCTTTGGGTCCAATCTGGCCACCCGGCAGCAGGAAGACGAAACGGCCCTGATGAAACAGATGGAACCGGAGGACCTGCTCAAATACGGTCTGATTCCGGAGTTTATCGGGCGGCTGCCGGTGAACGTGGTGCTCGATCACCTGGACCGAAAGGCCCTGATCAGCATCCTGACCGAACCGAAGGACGCCCTGGTCAAGCAGTACAAGAAACTCTTCCTGATGGAAGGGGTGGCCCTGGAATTTGATGCAGAGGCTCTGGACGCCATTGCCGGGGAAGCGCTCCTGCGCAAAACGGGGGCCAGGGGCCTTCGGGGGATCCTGGAGGACATCATGATGGATGTGATGTATGAGATTCCCTCCCGGGATGATGTGGACAAATGCGTGGTCACCCGGGCGACCGTGGTGAACCGGGAAAAACCGGTGCTGGTCATGAAAAGTGGCAAGAAAACCGGCATTGCATAAACCGTTAAGGAGCAGCAGCGAACCTGGTGCTCCTTTGTCTAAAGAGGTGAGACAGATGGAAAAAGAGTTGTTGGAAGACAGCAGGGAATCCCACAGGGAAGTGGTCCCCATGCTCCCGTTGCGGGGCGTGGTGGTTTATCCTCACATGGTGATTCACCTGGATGTGGGCCGGGAGAGCTCACTGAAATCGGTGGATCTGGCGATGGAAGAAGACCGGCTGATTTTTCTTTCAGCCCAGAAGGACCCCCAGGACAATGAGCCGGGATTTGAGGACATCTATGAAATGGGCGTTGTGGCGGAGGTCAAGCAGTTGCTGCGGCTTCCGGGAACCACAGTCCGCATTCTGGTGGAAGGTCTCGGCCGGGCGCGGATGCGCCGGTTTCTCAGTGAAGACGGCATGTACAAGGCTGAAGTAGAGCGGATTGAAGAGGAACTGGTGGACTCGGACCTGGAGCTTGAGGCCCTGATTCGCTGTGTGATCAAGGATTTCGAGGAATACGCACGGAAAAGCAAGAAAGTGTCGTCAGAGACCCTGGCCGTGGTGGAAAACATCAAGGATCCGGAAGCCCTGTCGGACATTGTGGCGTCCCATCTGGGGATTGCCCTGGAAGACCGTCAGCGCATCCTGGATGCCGTTCGCATCAAGGAGCGGCTCGAAGTGATCTGTTCGATTCTGGTGAAGGAAATCGAAGTGGCGGAGCTGGAAAAAAAGATCGCCGACCGGGTCAAAGAGCAGATCGACCAGTCCCAGAAGGAATACTACCTGAAGGAACAGATGAAAGCCATCCAGACAGAACTGGACGACAAGGATGACAAGGAAGGGGAAAACGAGGAGCTTCTCAAGAAGCTGGAGGAATCCGGCATGCCCGAGGAAGTCCATGAGAAGGTCAAAAAGGAGATCGACCGGCTCTACCGGACCCCCAACGCCGTGGCGGAAGCCAGTGTGATCCGCAATTACGTGGACTGGATGCTGGCGCTTCCCTGGAACAAGCGGAGCAAAGACCGGCTCAACATTGTCCGGGCTGAACAAATCCTGGACGAGGACCATTACGGACTGGAAAAACCCAAAGAACGGATCGTCGAATATCTGGCGGTCCGGAAGATGACCAGGAGCATGAAAGGCCCGATCATCTGTCTGGTGGGTCCTCCGGGAACCGGAAAGACGTCGCTGGCCAAATCGGTGGCCCGGGCCCTGAACCGCAAGTTTGTCCGTCTGTCCCTGGGGGGGCTGCACGATGAGGCGGAAATCCGGGGACACCGCAAGACCTACATTGGCGCCATGCCCGGCCGGATCATTCAGTCCATGAAAAAAGCCGGAACGATCAACCCGGTGATCCTGCTGGACGAGATCGACAAAGTGGGCAAAGACTACAAGGGGGATCCCTCGTCGGCCCTGCTGGAGGTCCTGGATCCCGAGCAAAACAGCACGTTTTCGGACAATTATGTCGAGGTACCCTACGATCTGTCCCAGGTCCTGTTCATCACGACGGCCAACGTGGCCCACACCATCCCCCAGCCGCTTTACGACCGGATGGAAGTGATCAATGTCTCCAGCTATACGGAACTGGAGAAGAAAGAGATTGCCAAGCGCCACCTGATTCCCAAGCAGTTGCGGGAAAACGGACTGAGCAAACGGAAAATTGAATTCAGTGAAGAGGCCATTCTGAAGGTGATCCGGGAGTACACCCGGGAAGCCGGAGTCCGGAGCCTGGAACGGAATCTGGGAACCCTGTGCCGCAAGGCCGCCCGGGCCTTTCTGCTGGGTGAAAAACAGGTGATCATCGATGAGGCGAAAGTGGCGGAATTCCTCGGCGTGGCCAAATACCGCCATGGGCAGCTTTCCGAGCGCTCCGAAAAAGGTCTGGTCATGGGCCTGGCGGTGACCAGCACCGGAGGGGAAATTCTTCCGGTGGAAGGCACCGTGATGCGGGGAACCGGCAAACTGAACCTGACCGGACAGCTGGGAGACGTCATGAAGGAATCGGCGTCTGCCGCACTGAGTTTTCTCAAAAGCCATACGGAGCAGTACGACCTGCCCCAAAATCTGGAAAAGGACTTTGACATCCACATTCATTGCCCGGAAGGGGCCATCCCCAAGGACGGCCCGTCTGCCGGTGTGACCATGGCCACGGCCCTGGCGTCGATCTTCATGAACCGGCTGGTCAAGCGGGACGTGGCGATGACCGGTGAAATCACCATCCGGGGACGGGTGCTGGCCATCGGGGGGCTCAAGGAGAAAATCCTGGCGGCTCACCGGGCGGGAATCAGCACGGTGATCATTCCCAAGGAGAACGAAAAGGATCTGGAAGATGTGCCCCAGGAGGTCCTGAACGTTGTCCGGGTGGTCCTGGCGGAAAGTCTGGAGGACGTTCTGGCCGAAGCCCTGGAGGAAGAAGGCGCCCAGTCATGATGAACGTGACGTCAGCCGAGTACCTGATCACAGCGGTCAAACCGGAGCAGTATCCCCAGCACACCATGCCGGAGATTGCCATGGTGGGCCGGTCCAACGTGGGGAAGTCGTCGCTGATCAACCGACTGGCCAGACGAAAGCATCTGGCCCGGACCAGCGGGACCCCGGGCAAAACCCGGACCATCAATTTTTTCCTGCTCAACGAACGGTTTATCCTGGTGGATCTGCCGGGGTACGGCTTTGCCAAAGTACCCCGGGACGTGAAACGGGAATGGTCTCAGATGATCGACACCTATCTGTCTTCCCGGGGGAATCTGCTCAGCACGGTTCTGTTGGTGGACATCCGGCGCAAGCCCACCGGGGAAGACGTGGACATGTACCACTGGCTGGCAAAAACCCAGCAACGGGTGATCGTGGCCTGCACCAAATCAGACAAGATTTCCCGGGGCCGCTGGCCCCATCACATGAAAATCATCCGGGAGACCCTGGGCACCCGTCCCGCGGATCTGGTGGTCCCCTGTTCATCGGAGAGTCCGGAAGGGGTCCAGAAGGTCCTGGACGCCCTGGAGGAATTGCTGGAAGGCGCACCGGAAACAATGGAATGAGAGAATGAAAGCGAGCGGCTGTTGAAACGGCCGCTTCTTTTTTTGTCAGGGCCTGCCGGGAAGAGGCAGATGTATTGTATAATGGTTTTATCAGAACGACAGAATCAGCGTGACGTTTAGGGAGATTTGGACCGCCCCGAGGGGGTTGCGGACAGAAAGGACAGGTGAGATCATGATTACACTGGATCGGGAGTATCTGGGTGAAAGCGTCACCGACGGGGCTCTTGCCAGCATGATGGAAGAAGTGGAGGAGGCGGCGGCCACCCTCGAGTCGGGAACCGGTGAAGGCGGGGAGTTTGTAGGCTGGCTGCATCTGCCGGACATCCATGACAGCGAGGAATACGAACGGATGAAAGAGGCGTCAGCCCGGATCCGCAGCCAGGCAGACTGTCTGGTGGTCATTGGGATTGGCGGATCCTATCTGGGGGCCCGGGCCGCCCTGGACTTTCTGGATGGCGATTTTCCGGTGTTCTTTGCCGGCAAGGATCTGTCACCCCATTACCTGAACCGGCTTCTGGGTGAGATCGGGGACCGGAAGGTGTTCGTCAATTACATCTCCAAATCCGGGGGCACCCTGGAACCGGCGCTGGCGTTCCGGGTGTTCCGCCAGATGCTGGAGGAACGGTACGGACCGGACTGGACTGACTGGGTGATCACCACCACGGACGGAGAAAAGGGAAAACTCCGGGATCTGACCGACCGGGAGGGCATTGAAAGCTTCACGGTTCCCGATGACGTCGGGGGACGCTACTCGGTGCTGTCACCGGTGGGTCTTCTGCCCCTGATGACCGCCGGGGTGGACACCGACCGGCTCCTGCAGGGGGCTCTGAAGGTCCGGGAAGACTGCCGGCAGGAACAGAGCGCGGCCAAAGTCTATGCGGCCGTCCGCAACGTGTTGTACCGGCAGGGAAAATCCGTGGAAATCCTGGCGTCCTACGATCCCTCCCTGGGCTCCCTGGCCGAGTGGTGGAAACAGCTGTTCGGAGAGAGTGAAGGAAAAGACGGCCAGGGAATCTTTCCGGCCAGCACCATCTTCACTACGGATCTGCATTCCCTGGGGCAGTTCATTCAGGAAGGGTCCCGCATCTTCATGGAGACGGTCCTCTGGATTGAGGATGACAAGACCGACGTGACCATTCCAAGCTACGGGGAGGACTACGACGGACTGGGATACCTGGAAGAAAAGCCGCTGAGCTGGGTCAATGAAATGGCCTGTCTGGGGACCATGGCGGCCCACCTGGAAGGGGGAACACCCAACCTGCGGATCCTGGTGCCCAAGGCCAATGCGTATTATCTGGGACAGCTGTTCTACTTTTTCATGTACGTCTGCGGTCTGTCCGGATACATGCAGAAAGTCAACCCGTTCAACCAGCCCGGGGTGGAAGCCTACAAAACCAATGTCTTTAACCTGCTCAAGCGCTAGCGTGGCAGGCGGCCAAGAGGAAACCCGATGATCGAAACGATAGACGACGTGGAAACCCTGGTCTACCGCTCCTATATGCGGATCTATCCGGACATTCCCCGGGGGCTGGACCGGGATGTGCGCCATCCGGAGTACACCCGCCACCTGCTGGACGCCGGCGGGGCCCTGGACCGGGAGATGAACAACATTCTGGTGACCGGAAGCAAGGGGAAGGGCTCGGTGTCCCTGCTTCTGGCTTCGTGCATCCACCTGTGCGGATACAGGGGAGGACTGTTTACCAGCCCCCACCTGCAGACGTTCCGGGAGAGAATCCGGGTGGACGGCCGGGCCGTCCCGGAGGATGCCCTGATCGGGGCCGCCCGCCGGCTGGAAGAACCATTCATGGCTCTGGAAAGCGGCCTGCCACAGGATCGCTATCTGGGTCCGGTGGGAATGGCCGGGGTCCTGGCCGTGGACGTGTTTTCCCGGGCGGAGACCGACGTGAACGTGATTGAACTGGGCCGGGGCGCCCGGTTTGACGATGTGGCCCAGATCCATGGCCGCTGGGCGCTCATCAACCGGGTGTTTCCGGAACACACGGACAATCTGGGGGAAACCCTGGAAGACGTGGCCTGGAACAAGGCCGGGGTGATCCAGCCGGGGATGGCGGCGGCGTTTTCCGGCCGGCAGGATCCCCGGGTGCTGCCGGTTCTTCAGCAGGAGGCCGACCACTGCGGGGTGCCTTTGTATGTGGCGGGCCGGGATTTCCGGGCGGAACATGTCCGGGTGACCCTGTCAGGGACGGTGTTCGACTATGTGGAGGGTGACCGGACGGTCTTCAGGGACCTGACGGTCGGACTGTTGGGCCGGCACCAGGCAGACAACGGGGCCCTGGCCCTGTTTGCCGCCCGGAAAATCCTGGACCGGGACGTGCCGGAAGCGGCGCTTCAGGCCATGTGGCCCAAACTCAGGTGGTTTGGGCGGATGGAGATTCTCGCCCGCAATCCCTTTACGCTGCTGGATGGCTGCATCAACCGGGACTGCATTCCGGCGGTGCTGGAGGTGGCATCCCTCAATCCCGGCAAACCGGTGGTCTCTGTGGTGGGAATCCCGGAAGAAAAGGACTACCTGGGGGTCTGTCAGGCCCTGGACGGAGCCTGTGACGTGATGATTCTGACCCACGCGGCCAATGATTTTCTGAAATTTTCTCCGGAACAGGTGGATCGTGTCCGCCGGTTTCGTCCGGACGTGTTGTATGTGGCGGATTCCGCCGAAGCCTGCCGGGAGGCTTGCCGGCAGGCTGGAAAGGACGGCACCGTTCTCTATGTGGGGACCCAGTCTCTGATCAAAGACGTCAAGTCCGCCTACGGGCAGTCGACGCTGGATGTTTTTTCTCCTTAACACAATTTTAATTGACAAATATTCTCAATTGCTTTATCATAGGGACTGTAGGTCGAATAAAAAAGGAGAGAAGCCTTTGAAACATACAGATCGGATGGAACTTGTTGAAGAAGTCAGAGAATTGATGGAGCATGAAGCCCGGGAGGACTTTCAGAACCTGACGCATTTGCGCCGGGATTTCCTGGAAATTGCCAAACCCATTGTGCAGCATCCGGAGTACCAGAAAATGAAAACACTGGAGCACCATTCCGCCAGTGTGTTCGCACACTCCGTGGGGGTGGCGTACTACTCCTTTCTGATCGCTGAACGGTTGGGCATGGATACCCGGAGCATTACACGGGGCGCCCTTCTGCATGATTTCTTCCTGTATGAGTTCGACGACAGACGGATCTCGAAATTTGTTCTTCTGGACGCAGCCAGGCACACCTGGGCTCATCCCCGGATGGCTCTGGTCAATGCCGAGAAGCATTTCACACTGAACCGGACGGAGCGCAATGTGATCAAGGCGCACATGTTCCCGGTGGGACTTCCGAAATCACCGGAAGCCATGGTGGTGTCCCTGGTGGACAAGACGCTGGCGGTTTACGAATACATGCTGAATTTCAGCAAGGCCAGAGAGCGTTCTTACGAAAACCGTTTTGGACTGGAGTTTGGAGCATAGGCGGCGCCTGTGCTCTTTTTTTGCCTTGACAGGGCTTTGCTGATGGGATATTCTGATGTCCAGAAGAAGATACATGTGATGATGAGGAGGAGTACCCTGATCCATTCTCCCCAGAGAGGGCGGCCCCGGCTGAAAGCCGTTCGGGAATGGCAGGAGAAGGTCGCCTCGGAACAGTCCGTCCCAGGGCGTTTGGCCCAAGATGGACCGGGTCCGCCCGTTAACGCGCAGAGAGGCTCCCCAAAGGGGGGCAATTAAGGTGGTACCGCGGGAATCCGTCCTTATCCGGGTTCTCTTTTTTTATGGAAAAAATGATGAAACTTAACGAGGTGAACAACATGCAGACGGAAAAAACGAACATTTCGCCCAAATACAATCCGGCGGAAGTGGAGAAGAAATGGTATGACATCTGGGAGAAAAGCGGCTATTTCCGGGGGGATGTCCAGCCGGACCGGGAACCCTACAGCATCGTCATGCCCCCACCCAATGTCACCGGCCAGCTCCACCTGGGCCATGCCATGGACAACACCCTGCAGGACATCCTGATCCGCTGGAAACGGATGCAGGGGTACAACGCCCTGTGGGTGCCCGGCACGGACCATGCGGGAATCGCCACCCAGGCCAGGGTTGAAGAACATCTGGCCGCAGAGGGGATCAGCAAGTACGATCTGGGCCGGGAGGCGTTTCTGGAGAAAGTCTGGGAATGGAAGGACACCTATGGCAAACGGATCACCAGCCAGCTGCGGCTTCTGGGGGCGTCCTGCGACTGGGAGCGGGAGCGCTTCACCATGGACGAAGGCTGTTCCCTGGCGGTCCGGGAGGCTTTTGTGTCTCTGTTTGAAAAGGGGCTGATCTACCGGGGAGAATACATGATCAACTGGTGCCCCAAATGCCAGACCACCATCTCGGACATTGAAGTGGAGTTTGCGGAACTGGACAGCCATCTGTGGCACATCCGGTATCCTCTGGCCGATGGGACCGGGGCCATTTCCGTGGCCACCACCCGTCCGGAAACCATGCTGGGCGACACCGCGGTGGCGGTCCATCCGGAGGATGAGCGGTACCGGGACCTGATCGGGAAGGAACTGATCCTTCCAGTGATGAACCGCAGAATTCCGGTCATTGCCGATGCGTACGTGGATCCGGCCTTTGGGTCCGGAGCCGTCAAGATCACGCCGGCCCACGATCCCAACGACCTGGAGATCGGCGAGCGCCATGGCCTGGAACACGTGGTTGTGATCAACAAGGATGCCGTGATGACCGAAGAAGCCGGCAAGTTTGCCGGACTGGACCGTTACCAGTGCCGGGAACTGCTGGTGGAGGAACTCCAGCGGGACGGATTTCTGATCCGGGTGGAGGACTACAGCCACTCCGTGGGGCACTGCTACCGCTGTGATACGGTGATTGAACCACTGACGTCCAAACAGTGGTTTGTGAAGATGCAACCCCTGGCCCAGCCGGCCATCCGGGCCGTTGAAGAGGGACGCACCCGGTTTGTGCCGTCCCGGTTTACCAAAGTGTATTCGGGCTGGCTGGAAAACATCCGGGACTGGTGTATATCGAGACAGCTCTGGTGGGGTCACCGGATTCCCGTGTGGTACTGCAAGTGCGGGGAAATGATTTGCAGCCGGCAGGATCCAACGAGCTGTCCAGCCTGTGGAAACGACGAACTGCTGCAGGATCCGGACGTTCTGGACACCTGGTTTTCATCGGGGTTGTGGCCTTTTGAAGTGTTGGGCTGGCCGGAAAAGACCGAAGAGCTGGCCCACTTTTACCCGACCAGTGTGCTGGTGACCGGACGGGACATCATCTTTTTCTGGGTGGCCCGGATGATGTTTATGGCCCTGGAGTTTGGGGGGGACGTCCCGTTCCGGGATGTGTTCATTCATGGGCTGATTTTGGACGCGCAGGGGCGCAAGATGTCCAAATCCCTTGGAAACGGGGTGGATCCCATTGAGGTGATCGACCAGTACGGGGCGGACACCCTCCGGTTTATGATGGTCACCGGAAACACCCCGGGCAACGACCTGAAGTTTCAGAAGGACCGGCTGGAAGGCATCCGGAACTTCACCAACAAGATCTGGAACGCGTCCCGGTTTTTGCTGATGAATCTGGAGGATGGCGGCACAACAGCCCCGGATCCGTCGGTCTATGAGATGGAAGACCGCTGGATCCTGGATCGCTACAATGAGACCATCCGGTCGGTGACCGGTTCGCTGGAACGGTATGAACTGGGGGATGCGGCACAGACCATCTATGATTTCGTCTGGAGCACGTTCTGTGACTGGTACATTGAAATGGTCAAACCCCGGCTCTACGGCAAGCGCAGCGAAGAGAGCCGCCAGGCAGCCCGTTTTGTGCTGGGCCGGGTCCTGACCGGGACCATGGCGCTTCTGCATCCCTTTATGCCCTTTATCACGGAGGAAATCTGGCAGCATCTGCCCCACCAGGGGGACACCATTATGCTGAGTCAGTGGCCGGAGCCCGTCGAAGAATGGTCGGATCCCGCCTTGTCCCGGGACATGGACCTGGTGATGGACATCGTCCGGGGGGTCCGCAACATCCGGGCGGAAATGAATGTCCCGGTGGGCCGCAAGGTGGCGGTGGTGCTTCTGGCTGAAGAGGAGGCCACTGCCGGGATGCTGGAAGAGGCGTCCGTGTACCTGGAGATCCTGGCGGGAGCATCGTCTGTGGCCGTGTCTCACGGGGGAGAAAAACCGGATCGAGCGGCGTCCCAGGTGCTCAGTGGCGTGACCATTGCCATGCCCCTTGAGGGCATGATCGACTTTGATGTGGAACGAAAACGTCTGGCCCGGGAACTGGAAAAGCTTGGCGGGGAAGTGGCCCGACTGGAAAAGAAACTGAACAACGACGGTTTTCTCGCCAAAGCACCGGCTGCTGTTGTCGAGGGGGAAAAGAAAAAACTGTCCGATTACCGGGCCAAGAGGGACGCTGTCCGCGCCGGCCTGGAGAAACTGGGGTAGGAATTGCGATGAACTACAACGAAACCTTGGAGTACCTGCTGAGCCTTGATGTGTTCGGCTGGCATCCCGGACTGACCAGGATCGAAAAACTGATGGAAACCCTGGGAAACCCGGAGCGGGAAATGACTTTTGTGCATATTGGGGGGACCAACGGGAAAGGCTCCACCACAGCCATGACCGCCAGTGTCCTGAAACGTGCCGGCTACCGGACCGGAACGTTTATTTCTCCGCATCTGGTGTCTTACCGGGAGCGGATTTCCATCAACGGGCAGTGGATTTCCGAGGAGGATCTGGCCGAGACGGCCACCTACGTCCGGTCCAAAGTGGAGGAAATGGTGGCCCGGGGTCACGAACAGCCCACCGGGTTTGAGGTGTCCACGGCCATTGCCATCTGGTATTTTTACCAGCAGAAGACGGACATCGCTGTGATGGAGGTCGGACTGGGCGGGGCCATTGATTCCACTAATGTGATCACACCGGTGGTCTCTGTGATCACCAATGTGACCATGGACCACATGGAGTATCTGGGCAATTCCATCCGGGAGATCGCCTCCGTGAAAGCCGGCATCATCAAGCGGGGGGTGCCCGTGCTGACCGGATCGGAGGAGGCGGACGCCCTGGAGGTCATCGAAGAGCGGGCCCGGGAGATGGGAGCTGCGCCCCATGTGGTGGGCCGGGATCTCTACTACAACATCCTCGAGCTTGGGGTGGAGGGCACGCGGTTTGTGGTCAAAAACGCCCGGGGAAGAAGACTGGAGCTGCACACACCGCTGGTGGGTGCCCACCAGGCGATCAACGGAACCCTGGTGGCCCTGGTGGCCCAGGAGCTCAATGCCCAGGGGTTTACGGTTTCCGATGAAGCCCTGGTGGAAGGGATGGCCGATACGGTCTGGCCGGCCCGTCTGGAAATGATCCGCCAGTCGCCTCAGGTGCTTCTCGACGCAGCGCACAATTACGACGGAGCCGTGAAGCTCAAACGCAGCCTGAATGTGATCTACAAATACAACCGGCTGATTTACGTGATTGGCATGCTGGCAGACAAACAGCGGATCAAGGTTATGACCCAGCTGGGGCCCCTGGCGGACATCATTGTGGTGACCAAGCCAAACAGCCCCCGGGCCGGGGACTGGAAAGCCATGAGCAGGGAGGCTCTCCGGTACACTCCGGAGGTGTACGAGGAAGAGGACATCATCAAGGCCGTGGAGATCGCACTGGACCTGGCCGAACCCGACGATTTGATCTGCATTGCCGGGTCCATCTACATGGTGGCCTTTGCCCGCGAATATTTTTTGAAACAGGGTACAAAATAACGTATAATGAGGTACAGGAATTCTTCTGACCGGTATCGGAAGCAATGAGGAAGGAGCAAAACACAATGAAAAGTTTCAAAATCCCCGAGGCGACCATCATGCGGCTTTCCGTGTATTCCAGATACCTTAACCGGTTGCTGAAGCAGGGCCTCACCACGATTTCATCCAGTGAGATTGCCCAGAACACCGGCGCCACGTCTGCGCAGGTCCGCAAGGATCTGGCCTATTTCGGGGAATTTGGCACCCGGGGCGTGGGATACGATGTGGGCTCACTGTACGACAGCATTGCCGGTATCCTCGGTCTCAACAAAGACTGGGATGTGGTGATTGTCGGTGCCGGGAAACTGGGACTGGCGCTGAGCATGTATGAAGGATTCCGGGAGCGGGGGTTTCGCAACCGGGCCATTTTTGATGTGGACCCCATCAAGGTGGGCAAAAAGGTCCAGGGCGTGAAGATCCTTCATTCGGACACGATTATTGAGGTCTGCAGCGAACTGAAACCGGACATCGGGATCATTGCGGTGCCCGGTGAGGAGGCGCAGAAAATTGCAGACCAGCTGATTGCCGCCGGCGTCCGGTCCATTCTGAATTTTGCTCCCCGGGTGGTCAGTGTGCCCTACGATGTGCAAATCCGGAATGTGGATCTGTCTGTTCATCTGGAGATTCTGACTTACAACATGGCCATGGGAGACAAGGGCTGAGACGACAGCGATCCACCAGAAATGGTGGATCTTTTTTGGAGGTACGGGGTATGGCAGACAGACAACTGATTCTGGCGTCCGGCTCCCCCCGGCGCCGGGAGATTCTCGAACAGATGGGCTACCGGTTCCATGTGGTGGTCACCGATGTGGATGAAACCGTGGATCCGGCCCTGTCAGCAGAACAGGTGGTGGAGGGACTGGCCCGGAAAAAGGCCCGGGCGGCTGTCCGGACCCTGTCCGGGGCGGTGGTGGTGGCCGCGGACACCGTGGTGGTGCTGGACGGCCGGATTCTGGGAAAACCCAGGGACGGCTCGGACGCGGTTTCCATGCTTGGGCGGCTGCGGGGACGGACCCACCAGGTGCTGACCGGGGTGGCGGTGGCGGACACTGCCGGGGGCCGGGTCCGCTCCTTTGTGGAATCCACGGATGTGACCATGAGCGATTATCCCGACAGCCTGATCGACTGGTACGTGGCGACCGGGGCCCCGCTGGACAAGGCCGGAGGCTATGGCATTCAGGAGCGCGGCGGCCTGCTGGTCCGGGGGATCTGTGGTGATTACTACAACGTGGTGGGGCTTCCCGTGGGAAGGCTCCACGATCTGTTGATCCGGGAATACGGGCTGAGTCCCTGGGATTAGCCCGGAGAAAGGAACGATTGCCCTATGGAATGGGTGCAGGTGCTGACGGCTTTGCTCTATCAGATGGCGGAACGTTTCCAGGTGTTCGGTCCTTTATGGGGCATTCTGCTGCCGATCATCGAGGCGTTTTTTCCGCCGCTGAGCATCACGGTGATCATAGCCGTGAACCTGTTCGTTTACGGGTACGTGCTGGGGTATGTCTATTCCTGGCTGGGGACCTGCATCGGGTCCCTGATGGTGTTTTACATCATCCGGAATTTCTTTCATGACCGGTTTCATGAACGGCTCAAAGCCGACGGCCGGGCGGACCATTACCTGGAGGGGTTCACCCGCCACGGGTTCTGGCCGGTCCTGCTGCTGTCGAGCTTTCCGTTTATCCCCAGTCTGCTGGTCATCGGGTCCGGGGCCCTGTCGGACATCTCCTTTCGGACGTTTGCAATTGCCCTGTCCCTGGGCAAACTGGTGATGGTCTTTCTGCTGGCCTATCTGGGTTATTCGGCCGCCGGCTTTTTCGTGTCTCCCTGGCGGACGCTT
>SKMO01000013.1 GCA_007121025.1 Bacillota bacterium | reverse complement strand
TCCTGTAGGTCCCGTTTTTCAGTTTCAGGGCCACCCCAAGATGGGTGTGTTCGCCGCTTCCGGCCACCCCTTCGATGGGTTTGGCCATGAATGACACTTCCATGCCGTGGTTTTGAAAGATCTCCTTGATCTTGGTGCGGGCCACCAGCTCGTTGTCCGCGGACTGCAGTGCGGGTGCATATTTCCAGTCGATTTCCAGTTGCTCCATGATGTGGGACAGGTTGCCGTGAGAATCAATTTTTGCTTTGACGCCGCCCACTTCCTTGTGACCCATCTCTGCTTCCAGCCCATAGCTGTCCAGCAGCATCAGGGATTTCTCCAGACAGGTCCGGACCAGTCCCTTGGTGCGCTTCCAGTACTGTTCCTGCATGATCTGGGAGGCGCTCAGAGCGTCGACGTTGGCATCGTCTTCCGGGGTCTTGACCCAGAACTCCAGTTCGGTTGCAGAAGTCAGGACCACCGTTTCGATTTCGTCCAGAGTGATCTGCAGTTCTTCCACGGCTTCCGGATGATCGGTCAATAGCTGCATGATCTCCTTCTTGAAGTAGGCGGCCGCGTTCTGCAGAATGCTTCGGGAGTCGATTCTCCGGTCGTTGTGATGAAGGAAGGACGGAATCCGCAGGGTGCCCACCGGTTTTCCGTTGGATGGGTCGAAGTGGTCATAGTTGTAATCAACGAACCATTTGACCGAGGCATCCGGAACGAGATCCACCTTGCCGTCGTTGAGGGTTGCGATTCCCGGAAGCACAACACTGGATCCGTCGGTCTGAACGCCTGCTCCGGTCAGGAACTGCTCCATATCGGCCAGAAAAATGTCGATGGGGATCTTTTCGTCGGTGTCATTGCCACCCAGATCCACACCGACCAGAGATACAAACCTGATTTCGGGGTGTTTGCGCAGTAGTTCTGTCAGCTCATCGATGCTGTATTTGCCGCTGTGGATGTAGTACAGCAGATCATGTGAAAACATGGTTTCCATCCGTTCGATCATCATCTCACTCCTTTAAGATCTTTCATTTAAAAACATATTACTAGAATACAATAAAACGGGGATTTGTAAAGGAAAAGATGGGTGGTCTGCCGGTTTCCCCCGGGGAACAAACGGGGAAAAGCCGGTCCGTAGGGGCCGGTCCGCTGGTTTGTCCCGTATGGGGTTGAATTCCCGCTTAAGGGCTGAAAAGATCAGTGTTTTTCTGATATAATATTACTTTGAAGAGAGCTCCCACCGGGGGCATGGAAATGAGGGAGCGGTTTGGCCGTGAAGCGGAAAAATGGCAGCGACACACAGAAATTGAAAGAACGATTGACCGGGCTGGCCCTGATCGGGGTGGGGGCTTTTTTCCTGACCAGCCTGATCCTGACCTGGTGGGACATTGCCACACCGGACAGCATTGGCCTGGTGGGTGGCTTTGTGGCCCGGAGCCTTCTGGGACTGTTTGGGCAGGGGGGGATCTTTCTGCCCCTGGCGCTGCTGTTTTGGGGCCTGAGCCTTCTGTTTGGCTGGGGCAACCGCCAGGACAGAACCCTAAATGGCCTGGGGATCGTCATTCTGATGATCGGTCTTCTGGGTCTGTTTGGCCTGGAGAGCATCCGGACCCTTTCCCTGCGGGAAGCGGCTCTGCTGGGCCTTGAGGGTGGCGGCGGCGGGGTGATCGGATCGGTCATCGCCTGGGGCGCACACCGGGTCCTGGGGCGGATTGGCGCGTACATTGTCCTGGGGGTACTGGCCACCGGTGGTGCGGTGATGCTGGTCGAGGGACTGGATTTCCGGTTTTTCCGGAAACTGTTCGCCGGTCTGGTGGCAAACGTCAGGAAGAAACGAGAACGCAGCCGAGCGCGTAAAGAACGTAAGCGCAGGGAACGGCCGGCCCCGGCGGAGCGTCCTAAAGAGCAGCCGGAGGTCACCACAGGTCCCCGGATCCACCAGCAGGATGGTTACGATGACCGCAGCTACCAGAGCGTCAAGTCCATGCTGATGGATGAAGAACTGGGCCGGGGAGCCAAAAAGCCCGGGGTCAGACCGCCGGCTAAGCCGCAGACACCCTCTGCACCGGACACTGATGAGGCTGCGAAAACAAACGAAACCGAAGAAATGCTGGAGCGGCAGATGGAGCTTTGCCTGGAACCTCAGCTGGCCTCCCGGAAAGCCAAAAAATGGATCTATCCGCCCCTGTCGCTTCTGAGCCGCCGTTCCGGTCCGGAAACCCCCATGACGGAAGCGGAAATCAACCGGACAGCCCGGCTGCTTGAAGAAACGCTGGACGGCTTTGGGGTGAAACTCAAAATTGATGAGGTCAGCTGCGGACCGGCAGTCACCCGCTATGAAGCCAAGTTGGCGCCCGGGGTCAAGGTCAGCAAGCTTCTTCGCCTGTCGGATGATCTGGCGTTGTCCCTGGCGGCTTCGAACATACGGATTGAAGCCCCGATCCCAGGAAAAGCGGCCATTGGCATCGAGGTGCCAAACGCCCACGTTGCGGATGTCTCCCTGCGGGAAATCATGACGGACACGTCCTTTGGAAAAGGCGACAACGTCCTGGGCATCGCTCTTGGAAAGGACATTGGCGGGGCCATCGTGACGGCCGACCTGGCCCGGATGCCCCACCTGCTGGTGGCCGGGGCCACCGGTTCCGGAAAATCGGTCTGCATGAACACGCTGATCTGTTCCTTGTTGTTCCGTTATTCTCCGGATGAGCTGAAAATGCTCATGGTGGATCCCAAAAAAGTGGAACTGAACAATTACAATGACATTCCTCACCTGGTGGCCCCGGTGGTCACGGAACCCAAACGGGCGGCCACGGCCCTGCGGTGGATGACCGCAGAAATGGAAAACCGTTACTCCCTGTTTGCCGGGGAGGGGGTCAAGGACATTGACGGCTACAACCGGAAGATGGTCAACCGGACAGGGGACACAGACGGTGAGGGCGGGGTCCTTCCGTACATTGCCATTTTTATTGATGAACTGTCTGACCTGATGATGGTTGCGCCGGCGGACGTGGAGGATTCGATCTGCCGGCTGGCCCAGATGGCCCGGGCCGCCGGGATGCATCTGGTGATTGCCACCCAGCGGCCTTCGGTGAATGTAATCACCGGCCTGATCAAGGCCAATGTGCCGTCGAGGATTGCCTTTGCGGTGTCTTCACAGGTGGACTCAAGAACCATCCTGGACGGGGCCGGGGCGGAGAAACTCCTGGGCCGCGGGGACATGCTGTTTTCCCCGGTGGGCCTGAACAAGCCCAAACGGGTGCAGGGGGCCTTTATTTCGGACAGTGATGTCCTGAAGGTGGTGGATTACCTGAAAAAGCAGGGCCGCCCCGAATACCTTCAGGGTGTGGAAATCCTCGAGAAGGACCTGCCGGAAGACGACCCGTCAGACGGGATGCAGGACACCGATGAACTGCTGCCGGATGCAGCGGCGCTGGTGCTGGAAACCGGCCAGGCGTCCATCTCCATGGTCCAGCGCCGCCTGAAGGTGGGCTATGCCCGGGCTGCACGGATCATTGACCAACTGGAAGAAAAGAACGTGGTGGGTGGCTTTGAAGGGTCGAAACCCCGGCAGGTGCTGATTGGCTGGGACCAGTACAATCTGCTGTTTGGACAGGAAAACGGGGACAACGATGATTGAGATCAGTTATCTCGAGTCCAGACGTCTGTCCGATCCGGTGTACATTGATGTCCGTTCGCCGGGTGAATACGCCGAAGACCACATTCCAGGGGCACACAGCGTGCCGCTGTTGGACGATGAACAGCGAAAAATCGTGGGGACACTGTACCGGGAAGAAGGGCAGGACACAGCCCGGGCCCGTGGCCTGCAACTGGTTCTTCCGGATCTGGACCGGAAAATGGCCCGGATCCGGGAACTTGGCGCCGATGGATCTCTGGTGATATACTGCTGGCGCGGAGGCATGCGCAGCCGCTCGGTGGCGGCCTACCTGGAAGAACAGGGAGTCATGGCCAGAAAGCTCAGGGGTGGATACAAGGAGTATCGACGTCTAGTGGTGGAGGATCTGGGAACGGGCCTGGTGTTTCCGCCTCTGTTCAGTCTGTATGGCCTGACGGGGACCGGCAAAACGGACATTCTCGACCACCTGGTCCGGCTGGGGGTGCCGGTTCTCGATTTGGAACGGTACGCCAATCACCGGGGTTCGGCGTTTGGGGCGGTTGGGCTTGGCGATCAGCCGGCCCAGAAGACCTTTGAGACCAGACTTCACGGAGATCTTCTCCGGGTGCCCTCCGGGCGGATGGCGGTGGTGGAAGGTGAAAGCCGGAAGATCGGGAAGATCCACATCCCGCACCGCTTTTTTGAACACCTGAAAAGTGCCCGGCGGATCCTGATTTACGACACGATGGACAACAGGATCCGGCGGATCACCCGTGAGTACACCCGGAAGATGGACCAGGACGGTCTGGTCCGGGGGGTCCGGGCACTGGAGCGCCGGCTGGGCAAAGCCCTGACCGCCCATCTGGTGGAGGCCATCGGGCAGGGAGACTACGAACCGGTGGTCCGGGAACTGCTGATCCGGCATTACGACCCCCTGTACAAACATCCTGACCGGCCCTCCGGAGAGTATGCAGCATCGGTGGACGGGTCCGATCCGCAAAAAGCGGCCGAGACCATTTGCAATCTGATCAACCAGAAGGAGGAAGACATCTTCCATGGCAAATAAACTGGGTACCCAACTGAAAGAAGCCAGAGAACAGGCGGGCCTGTCCGTGAAGGACGTGTCCGATCTCACCAAGATCCGGGATGTGTACATCCAGGATCTTGAACGTGAGCGTCTGGACAATTTGCCGTCACGGGTCTATGTGATCGGATTTTTGCGCAATCTGGGGCGGGCCTACAAGGCGGACAGCGAGCTGTTCGTGCAGGCGTACAAAGAGCTGGTGGACGAAAAGGAAATCCTCGACAAAGAGCAGGAAACCGAAAAAACGGCCGGTGAGGAAGCCTACATCCGGGAAACATCCAACCGGGTGGTGGAGAAGCCCGGCCGGCCGCAGGAACGCAAAGCGCCTGTGGTTCCCCGCACACCGCGCCGGGAAACCGACGCGCGTGAAGAGGAAGTGCTGCAGAGCCTGGGGCGGCGCAGTGTGCTGCGCCGTCAGTTCAAAGGGCTGGCAGCGGTCTTTCTTCTGGTGGGGTTTATTGTGCTGTTTGTCTACGGGCTGTGGGTGTTAAACGATGGTTCGGGATCAGTCCCGCCGGAGGATCCCGGCGTGACGGACGGGTTGCCGGAAGACCCGGCAGATCCGCAGGAACCCCATGAACCGGTGCGGCCGGCCCCCGAACCGGAACCGGAACCGGAACCAGAGCCCGGGGTGTTTGAGCCCCAGGAGTACCGTTACGTCAGTCCGACGCCGGTGCCCGGTGGCCTGGACATCATGGTCCGGGTCCGGGAGGAAGGCGACGCGCTGTCCTGGCTGCGGGCCGAAGTGGATGGCAGCCGGGTGTTCGAAGGAACCCTGCAGGCCGGAGAAGTGATCCGGCTTTACGCAGCAGATGTTGTGAATGTGCGCATTGGGGACGCCGGTGCGGTGGAGTTGTACCGCGATGGCATTCTTCTGCCGTTTGACGGGCAGCCTGGTGCTGTGGTGGATCAGGTTTTTTTGGTGGAATAGATGAACGTATGGATACAGACATTGGGATGTGACAAGAACACGGCGGATTCGTCCAGTCTGGGCGG
>SKMO01000127.1 GCA_007121025.1 Bacillota bacterium | reverse complement strand
CATGTCGAACGATGATTTGTGTTGGAACCATGGCTATTCACAAACGATAAGAAAGAAAAAATGAGATGATCACAACCAAACTCATTCACTCAAGGATCTCAGTAACATTGTATTTTTTCAAACTATTACGTTATTATCCACGAACGATGGTCAAATAAGCGGCAAAATTTTCAAACTATTTGCGCAGTGAGGATGTCACAACGGTTCATAATTACAGGCATTTTCAGCGATCTTTTTTCAAACTATTTTGTGCGTACACACCTTTTTTGAGCAGAGATATGATTAAGCATAAGTCGGATTGGAAATTTACAATCAATCATATATTGCTTGCGATCACCCCTTGGGATATGATTATTTCAGGGGTGATCGTTTTGTCCAAGCAAAAAAGAACGTCATCTGAATAAGAGAACAGGTCGAGAGGCGGGAACGCCCGGACAATTGAAAACGACGATGATCCCGAGAGCACGATGCGTTGACAAGAAACATAAGACATGATGGGAGTCATTTGCTATTGGGCGCAGATGAAATGAAAAAATTGTGAAGCGGTTGACTTGTTGGAATAATATGGTGTATGGACTTGAAATCTTTGTTAGGCGTGTGATCCATGATGCGGAGTTTGATCGACCATTCCTCGTCTGTTCCGGATGGGTGTATTGACGCAGTATCCAGTCAACCAACAATCATGTTTATCAATAGCAAATGTCGATGTACAAACCTCGTGTGGAATTCAGAAAATGATCCGGTCCTGCCGGGAAAGGGTGAGAATATGAAAAAAGATGCTTTGCAGGGGGGCGTCAGTGAGCTTCGGGAGATCCGGAAGCAGGTGGAAGAGCTGAACACCTTGAAGCAGCGCAAACAGGAATTGGCGGCAAAAGAAAAGGACGCTCAGGTCGGTGTTACGAAAAAAGAAAAAGCCATCGCCGATGAGATCAAAAAAACCATTAAGCAACGGCGGGAAGACCTGGAAGGAACCTTTGACGGCCAGCTGAAAGACGTGGGAGAACAGTTGAAGAAGGTGGAGACCGACAAGGAAAAAAAGAAAAAGAAAGCCATGTTGAAACGCATCGACTCGGAGACCTCTGAATTCAGAAGCGAGAATGAAGAGTTGCGCATGGCGGGGAAGTCGGTATTCAAACAGGAGGACATTCCCTTTATCTACAACAACCGACTGTTCTTTGCTCTCTATTTCCCCCGGCGAATCGGCGATATCGGAATCATCATACTGACCCTGGCTGTCGCATTCTTCTTGATCCCCTTCGGGATCTATACTTTTCTGTTTGAAGGAGTCGGGAATTTGTATTTAGGAATTTCCTATATCATCACAATCCTGGTGTTCGGAGCCCTGTATCTGTTCATCGGCAAAACCAAATACAAGCACCAGGAGGCACTGAACCGGGTCCTGGAGATGCGGAAAAGAATCCAGGAGAGCAAAAAGCAGCAGAAAAGGATCAAGCGGCAAATCGAAAAGGACAGAGATGAAAGCCGATACGACCTGGGAGAATTCGATCAGGAAATTGCAGAATATAAAAAGGCCATTGCCAGCATCATGAATAAAAAGAAGGCCGCATTGCTGGAATTTGATGGGGTCACTGCAGAGGAACTCAAGCGCCAGATCACCGAGGCGAATGAAGAGCAGCTGCGTGGATTAAAGGAAGAATACCGGAAGGTGCATCATGAAGGAAAGAGCAATCTGGAAACGCTCAACAGCCTTTCAACAAAACTCTCCACAGAATATGAGAGTGTTCTTGGCAAGGACGCTATGACAACGGAAAGTCTGGATGCAATGGCAAAAGCCATACAGGATGGAAAGGCAAGTACGATCGGAGAGGCAAAGGATTTTATCGCCGGAGATCAGTAGCTGGAATGGTTATCCAGTGCCCATCATCGGTTCAATGTCCGGTGGGGGGGTGACTAATCGTTGTGAAGAAGGAGATAAATGAGTGACGGAGAAAACTGATGTGCTGTACTTCACATGCCTTAGGTGTTTCTCCAGTAAGGTGAGTAGAAGTCATCATCACTCCCGCAGTATAATCATCAATCAGGTCTGTTTCTTTTTTCAGTCTAATTACGGTATGCTTAATTCATATTGCTTTCGACGTTGGGCTATTTTCGGCAATTCTTTTCAAACCTTAATCTTTCGGCTCAATTTGTTGGGACAACAAAAAATGAAACAATCATAAAAGATTGAAATGATCAGGGATCAAAGTCCGTTGCGTTACATCACCCCTTGGGATATGATTACCCAAGGTGTGATGCTTTCAAAGCGATCTGGTTGGTATAGTTTGAAGTCCGGAGGATGAAGGTGTGCGCCAAAAGGGCTTTTTGCGTTCAGTGCAATCGAAGAGCGCCCCTGCATTCTCGTGCGAAAACGCCGGGAGGGCCCTGCTTTAGAATCTGGCAGGGTCGTCGATCCCCATGAACGCAGTTAAGGGAAACCCCGGGGCATACCATCAGGTGAACGGCCATGGGTCTGATTCAGCGCTCCAGATAAAGAAGCGCACGGACGGCGTCAGTTCGAATGGTGAGGGGCCGGTTGCAGCGACCGCATGAGCAAGCCCGCTACAGAAGATATGAAGCGCAACAGATTGCACCAGACCCCCCAGCATGAAACACTGAACATGATTGGGTGCGGCGTGACCGATGTAGAGGAAGAGGAGGAGTTTGATGAGCCACTTGCATTTTCCCGATGGCGTGTTGCCGCTATGGCTGGTGGGCGCTGGAATCGGGTTTACCATGTTGTTAATCGCCCTGAGTCTATCAAAGCTGAAAGGGGAAGGCGATCTGCCTCGAAAAACGTCGACAGTGGCCGTGATGGCGGCATTGATCATTGTTGTCATGTCGATTCCCCTGGGGTTCATCCACTATCACATCAACCTGACGGTGCTGGTTGGGCTCCTGGTGGGTCCGTGGCTGGGCTTCTTGGCGGTGTTCGTGGTGAACCTGCTTCTGAGCCTGATTGGGCACGGCGGCATTACGGTGGTCGGGCTGAACAGCCTGGTTCTGGGCAGTGAGGTGTTTCTTGCGGTCCTGTTATTTCCTGTGTTCCGGAAATGGCTTCAACCGTTGATCGCCGTGTTTACAACGACGGTCACTGTGCTCATCCTGTCCAATACGCTGGCCGCATTCATTGTCGTGCTGTCAACGCTGTCTCTCGGGGTGGCGGAAGTGGCGGCCTATGTGGAAGCGGGACAGCAGTTGATCGCCGGTATCCCAGGATGGTTTATCGGATCCATTCTGACCCTGGTTCTGGTGGGAGGATTGATTGAAGCGGGCGTCATTGCGCTGATTCTTTCCTATCTGCGCCGGGTTCGGCCGCAACTGGTCAGGGCCCTGTTTGAAACGAAGGGAAAGAAAGCATGACCATCACGATTTTCGACCGGCTTGCCGTACAGGGAAGTTCTCTCCTGCACCGGACGGCGCCACCGTCAAAGCTGATCTCCGCCGGCCTGATGATTCTGGGGATCGTTCTTTCCAACCGGTGGACAATGTTGCTCGCCTTGTTCATGGGGCTTGCCACGAGCCTTTCGCGGACCGGCTTGGGCTTCCGGAAACAGGTTTTATTCTATGTATATCCTCTTTTTTTCAGTCTTCTGTACGGTTTTTTCCTGGCCGGACTGACCGGACCGGATCTTCTGGCGATCGTTCTGCGGGCGGTGACGGCGGTGTCAGTGCTGTTGCTCCTGATGACCACAACACCATACATCGCTGTTTTTTCCGTGTTAAAACGGGTTTTCCCGGAAGTGCTGACGGACATTCTCTTTCTGACGTACCGGGCGGTGTTCCTGCTGTGGAGCCGCTTTTTTGAATTGAACACAGCGGTCAAACTGCGCGGCGCGGAGGCGACGAATAACGTGTTTCGAAAGCTGGCTGTTGCGGGAACGTGCATCGGTATGGCGTTCATTTCGGCGACAGATTATAACGAACGAAGCTACCGGGCGCTGCAGCTGCGCGGCTACCGGGGTGATTTGGGTGACACCCGGAGGCTATCTCCGGGAAAGGAAAACAGTGGCCGGATGAACGGAGCACTCATCCTTTTTGCGGGCCTCTTTCTGGTGGTGTCGGTGTTATGGTAAGGGAGCGGATTGTCGAGATTCAATGCATCAGCCACTGTTATCCGGATGATACCGAAGTAAGCATTTGCGGGCTGGAATTCTATCTGGAGGAACAGGAAGTGGTGGGGATTCTGGGAGCCAACGGATCAGGCAAAACCACCCTGCTGTCGCACATCACCGGTCTGCTGGCCCCGACAAAAGGGCAGGTGCGCGTTTTTGGCCGGGAGCCCCATACGCAGTTCAAACACATGTGGCAACAGATGGGTGTCCTGCTGCAGTCGGCCGGCGAACAGCTGATCGGGCCAACAGTACGGGAGGACATCGGCTTTTCCCTCAAAAATGCAGGCTGGCCTCAGCCGGACATCGATGCACGGGTCGCCGAAGTCATGCGGGAACTGTGCATTTCCCATCTCGGGGACAGAATTCCCCATTATCTCAGCGGTGGCGAACAGCAGAAAGTGGCCCTTGCCGGCGCCCTGGCCCTCCGGCCGAAGCTGCTGATCCTGGACGAACCGTTTGCCAGTGTGGATCAAAAGAGCAAACGGGAATTGATCGCGCTGCTGAACGACTTAAACGAGAAGCATGGTACGGCCATACTGTTTACCGTGCACGAAATGTCTTCACTGCCGGAACTGGCGCACATCGTTTATGTCATGAAGGAGGGTGAATTGCTCGTCCGCGGAACACCGCAGGACGTTCTTACCGATGCCGCGCTTCTCCAAAGTGCAGGACTGGAATCGCCGCCTCTGATCGATCTGGCCAACAAGCTCCATGCACGGGGAATCAACGTGCCCTATACCCTGGAAGCAGAACAATTGGCAGTTGCTTTGAGCCGGATGCTTGCTGGGGCAGATCAATGATCTTGTTTTGGCATGGGTTATGCGTTCGTTTGGTCCCAACCTGGATGCCGGTCCGTTCTGACGTATGGAAACGACAATCAAACGGGACATCAATCGGTACCAAGAATGAAAGCGGAGGGAGTGGTCTGGTATGAAAAGAATTCTTTGGTTTTTTCTGGTGTTGATGTTGGTGTGGGGGCTGACCGGTTGCGTTCCTGGCGATGGTACGTACACGACGGATGCGCCAGCTGGTTTTTTCTGGGGAATCTGGCATGGCTGGATTGCTCCCGTCTCTCTGGTGCTGGGTTTTTTCAATGGTGTTTCCCGGGTTTATGAGATTCACAATACCGGGTGGTTTTACGACCTGGGCTTTTACATGGCCATTATCAGCGGGTTTGGCGGCGTCAGCGTTTTTCGAAAACGTTCGAAGTGATATTGATGAAGGGAGAACAGACATGAACTTTGAGTACAAATGTGTGAGCATCTGGGGAATGGGCGAAAAAACCACCCGGCGTCTGAATGAGTACGGGCAGGATGGCTGGGAACTGGTGGCCGTTGTGCTGAACTGGCATTATTTCAAGCGGCCATTGGACCGCTGAGGGAGCGGGTTCTGATGGTTTTCCGGTGCCGATGGTTCATAAGAGCTGTTGGGGAGGATCTTGAAACAGATGAGAAGACTGGTATTGTATGAATCCAAATACGGTTCCACTGAACGATACGCCTGCTGGTTGTCTGAAGCACTGGCCTGTGCCCGGAAACGGACGAGCGATATGGATCCGGCAGAGTTAATGGACGTTGATACGCTGATTCTTGGCGGTGGCCTTT
>SKMO01000118.1 GCA_007121025.1 Bacillota bacterium | reverse complement strand
GGCGATTTGATTACGGTCAATGGAGACTTGGGATTGGTGATCATCGGCAAACCGGAGTTTGACCTGGAACGAATGTCTGACGGGGGTTAACCGCGAAAAACTGAAAAGGAGTTCGGCATTCCGGGGCCTTTTTGGGCTCCGGTTGATTTATGCTATAATTAAGATCGGAAGTGACAACAAGGGAGGGATACAATGGAGTACAAACAAGAATTCAACCGACTGATCAAAGAGAACCAGCCCCTCTTTGACGCGTTGCAGAAGGCCGGCGGCTTGGAACAAGCCCGGGACGCTGCAATGACATATGTGCTGGATCACGAATCTCGAACGCTCCATACCATGGATTACGCCCATCCGATGGAACGATCGGTTGCCAGACGGTGTATTCAGACGCTGAAAAACATTTTTTCAAAACGCAGCGAAGACCTGTCGGCGTACAGCGCTCTGGAAGCGCTCTGGCGTATGGCAGCAGGAGAGACTCCTGAGGTGACCCCGGCGTTTCTGGCGGATGTCAGACATTTGCTCACCGGTATGCGCGGGGAAACCGGACAGTATCATATGACAGAGGGTCCCGCAGAGGACTCCATGAGCAGTCGGGAGATCTCCCGGAACCGCTCCAATGTGCTTGATGGAATTGCCCGACAGGCTCTGGAACGGGAACGATCATATGTGTCCGGTCTGGAAGAAAGCATCATTCAAAAGCGCAAAGCCCGTAAAGAACGGATTATGGCCTATTTTGGAGCAACGGAAGAACAGTGGCAGGACTGGACATGGCAGTGCCGCAACGTCATTCGCAACGTGGAAACGGCTGAAGCAGTGATCCAATTGACGGATGATGAAAAAGAAGCCATCCGGATTGCCAGAGCTCATCATGTTCCTTTTGGCATCACACCGTATTACGCCATGCTGATGGACGAGGAAACAGACCGGCATTTGGACCATGCGGTCCGTGCCCAGGTTCTCCCGCCCCTTCGCTATTCCAATTTTCTGGCCAATCTGAAAACGGACCGGGAGGATGAACTGGACTTTATGGGGGAACACGACACGTCTCCCGAAGAGCTGATCACCCGGCGCTATCCGATGATTTCCATATTCAAACCGTACAACACCTGTTCCCAGATTTGCGTCTATTGTCAGCGCAACTGGGAAATTGAAGACGTCCTGGCCCAGGATGCACAGGCCCCGACGAATAAACTGCAGCAGGCCATCGACTGGTACCGTGAACATCCCGAAGTGACAGAAGTTCTGGTGACCGGAGGAGATCCGGCGATTATGTCAGATCAGGTGTTCAAGAAACTTCTGGATCAATTGTGCGCACTGGATCACATCAAACGGATTCGGGTGGGAACCCGGATTCCCGTGGTGATGCCCATGCGCATTACGGATGATTTTGCCGATCTGCTGGAACACTACCACGTCCCGGGAAAACGGGAAGTCTGCGTGATGACTCATTTTGAGCATTCGTATGAAATCACACCGGAGTCCATGGAGGCCGTCCAGAAGCTGCGCAAAAGACGGATCAGCGTGTACAACCAGGGGGTCTTCACCATGGAAAATGCCCGGCGCTTTGAAATGGTCGCCCTGCGAAAAGATCTCCGACGCATCGGCGTTGACCCCTATTACACGTTCAACACGAAAGGCAAAGAGGAGACACTGGACTACCGGCTGCCCATCGCACGGCTGATTCAGGAACAGACTGAAGAGGCCCGCCTCAACCCTGGTGTGGAACGGACAGATGAGGCCGTCTTTAACATTCCCCGACTTGGAAAAAATTATCTTCGGGCCGGACAGGATCACGAGGTGATTATGATCCTGCCCGGAGGAGAACGGGTCTATGAGTTTTACCCCTGGGATCTGAGTACCGAAGATACCAGCCCGTACATCCATGTGGACCTGGCCATTCAGGAGTTCCTGGATAAAATCAGGGATCGTGGCGAGAATCCGGAGGATTACAGCAGCATCTGGTACTACGTGTAAGAAAACCCCTGGCGGCACGACGTGCCAGCCAGGGGTTTTCATTGTCAAAGCGGCCTGATCGGTTCGCTGGTCCTGCCGGAGCGGATATGGTAGGATAAGTCTGTAGCAGATACTCAACCGTCATCGGTTCAGTTGTGTGTAATGTGAAAAGGAGAAGGTTATGAAACGGATTTGTATCGTTGTCATGATACTGTTGCTGCTTGCCGGCTGCAACGCAGGCGAAGTGGACGAAAACCGCGAAGTGGTCATCGGCTCCAAACCCATGAGCGAACAATACATTCTGGGTGAGATGCTGACAGCCCTCATTGAAGACCGCACGGACATTACTGTGGTCCGGCAGTTCGGAATTGGCGGGGGAACCAGCAACCTGCATCCGGCCGTGTTAAGCGGAGAGATAGACATGTATCCGGAATATTCAGGGACCGGCTGGCTGTTTGTCTTGAGTCAGGAGGACTTCCCGGAGCGGGATGAACTCTATCGCAGGACCCGGGAAATGTATCTGGAAGAATTTGACATCCATTGGTTTGAAGCGTATGGATTTGATAACACGTTCACACTGGCCCTCGATGAGAACGTGGCCGCTGATCTGGGTCTGGAGACGTTTTCCGATCTGGCACAGGTCTCCGAGACCATGAGCTTTGGGGCGGAATTTGACTTTTTCGAAAGAGACGACGGATTCGATGCCCTGACGGAAACCTATGGCATGACCTTTTCAACGGTTCGGGAGCTGGACATCGGACTGAAGTACCAGGCCATTGCTGCGGACGAAGTGGACGTGATCAATGCGTTCAGTACCGACGGGATGCTCAAGGAATTCGGTCTGACCATCCTCGAGGATGATCTGGGTTTTTTCCCCACGTATCTTGCGGGCACCATTATCCGGGCTGAGACCCTGGAACGCTATCCCGAACTGGACGCTGTGCTCAGGCTTCTTGAGGGGGCGATCAGCACAGAAGAAATGATCGAGATGAATTACCAGGTGGATGTTCTGGGCGAAGAACCCGATGATGTGGCGATAAGCTTCCTGCGGGACAAAGGTCTGCTTTAATGAAATCACCGGGTGTTTGCGGGTGACCCTTTGTCCCGAAAACACCCGGCATTTCTTTTGAAAAGTGCCCGTGAGGCGTGAAAGCAGGCGGATACTTGTGCTATAATAATTCTCGTAGCATTGAGCGTCATGGACCAGGTGGCGTGGAGACATGATCCAATCGGAGGAATCAGCAATGATCAGAACACCAGAAGACATGACCATTGAAATACGGCAGCGGCTGATGGACGGCAACGGTTCTGTGGAAGTTCAGCATCTGTTCACCAAAGACGAACTGAAAGGCAAATGCCGGATGTTTGCGAAAATCACTCTGGCCCCCGGATCTTCGGTCGGAAAACATAGACACGAGGGGGAAGAAGAGGTATACTATTTGCTGGAAGGTCAGGCAACAGTCACGGACAATGGTCAATCCAGACTGGTGGGTCCCGGAGACGCAATTCTTACTGGAGACGGCGGAGAGCATTCCATTGAGAATACCGGTGAGAGCCCGCTTGTTTTTATGGCTGTGATCCTTCTGTACAACTGATCCAAACGAAAGACCGAGCATCATCGGGCTGTGGCGCAGTTTGGTAGCGCGCATGACTGGGGGTCATGAGGCCGCAGGTTCAAGTCCTGTCAGCCCGACCAGAGAAACTCTGCAACCGTAATGGTTCGCAGGGTTTTTCTTTTGAACAATCCCACTCTTCCTGCTACCCGCCGTTTGGGACAGACGGACAGTCCATCCGTCCCGGATGGGATCTCCAGCGCATCACCGGAACACCGTGTTTGATGGTACAATGAACACACATTGAGTAACCGTTTGTTGCCAGGATCCGAAACAGAGCGTGGGTCCTTAAAACCAGTGCCGAGGGAGAACCCTGTATGGAAACATTTGCTGCCTTTTTGAAAACGATCGAAAACCCGCAGAACAGATCGCGAACAGGGGAGATCCTTGGTTGGGTCGCAAAAACGTTCCCGGAGCTTTCGCCAAAAATCGCCTGGAATCAACCCATGTTTACCGACCATGGGACCTTTATTATCGGCTTCAGCACAGCAAAAAAACATTTGGCGGTTGCTCCCGAACAGGCCGCGATCAAACGGTTTTCCAGGGCCGTTGAACTGTCAGGATATGAACACAGCAAAGAGCTGATCCGGATCCCCTGGAACAAACCGGTGGACTATGATCTGCTCCGGGAAATCATTGCCTTCAATCGTCTAGACAAAGCAGACTGTCAGACATTTTGGCGCAGGCCCTGAATTGCTGAAACGTGATCCCCATGGGACGGTTGCCGGGGATGACAGCCAACCCCCGATGAGTGTACCGGTGTTGAAAGGATGATCCTATATGAGACGGTGGAAATGGAGTATGACAGCCTTATTGGTGACCGGTGTTCTGGTGCTTGCCGGAGCCCCGGCAGAAGCGTCTTCGGACGCTGTCCGGCTGGTGATCGATGGGCAGCTGGTGGTACAGGATCCCTCCCCGGTGATCCAAAATGGCCGGACACTGGTCCCGGTGCGCCTTGTTTCCGAGAAACTGGGGACAGAGGTACACTGGGACGGACAACAGCGTTCTGTGACCTTGAACAAAGACGGGCAGACGGTTCGGATGATCACCGGAAACCGGCTGATTGGATACCGGGACACCGGGGAGCAATGGCAGGTGGCAGATGTTGCCCCGCAGATCATCAGTGACAGGACATTTGTCCCCCTGCGGTTGGTGGCCAACGCCCTGGGCGTGTTTGTGGACTGGGACCCGGGGACGAAAACCGTTTCCTTGGATTCGTCGATCAACACCGACAGAATGTCTTTTGGAGATCTTCGGTTTACATCTCTTGAGAATGGCCGGATTATTCAGGGAGCCATCCCCCTGAACATCAGCGGACCAGCCGGGTTGCCTTCCGAAGCCCGGGAAACCCGTTATCTTCTGATTGATCCCAAAACCCACAAAGGGACGGTCATCGCCCGTGTTGAGGGGACGAATCCGGCAGCAAACTGGGCTCCACAGCCCTTTGAGAATGGAAAGAAACTTCTCGGTGCTGTGGTGTATGGTTCCGGGGGGCGCTTCCTGTCCGGGACGGTGGTTTCCGTGGATGTGAACATCACGCCCCGGGTGACACTGGAAGGCGTTTCTGCAGGCGAACGGGTCAGCGGACCGGTTGTTCTGCATGTGAACACCAACTTTCCTCCGGGAGCCGTACAGTTTGAGATTCAGTCTTCTTCCGGCAGCCCGGTGCTCACGGGCAAACGTGATCCTCAGGCCCCCTTTCGCTTTGTGCCACAGCTGGAACAGACCGGCACAGTCGGGATCCGGGCCATTGCCTATGACAGTCAGGGACAGGCGTACCATGGACCACTGGTTGAAATTACAGCGGCTCCGGCCCGCTTATTGAACCTTTCTGGTGTTTCTTCCGGTCAACGGCTTGACGGCCCGGTGACGCTTCGTGCTGAACGAAACTTTCAGGTAACCGGGGCGCAGTTTATCTGGCGCCAGGACAGTTCGGGACGGGAGACAGTGATCGGACAGACTGACGGCGGCCCCTTGAACTGGTTTGCACCGCCGGCTTTTCAGGGATCAGGCAGGTTGTTTGTCCGGGTTCAGCAGGGAGATGGTACTGCCCACGAGTCCCCTCCAGTGGCCGTCACCGTTGCCGGGACACCACGTCTGGTCCTCAGTGGGGTCGGTCCCGGACAGGTGCTTTCTGCTCCGGTCACTCTGGGCGTCC
>SKMO01000085.1 GCA_007121025.1 Bacillota bacterium | reverse complement strand
TAAGATCATTGGAACATTATCTTAAATAGTACTTAAAAAAATGATATGCTCCCCTTGTAGTAGACAGTGAAAAATACTGTTTACCATGAGGGGAGTTTTCTATGGGAAAATCGAAGTATCATAATAAACAGTTTCCGATCATCTGGCGGGTTATTTGCATTACCAATAGGCATTATGGCATAATATCCATAATCTTAGGGGGAAATCAAGTAAGTGAATTGCGTTTACATCTATATACAGGGAGTGTAGAAGATGGGCAATGAGAATGGCAAGAGCCAGGAAGTACAGGATAAGAAAACGGTTCCGGCCTGGCACCATATGGATGTGCCAGATGTGCTCGAACAGCTTGGTGCAGATGAAGAGACCGGCTTAACTGCCGATGAGGCAAAACAGCGACTCCAGGAGTACGGACCAAACAAACTGCCGGATGCCAAAAAGCAGCACGTCATATTGCGCTTTCTGTCGCATTTCCATAATGTGCTGATTTACATTCTGCTGGCAGCCGCTGTTGTCACTGCCTTGTTGGATCACTGGATTGACACATGGGTGATCCTTGTCGTCGTTGTCATTAATGCAGTTATTGGCTTTATCCAAGAGGGAAAAGCAGAGAAAGCGCTTGATGCCATACGCGATCTGTTATCACCGAAGGCGCAGGTTATCCGGGACAACAGCAGAGAGGAGATTGACGCGGAAGAATTGGTGCCTGGCGATATCGTGTTGTTGTCTGCTGGCGATAAAATGCCCGCGGATCTGCGTTTGGTTGACGTCAGTAATCTGCGTGTGGAAGAATCCGCCCTGACAGGTGAATCAGAAGCGGTTGGCAAACAGACGGATAGGGTGGCGCAAGAGGCGGGCATTGGCGACAGAAAATGCATGGCTTATTCAGCAACAACGGCCAGGTATGGCACAGCCAAGGCTGTTGTGGTCGCGACTGGATCTGAGACTGAACTTGGGAAAATCAATACGATGATGGCCGAAACCGAAGACATGACGACGCCACTGATCCAGAAGATCAATCGTTTTGGCAAGGGACTTTCACTTGTAATCCTTGCTTTTGCGGCAGTTCTTTTTGCCTATGGTATGCTGGTTCGTGCATTCGGACTTGGTGAACTCTTTCTGGCGATTATCGGCATGGCTGTTGCCGCCATCCCGGAAGGGCTGCCTGCGATACTAACGATTACGCTGGCAATCGGTGTTCAGCGGATGGCGCAGCGAAACGCGATTGTCAGAAAACTGCCATCAGTCGAAACACTGGGTTCGGTGACGGTGATCTGCTCTGATAAGACAGGCACACTCACCAAAAATGAGATGACAGCCAAAACCATTTATACGTATTCCGATGATTATTCGATTGAAGGAGCAGGATACGATCCTGAGGGGGGCATTTATTTAGAGGAAGAGCAAATAAATGCCTCTGAAGACCCAATTCTGAGTAAACTGGTTCAGGCAAACTTCTACTGTAATAACGCTGAAATCAGTCAAAACGAGGATGGCCTTTGGGATATGAGAGGACAGCCGACAGAAGGTGCTCTGTTAACACTGGCTTATAAGGCGGGGCTGAAGGAAAAACAGGGTAAACGACTGGATGCAGTGCCTTTTGACTCGTCACATAAATTCAGCGTTGTTTTACAGCAGCTTGATGAAGAACGGCTGATTCTGATGAATGGGGCTCCGGACAGGCTGATTGGTCTTTGTCGCCAGCAGCTGACTCCAGATGGACCGGCTGCTATTGATGCCGATTTCTGGGAAAAGAAAATTGATCAAGGCGCGGAGAAAGGTCAGCGCATGCTCGGTTCTGCTTACCGCCTGGCAGATGATACGGATCAGTTGGATTCGGAAGATCTGGGTGATATGGTTTTTATTGGCCTTGTAGGGATTATTGATCCTCCAAGACCAGAGGCCATAGAAGCCATTAAGGAGTGTCAGAACGCTGGCATCAGAATCAAAATGATTACAGGCGATCATGCCATAACAGCCCGTGTCATCGGGAAAGAGATGGGCATCGGCGACGGTAAAACGTCTGTCACCGGAGCAGAACTTGAAACGATGAGTGACAGTGAGATGCAGAAAGCAGCAGCGGAGTCCGATATTTTTGCCCGAACCAGCCCGGAGCATAAATTGCGGCTGGTCAGAGCGCTGCAGGCGAACGACGAAATCTGTGCCATGACCGGGGATGGCGTCAATGACGCTCCAGCCCTGAAACAAGCGGAAATCGGCATTGCAATGGGGATCAAAGGGACTGAGGTTACAAAAGATGCGGCAGCCATGGTGCTTGCCGATGATAATTTCGCTTCGATCGCCAATGCTGTTGAAGAGGGTCGGACAATTTATGATAACCTCCGGAAAACGCTGTTGTTTATGTTGCCGACGAACGGAGCTGAAGCTCTGGTCGTAACCATTGGGATTTTGATCGGGACGACCATGCCCATTACACCGGTTCAGATCTTATGGGTGAACACGGTTACCGCAGTGACACTTGCCCTGGCCATTACAGTTGAGCCGATGTCCCCAGGGATCATGGACCGGCCGCCTCGAGAGAAAAATGCACCGATTCTTGGCCTGTACTTTATCTGGCGTATTGTCTTTGTCTCTGTCATGGTCGGTGCGTTCACATTTATAACCTTTACAGTCATGAAGAATGCAGGCCATGATATCGATGTTGTCAGAACCATTGCTGTGAATACCCTCGTCGCCGGACAACTGTTTTACGTGTATAATTGCCGCAACATCATTGCACCGGCCTTTGGGAAATCGTTTTTTCAGAATAAAATTGTATTCGTGGTCTCTGGCGTTCTGGTTGTGCTTCAACTGGGACTGGCCTATCTGCCCTTTATGAACGAACTGTTTGGCACAGCTCCCCTGAAAGGTCATCAGTGGCTCTATTCACTCGGTGCAGGCCTTGTGGTTTTTCTGTTGGTTGAAATTGAAAAGGCAATGGCCCGGTCGTTCGAGAAGAAGAAAGGCTACGTGATCCAATGAAGCAGAGACGGGCCGGTGCAATCTGATCAAGTAATCCCTCAATGCCAGCCGGATGTGTGAATGTAAAACCTGCGAACGGCTAGATCAAGGCAGTAGACAATCATTGAAAAGGGAACTTTCCATTTTTCAAAACAAACGACCACTGATCTCAGGATTCTCTGGGTTCAGTGGTTTTTTTACGGTTTACTTTGGTGTCTCTTGTCTGATTTCGTTGTACAATAGGATAGGCAGGAGCCGTTTTTTCATGTTTTGGCATGCGAATCCAGAGGTGAAATGGTGACTTCTGTTCGCTGGAGGAGCCAATTCCATATTCTGCGCCCAGAGAAAGTCACATGATTCTTGAACAGGTTGATACCCGCCTGGGTCAGATAGTCCAAAATCAGTGAGTCACAGGCAAATGGAGAACGGAGAAAAATCATGGAAACAGTGCAGATGGATTTGGGAATGGTGGAGACGAGTAGAATATGCCTGAAAAAGCAGGGCTTAATCAGGATTCTGGAGTCTTCGGTGGAGATTCAGACGACTGTTGATCAAGCGTGGGACGCGCTGATCGATTTTCAGTCCTGGCCACGATGGAATTCGTTCATTTCTGTGGTGGAGGGAGAATTGAAAGTTGGGAACAAAATGATGATAAAAGTTCAATCTCCTGGGCTGAAAGAGATGGTGTTCAAACCCACTGTGTTTGTAATCGAGAGTGGGCAGAAGGTGGTTTGGGGCGGAGGGGCTTTGCTTATCGGGTATAGAGGCCTCCATGAGTTTATCATTGAACACATCGACGAGAATCTGATCAGGTTCAAGCAAATTGAACAATTTGAAGGGCCAATCGTTTTGTTGATGAAAGAGATGATCAACAAAACAGCGATGGGTTATGTGAGTATGAATGAAGCGTTCAAGCGTTATTTAGAAACGGAGTCTGAGGATGCCCGTTAACGGGGATGAAAAATGTATCGTGTGGTGCTATTTTTGCTTCATCATTCAAACAGCGACCGGAAAAACCATCAGATCGGGAACCTAGAGAACCGCAACAAAACGACAATCCTTGCGGAAAAGCGGTACGATCGGTATCATGTGTTTTTGTTGGGAGCGATGGTGCCTGAGAACAATGCAGTCCTGTTGTGTAAATCATGATCAGCAGCTTTCAGACTGATGCGGAAAGGATGCCAGACGTCCTGCTGAACGATCCGCTGGCCGCCGGCGCGGGCATTGCTTTGGTCCTTGTAGGATGCTCACTGAAGAAAACGCTCTCCGTTTCCGGAAAGGAAAAAGACAGTATCGGTTGCAACAATCCTGTTGTTGAACGGTTGTTTGCGATCCTGTGTACGGGCATTTTTTTACGCTGGCGGACTGGGACCGCAGTGACAGGAATCGATCGCCCCGGGCCATCCTGAACGTTGAACAGAATATGTGCCAGGAGCCCTGTGATCATTTGACGGGCGGGAATGAACGGTTGCGTTCAGCCTGTGGGCCGGACTCTTTCGCTCTGGCACAAAACACAAGGGGACAAACGGGCGGCGAAGAAACAGTCGAACGGCGTCCCGATGCACGGAGAGCGTCCCGACAGCCGGGGTTACCGGCTTTCCGGGATGAGGATAAACAAGGCCTGCAGCGAAGGAGAACAGTATTGGAAAGGAGCATTGATATGAACAAACCATTGAGAATCGGCATTGTCGGTTATGGAAATCTGGGAAAGAGCACAGAACGTTGTTTGTTGCAGAATCCGGACATGGAGCTGGCGGGGGTGTTTACGCGGCGGGATCCGGACACGGTGACCACGGTCACCGGACATGAAAAAGTGTATCATGTGGACGAGGCGATAACCATGACCGGGGACATTGATGTCATGGTGCTGTGTGGTGGCAGCATGTCCGATATCCCGGTGCAGGGTCCTGCGTTTGCGGCCCTGTTCAACACGGTGGATGGCTTTGATACCCACGCGAAGATCAACGAGTACTTTGATGCCATGGACGGGGCGTCCCGGAAGGCCGGGACGGTTGCCGTGGTGGCCAGTGGCTGGGATCCCGGGATGTTTTCCATCAACCGTCTGTATGCAGAGAGTATTCTGCCGGATGGAGAGACGTACACCTTCTGGGGAAAGGGGATCAGCCAGGGCCATTCCGACGCCATCCGCCGGGTGGAGGGGGTACGGGACGCCAAGCAGTACACGATTCCTCGGGAACAGGCCATCGGCGCGGTGAAAAACGGAGAAACACCAGAGCTGTCGGTTCGGGACAAACACAAGCGGGTCTGCTATGTGGTGGCCAAAGAGGGCGCAGACCGGCCGGCCATTGAACAGTCGATTGTCAATATGCCGGACTATTTTGCTGACTACGATACGGAGGTTCATTTTATCTCCCAGGAGGAGCTGGACCGCGACCACGGCGGGCTTCCCCATGGGGGTACGGTGATCCGGTATGGACAAACCGGCCCGGAAAACAGCAACAAGCATGTTGTGCAGTATGAGATCGCTCTTGACTCCAATCCCGACTTTACGGCCTGTGTCCTGCTGGCCTATGCCAGAGCGGCTTACCGTCTCCGTCAGGAAGGGGGGACGGGTGCCCGGACGGTGATTGACATTGCTCCGGCCTATCTGTCGCCCCAATCAGGAAGGGAACTCAGGGCTGCGCTGATTTAGGAGAAGCCCGGCGAGCGTGATCATTTAAAAGAGGTGGAGGGAAACGGGCGAACAGGTTTCCCTCCACATTGGCACCGGGAAATCTCCCTTCTGTGGTATGATTGAATGAGCAGGAACGGACAGGGGGATTTCCCGGTTTGCCGTTTCAACGGTCTGTTTTATGCCCGGGTGTTCGCAGGGTGTTT
>SKMO01000079.1 GCA_007121025.1 Bacillota bacterium | reverse complement strand
CCAGGGAGGTCAGAGTATAGTCAGCCGGGCACTCCCGGTCCACCACCAGAAGGTCCTCCGGTTTTTCCCGTTCCAGTTGTTCCAAATAGCCACGCAGTCCTTTGTCCATGACCGTCTCCTTCCATTAATCCAATTTCTTTTTTTCGGCGCTATGCGATCCAACGGTCTTTTTCATTCGGAATGTAGCCTCTAAACCGCTGAATGAACGGGGTCAGCACAACCAGAGCCAGTCCTCCAAGGACCGCCCGCCCAATTGCAGAACTGCCAAACCAGCCAGGCAGAATGGCGTACAGCCAGAATTCAGGGGCAGCCTGCCCAAGAATCACAGTCCAGGCACTAAAAATACTGGAAATCCCGCTTGCAATAACCGATGCAGAAAGAATCCAAATGACCCAGCTTCTCAGATCCCGCAGTTTCGGATCGGCTGCAAAATAGCGGAACGCCAACATTGGAACAGCAATTTCAAAAATCGTCGCCAGTTGGAACAGCAGTACCATGGAAACAGGAAGTCCGCCAATCGAATTGCCAATAATCATTCCGACACAGGACCCCAGAATTCCCCAGACGCCAAACCAAAGACCGGCTACTGCATACAGACTCACTGCAATGCTCAGGCTTAATATAACGGCAGAAATCGAAAACCCTAGTATTGAAATAATCTGGAGGACGGCGATGATTCCCGCCCAGACAGCTGCCGTCATGATGTGAATTGTCGATGGTTTATACACCGCCTCACGAACCCTTACATTGCCCTCAACGTTCTCCATCCATCATTTTCCTTTCAAAGTGCTCACCGGAAATCCACAACCACACGACTTCTGTTCCACCAGTTGTGTATTCCGTATCATTTCCGGAGGTCGCTGTCGGTGCAATCAATTGCATTTCGCTCGAAAGCAACAAAAAAACAATAACAGAGCGTCCGGCATCCAATAACAATATAACATTGCGACCTTTGCCCTCAAGCTACGCCTCACCACCAAAAAAGTCAACGGAAAACTGAAGATCCCGCAATTCGCTCAAATAAGAATTCTCCTGACGTTTGGACATCTGACGGACGGAGCACCCGATTGCAATTACGCAATTACACAAATTGACAAGATTTGAAGGTATGATTATAATGTTATATCATATACTCAGTTCGTACCAACAGGAGAGCATTATGAAATCTTTGAAAGAAAACAGTCCTCTACCCCTCTATTTCCAGCTTCAGGAAGACCTGAAGAGGGATATCGAAATGGGGAACTACCAGGAGGGTGAAAAAATTCCAACAGAAAAACAGTTGGAGCAGATTTATAATGTCAGCAGAATCACGGTCCGTAAAGCCGTGGAAGGGTTGGTGCACGAGGGGATCCTGGTCAAGCGCCAGGGAATCGGAACCATTGTGTCCGGGAAGAGATACCAGGACCGCTCTCTGAAGCTGGAAAGCTTCACCGAAAAAATGCATGAACAGGGATTTCAGGTCGAAACACAGATTTTGGAAGCCAGTCGCATGAAAGCCCCACCAAGAATTGCAAAGCACCTTTCGATTGGTGACAATGAGGACGTGATCTGTGCGAAACGCCTTCGGCTGACAGACGGTATCCCGCTGGCCATCTTTACAGCATACCTTCCGGTTTCCGTCGGGGTGACCACTGAAGACGACTACTCCGGTTCCCTGTTTCGTCTTCTGGAAGACAAATACGGGATCCGGATCAGCCACAGTGACCGTACCATCGTCGCCTCACTCGCGACCAAGGAAGAGGCCGTTTTGCTGGGAATCCGTCCTTACGAGGCCGTTCTTCTGATCAAAAATGTGACCTACAACGAATCCGGGCGGCCCATCGAGTATTCAGAAGGGGTCTACCGCAGTGATCGCTACCAGTACAACCTGCGTTATGTCCGCTAATCAGAAAAGAGTCCGTCGCCGGACTCATTTTTCTTTCTCGCGATCATCCCTTCGCTTTGCCGACCGTTGCCCGTTCCACAATTTCAAGGGGGTAATGCGTCATGATCATCGAGGATTCCGGATCACTGATCCGCCGCATAATCAACCGGGCGGCATCCATGCCCATCCCGTAATCATTGAATCTCATGGTGGTCAGCGGGGGGTTCAAAAAACCACTGTCCGGTTCATCGTTCATCCCCACCACCGACATGTCCTGGGGAACCTTCAGCCCGTGGAACGCCAGTGCCCCCACGACACCTTTGGCCAGTGTATCCGTGGCCGCAATGATGGCCGTTGGGCGGCAATCCGTCTTCAGCAGTTGTTCTGTTCCCGTCCATCCCGCTTCCGCCGACCAAAACGTGTCAACAATGCATCGGTCATCCGACGGAAGATCATGGTGGCGCAGAGCATTGAGGAAGGCTTCCTTTTTTTCCATTCCCGTATATGACTTCAGGTCGCCGGCAATCAGGGCGATCTTTTTGTGTCCGTATTCTTTGAAATAGCCCACCGCATCAATAAAACCACGCTTGAAATCAAACAGCAGCGAATCAATGCCCCGATCGGAACCATCCCGGTCGATCAACAGTTTGGCTGTGTGTTCCTGAAGTTCCTCAAGGGGGGGCATCATGCTGGATGCCGAAGCAAAAATCACACCGTCAATATGAAGATTGGCCACTTCCCTGCAGACCCTGCGTTCCCATTTTTCACTTTCTCTGGAACTGAATATGACCATCGCGTTGTCTGTCAGCCTCAATCCCTCCTGAACGCCACGGGACAGATTGGCAAACGACAAATTGGTGTAGTTGGGAACGACCAGCGCCACAATCTGGCTCCTTCGGGTTTGCAGCCCGCGGGCAAAGGGATTGGGCCTGTAATTGAATTGACGAACGTAATACATCACTTTTTGCCGTGTCTTTTCATCCACCATTTCCGGATGATTAATGGTCCGCGAGACCGTAGACACATTGACACCGGCCAATCTGGCGATCTCGGAAATCGTTACCGATTGTTTTTTCATCTTCTCTGTCTCCGTTTCTTAGCTCCGGTCCCATAATTATAGCCAACAACAAAGAGAATGTCACCTCCGGCAAACCGTCCAAGCGTTTCACTCACCGCCGACTGGTATCCTTTTTGCATTGTTCCGAAACAATCCGAATTTCCGGATGACCCGGTTCAGCATCAACCGCCATCTCCGGCTGAACATAAGAAGAAAAAACACATTTGACACCCCGTGCGCCAGATCAAAAAAGAAGCTGGCCACCACCACTGTCCAGACAACTTCCAGGTTCAGAGCTTCAAACAGACCAACGGCAACCCAGACATTCATGATCCAGCCGAACAAAAAGCCCCAGACAAACCCAAACAGACACAACGCCGCCAACGAAAGCTCCCTGTCCCGGTGACCCAGCCACCCGGAGGTCACACCCATCAGTCCCCAGGCCAGCATCTGCCAGAGTGTCCACGGCCCCTGTCCCAGAAAGACATTGGACACGAACGCCCCCACGGACCCGATCATGAATCCGGCTCCGGGACCCAGAACCACCCCCGACATCACGATGACAAACGATGTGGGCTGTACTCCCGGGACGGCCGCAAAGGGAACACGGCTGACCGCGGCAATCGCCGCCAGGGAAGCAATCAGGACCACCTCTTCTTCCCGGACGGCCCGCTGTTCAAACCGGCTGTGCATTCCCCCCAGGGCGGACAACAGAAACAGGAAGCTCAGTGGCATAAACAACCTTTCCAGCCAGAGCCCCGCTCCCAATGAGAGGGGTATCAGCACCAGAGAACTGCGACGAAGGACCCGCTTCATTGTTGCCACTGTCCCAGCACCTCCTCCAGGGTGACCACCGAACCCAGTGTTTCCCTGACCGTTCGCTGCACCGCCGTCGTGTAGTAGTGGTTTTGTGCGAAAAAGGCCTGCGGACTCTCGACGGCCATCACGCGTCCCCCGAACAACAACCCGCAACGGGAGGCATGACGGGCACAGAATTCCGTGTCATGGCTGACCATCAGAATGGCCGTTCCCCCATCCCGGACGCGTTTGAGCCTGTCCGCCAGCTCATTGCGGGACACAGGATCCAGTCCGCGGGTCGGCTCATCCAGAAGCAGCACATCCGGCTCCCCAAGAAGAACCAGGGCCAGAGCCGCTTTTTGCTGTTCCCCACCGCTCAGATCAAAGGGGTGGCGGTCAAGAAGCGGACCCAGCCGAAACAGGTCGATCAGCTCCTCCAGCCGGCTGGCTTCCTGCAACCCCAGGCTCTCCACCCGCTCTTCCAGCTGCTCGGCCAGTGTGTCCCGGCAGAAATAGGCCACCGGATTCTGGGACAGATACCCGGTGCGTGGCCTGCCGGAAGCATTCCGCTGTGGCTTGTGAACACCCACCCGGAGGCGCCCCCCCTGGGGTCTGAGCACTCCGGCCAGAACTTTTAACAGTGTGGACTTTCCGGACCCATTTCCTCCCATCAGGGCAAACAGCTCCCCCCGATGGAGTTCAAGGGACAATCCCTGAAGGACACCGGGATCATGACGCTCATAACGAAACTCGACGTTGTCACAACGGACCACCGTCTCACCCCTTTCCCCCGGCTCCGGCGGCGGACCTGAAGGCTTACGGAAATGCTCTGCATACACAGGGTAGAAACCATCGAACCAGGTTCTGGCTTCCCGGACGGTTAACGGGACCGGCACGGAGCACCGGCCCGGCTCTTCCATGTCCAGAAACAACCGGCTGACCGACGGAAGATAGGTTAAAAAATCGCTGTAGCTGCGTTCCCACACCTGGCACAGCACCTCCCGGGGTGTCCCCTGAAAGGCAATCCGTCCCTGGGCCATCAGGCAGACCTGATCCACCCGCCCGTAGAGTTCTTCCAGTCGGTGCTCACTCATCACAATGGTCACTGAAAATTCCCGGTTGATGCGGAACAAAAGATCCAGAAAACCACTGGCAGCAATGGGATCCAGCTGTGCCGTGGGTTCATCCAGAAGAAGAACCCGGGGCCGGAGCATCATCACCCCGGCCAGATTGAGAATCTGCTTCTGCCCTCCGGACAGCGTCTCAATGTCCTTGTGAAGCCAGGACTCCATGCCAAAAAACGGAACGATCTCAGCCATCCGCTTCTGCATCACGGCGGTGGGGTATCCCAGATTTTCCATTCCAAAACAAAGTTCCTGCCAACCGGTGTTCATGACGATCTGGCTATCCGGGTTTTGAAAGACCATTCCAATTTCCTCTGCGGCCCTGCGTTCGTCCATCTCCTCCACAGGTATACCGTCGTACAGTACCTCCCCGGAACACTTCCCGGTCGGCCGGACCTGTTTTTTGAGCAGCCTGAGCAGGGTGGTTTTCCCGGATCCGGTCGTTCCTCCAAGAAGCACCACACTTCCCGGGGGGATCTGCAGGTGGACATCCTCCAGAGCCGCATCTTGTTGTCCGGAATATTTAAAGTTCAACTGTCGGATCGAAAAGCCTGCCATTTCATCCACTCCCCACATTCAATCAACAACGGAAACAACAGCCACAAGCAAAGCACCCCGAAATGCATCAGGTTCATTCCCGGCCGATCCAGAACCGGGTAAAAAGCCATCCGCCCTCTGCCTGACAGCCCGCCGGCCACCAACACCGCACAACAAACGCCCATTGCTGAAAGCATCAGCAGATCGCGAATCTCCACCTTGTAGGGAATCACCCGGCTGCGGGGGCCCGTCCCATAACCACGGGAGCGCATGGCTACAGCTGTTTGCAGCGATTCCTCCAAAGTCCACATCACCAGACCATCCAGACGGCTCATGGCCACCCCCAACTGTTTTCGGCCCGTCAGCGGCTGTTCTTCTCCACCAAGCGACCGGGCGGCCGTCCGGATTTCATCGAGACGCCGTTTCAAAAGAGGAACCAGCCGGATGGCCATCGTGATCACCAGGCCGGTCCGGGGGGCGGCCACCGACGTCATATG
>SKMO01000057.1 GCA_007121025.1 Bacillota bacterium | reverse complement strand
GAACTGCTGGGTGAATTAGGTAAGCTCGATTTTAGCAAGATGTATCAGGATGATTTTCTGTTGACCTGGGAGCAATCGGATGATGAAATATCCGCGGTATACCAGGTGGCTGAAATCCTGAGGAACATGAGAGAAAACAACATCTCTACGAAGCTTTTTGACAGTGGTCTGGCCATTTCCTTGTTCCGTGACCAGTCAACAAGAACCCGTTTTTCTTTTGCAAGTGCAGCAAACCTGCTGGGACTGGAAGTTCAGGATCTGGACGAAGGAAAATCTCAGATTGCTCACGGTGAAACAGTCAGAGAAACGGCCAACATGATTTCCTTTATGGCAGACATTATTGGAATCCGTGACGATATGTACATTGGCAAAGGAAACACCTACATGAGAGAGGTTTCCGCGGCTGTACAGGCAGGCTTTGAAGAGGGCGTACTGGAGCAAAGACCAACTCTGGTCAACCTGCAGTGTGATATCGACCACCCCACCCAGTCCATGTCGGACATGCTTCACATCATCAATCACTTCGGTGGCGTAGAAAACCTGAAAGGTAAGAAGCTGGCCATGACCTGGGCATATTCTCCCAGTTACGGCAAGCCTCTGTCTGTTCCCCAGGGGATCATCGGCCTGATGACACGTTTCGGAATGGAAGTCACCCTGGCCCATCCGGAAGGCTATGAAGTGATGCCGGAAGTTGAAGAAGTGGCTGCCAAGAATGCACAGGCAACCGGTGGTAAATTCACGAAGACCAACTCCATGGAAGAAGCGTTTGTCGATGCGGACATTGTCTACCCGAAGAGCTGGGCTCCGTTTGCCGCAATGGAAAAGCGTACCGAGCTGTACGGCAATGGCGATCATGACGGGATCAAGGCTCTGGAAAAAGAGCTGTTGGCACAAAACAGCCAGCATAAAGACTGGGCCTGCACTGAAGAGCTGATGGCCAAGACAAAAGATGGCAAAGCGTTGTACATGCACTGCCTGCCTGCCGACATCACCGGTGTCAGCTGTGAGGAAGGCGAAGTGGACGCCAGCGTGTTTGACCGCTACAGAGTTCCTCTGTACAAAGAGGCCAGCTACAAGCCCTACATCATTGCAGCAATGATGGTTCTTTCGAAAGTCAAGGACCCTGTAGCGACCTTCGAAAAGCTGCTTGCTGATGCTCCGGAAAGATTCCAGGGATAATTTTCAATACTGACAACACTGAAACGAATAAACAAGCAATGAAAAGCTGGGCTCCTTATGGAGCTCAGCTTCTTTTGGTGTGCCCGGCATGGGCGCATGCTTGTCGGTGAAAGTCCGATACGGGGGTTGGTCGTGCCAACCGTTAGCCTAAGGCAAGGGTGTCCATCCTGACTTTAGGAGATAAACAAGAAAAAATCGCTGTAAACCCTGTGAGCACAAGGTTTGCAGCGATTTAATTTTGTCCTGTTATTTCAGATTTCTCGACAAGTCCAGTTTGGTGCTTGAACGAAACTGCGTCAGTGTCATGTTGGTCTTCAGGGCGGGCAGTTTCAGTATTTCTGCCAGGTCAAGGTACTCCTGGCAGATCCTGGTCGGTGTGACGATGTTTTCCGGGAACGTCCCCTGGACCAGAGCCAGTGGTTCGCGGATTGCATCCATGATCCGTGCTGCAGAATACTGTACACCTTTGTGCGATTCCAGCAGATACTGTGCATATCGGATCAGACACAGGCTGACAAAACACATGGCAAAATGACCCTTGATGTGTTCGTCACTCCAGACAAACACCGGGCAGGCCCTCAGATCGGTCTTCAGCACCCGGAAGCTTTCTTCAATCTTCCACAACCCACGGTAGATGGACACCACTTCCTCGGTTGTTCGTTCCAGATTGTTGGTAATCACTGCGTAGTACCCATCATATCGGGCTGCTTCTTCAATCCGCTTCTCATCGATGCGCCAGTTCTCTGTATCCAGTTCCATCTGCAGATATTGGTTACCACCGCGTCGCATCTTTGCCTTGAGTCGGCTGGGACTGTCCAGGTTTTTCCGCAGCCTCTCGAGAAGCCGCTCCCGGTCTTTCCGGTCTTTTGCCGCCCGCTTGGCGGACCATGTCAAATGCACATGCACCGGTATTTCCCGGATTCCATATTTTCTGGGGCGTCCCGGTTTCCGGGGTTGGCTTTCCATCTCTTCAGCTGTAAGCGGTACCCTGACTTCCAGGTTCTGACGGATCGTCTTTGAGCGGAAGGTCACTTGCCCTGTTTCGCTGTCAATCGCGTCTGTCCAGTTGTCTGTGTCCCAAACCAGTTCCCGGAACGACTGTGGTGAGCGCTTCAGGGTGTAGCTGATCACAAAATCGTGCTCGTTACTGCAAAGCAGGGCCAGATTGGCTCCGCTGTTGAGGCCCCGGTCAGCCACCACGGTGATCTTCTCCAGACGGTAAAGTGTCTGCAGGTGTTTGACGGAGTCTTCAAGGGTGTTCTGGTCCATGGTGTTTCCCGGAAACAACTGATAGGTGATCGGCAGACCATTGCTGTCCAGAAGTAGTCCCATGACCCCCTGCACCTCGTTGTGCTTGTGGTCTTTAGAAAACCCGAACATTCGCAGTTCCCCCCAGCGGGTGCTCTCAAACGCATAGGTGGTGACATCGTAGTAGGCCTCAGGGCCCCGGCGGTCAGTCTTTCGTTCGAACATGTTGTTCAAATGGAGGATCAGGTCATCTTTCCGGTCGGCCAGGACATTCAGGACATCATAGAAAAGGTCCAGCCCCAGGGGTTCAACACCCGCATAGAATGACTGGTCGGCAGACGTTTTGCGGATGCTGGCCGGTTCGGCACAGCGGTGAGCCACCAGGTAGTACAGGGCCTGGGCCACGGCATCTGCATTCTTTTTTCCTGCGTGCCGAAGAAAGAAGGTGTCAAGGGATAAATCCAGCCAGAGCTGTTTGACCAGGGCATGGCCAAATGAATAGGAGGGGACCACATCGTCGGGTTGAAAGATTTCCTGGGTGGACACCCGGAGTTCCAGGGGAGCCCGTGCCTGCTTTTTCGATCTGGTGATTTCTGCGGCCTCCCGCTTCAGCTTGGCGATGATGTCCGGATCTTCTGCCAGCATCCGTTCGTAATTGCCCAGCGTTTTGACGACTCGGGTCTTTTTTTTGTTGGTTCCCGGAATCCGGGTATCTTCCCTGAACTGGATGACTTTCGCCTTACCTGATCCTGTGACCGCAACGTACATGAGGACCTCCGATTTGATTCGACATTCACCTACACTCATTATACCATGCTGGAGACAAGAAAGAAAGAAAATAAGAGGAAATAACAGGACATTAGTATTTACAGCTTTGAACAAAGTGAGCCCCCGGAAAGCTAGGCAGGCCAAGCTTTCCGGGGGCTTAAGAAAAACATATTGGGTCTCTATCTCCTAAAGTCAGGATTCAGCGCACAGACAATGCCTGATTCAAAAGGAAACACTGAACCACAAGCAACGATGCCATATGGACACTCCTGCATTTGCAGGGGTGTCTGTTTCTGTGGGCGCATACTGCTTTGGGACAGGGAAGAAAAGGCAAAGCGCATAGGAATGGGTATGGCGGCTGGCAAAGGGGGCAGTCAGCCGCTTAATCATCTTGGCGCATGGGAAGAATGCATGGTTGTTGTCCATTGGTTGACGTTTTTTTGGACTGGACTGGTCGGGAAGGCAGGAATAAAACGATGCAGTTTAAAGATAAGGTGGCGCTGGTCACCGGAGGCACATCGGGGATCGGGGCGGCCACCACGGCCCGGCGCTTTGCCCGGGAGGGGGCCTGGACGTTCGTGCTGGGCCGTAACCGGCAAAACGGGGAAGAGGTGGTCCGGGAGATTCTGGAAACGGGCGGAAAAGCGCATTTTGTGGCCTGCGATGTGTCAGACGATAAGGCGATCAGGGAGTCTTTTCAGGCATTGACCAAAGAGGCAGGGACCCTGAACATTCTGTTCAACTGTGCCGGGGTCGCGCCAGTCGGGACCCTCGAGGAGGTGTGCACGGACCTTTGGTCTAGAGCGTTTGCGCTCAATGTGGAATCCATGTTCCACTTATCGAAGCTGGCTGTTCCCGTGATGCGCCGTTCCGGAAGTGGGGTGATCATCAACGTCAGTTCCAGTGCGGGGACCGTGGGTGCCTGGGGATGCATTTATACGCGGCCACCAAAGGTGCCGTTGTCCAGCTCTCCCGAAGCATGGCTGCGTTTTCGCACGGGAAAACATCCGTGTGAACTGCCTGTGCCCGGGTGCCACGATAACCTCCATGATGGAGCGGTTGAGAACAGATGACGAAAGACGTGAGTTTGTGCGGCGCATCCCAGCGGGTCGCATGGCTTCACCGGAAGAAATGGCCAATGTGGCCCTGTTCCTGGCCAGTGAGGAGTCATCCTTCATGCATGGCTCCACCGTGCTTGTGGACGGAGGATTGACAGCCGTTTGAAGAGCTGAATTGGCCGGACGCTGTTTGTATATGAACCGAAGATGAGCGTGAAGGGAAAATGTTTTACCGTGGTATACTTGAAAAAAGAAGAGGTTTGGAGGGAATGCGATGTCAAACAATTACCGGGTTGAGCTCAAAAACATGCAATTCTGGGGGAGACATGGGCACTTTCAGGAGGAGCGGGAACGGGGTCAGAAATTTTTCGTGGATGTGGAAATAGCCTATGATATGCTGCAGATGTGCAAAACCGATCAGTTGGAGCAAGGGGTCAGCTATCTGGAAATCTACAACCTCTGCCGTGAAGTGATGGAGAACGAACAGCACAAACTTCTTCAGAAATTGGGTTACCGAATCATTGAGGATGCGTTTGGGCGCTTTAACAAGCTGGAGTGGATCCGGGTAAGCGTCAAAAAACCGTTTGTGCCTGTGGAAGGGATCGTGGATTACATTTCTGTGGTGGTTGAGAAAAGTGCCACGGAGTTTCACCAAGACAATGCCTAAGCTGAGGACAGCGGTGAAAGCAGCGGGGAGGAGAAGATGAAGAGAATCGGACCGGACCATGTCATTTCAGCAATGGATTGTCAACAACGGATGGCCCTTTGGGTGGAGCCGGAAACAGCGGTGGAATTTGAAACCCGGGACTGGTTTTCCGATCAGAGAGATTATGCCCGTGAACTGGCCGGAGCAGCGGAGGGCATTGACATCAATCCAGCCACGGGACCGCTGGGCATCAGGGGGGTCATGCCTGGGGATATTCTGCGGGTGGACATTTTATCTGTTGAACTGATGGACAGGGGGCTGATGTTTATGTTTCCGGGAAGCGGCGTGCTGGGAAGTGAGGTCGCCGAGATTCAAACCCGGGTAATCCCGATGAGCGAGGGGTATGCTCATTTTGGTGAGCACATACGCATTCCACTGAAGCCTTCGGTGGGGGTGATCGGGACCAGTCCGGAAACCCGGGTGCCCTGCTACTTGCCCGGCAGACATGGTGGAAACATGGATATTCAACACCTCTGTGCGGGAACGACGATCTATTTCCCGGTCTTTTGTCCGGGTGCGGGACTATCTCTGGGTGATCTTCATGGGGTCATTGGGGACGGGGAGGTATCAGAGTGGGGTTTGGAAACCTCCGGAAAAGTGTGTCTGCGGACAAAGATCATCAAGAAACAGAAACTAGAATGGCCCATTCTGGAGACGGCAACGGACTGCTATTTGATTGTTTCCTGCGGCTCATTGGATGAAGCTGTCCATGAGGCGGTCCGTTATGGGACTGAGCTGGTTCGGAGTTCGACCGGGTTGGCGCTCCCGGACGCCCTGTCTCTGGTCAGCCTGACCGGACACGTAGAGATTTGTCAGGTGGTCAATCCGGTGAAAACCGTCCGCATCCGGTTTGGAAAGTCGGTGGAAGGACTGGAACTGTTGAGTGCCGTGACAGGATAAAACGAGACGACCGGGAGGCGTCAAGAGCCGGCCGTCCGGGGTTATGAACAAGGAGGTATCCACAATGGCCTGGAACGATGCAGTGCATTATCCGCAGGATGAGATGCTGTCGGCATTATTGCCGGTGACTACGGGATGTTCCTACAACAAGTGTGCATTCTGTTCAATGTACACGGATGAAGAATATGCGGTGCTGCCCCTTGCCGACATCGAACAGCAGCTGCTGCACGGACAGCGTTATACAGAGCGCGTCTTCCTGATCGGAGCGGACCCGCTGTCCATCGGCTTTGAAAGGATGAAACGTCTCCTTGAGATGATTCACCATTACCTGCCTGTCTGCGGCTGTGTGGCCGCATATGCGTCCATCAAGAACTTGCGATACTACTCGGTGGAAGAGTTGTCGGACTTGCATGATCTGGGACTTCGACAGCTTTACATCGGTTTTGAAACAGGGCTTGAGGAAGCACTGCAATTGATGAACAAGGGGCACACGGTCGACGAAGCCATCCGGCAGGCCAAAAAGCTTAATGAAGCCAACGCCCCGTTCCGAACGGTCATCATGTATGGGATTGCCGGAAAGGGCAGGTCGGAGGAAAACGCTCTGGCAACGGCTTCCATGATTAATCAGTTTGAAACCGGGAAAGTGATCACCATGAACCTGACGGTGTTCTATGGGACTGCACTGGAAAAAATGGTCAGAAACGGAACGTTCATTCCTCCGGACAATCACGAACGGCTCCTGGAAATCCGGACGCTGATTGAGCACCTCGAGCCGAACAAGGCAATGGACTTTGACACCACACACCCAACCAACATTGCTCAGATCAAGGGGACGCTCCCACAGGACAGGCAAAGAATGATCCGTCAGGTCGATCAGGTGCTGGAATGCAGATAAGCGGACCACTTGGAGATGCATGCGAACGGTTCCGCGTCGTCCGGATAAAGTCGGGTGAAGCAATGCAAAGCTGTCTGGTTGTGCCATGCTGCTGAGTGCGGATGAAGGGAAAGGGGAAAAAACCAATGAGGCATGATGAAAAAAAGCCGTCCATTGACGAATGGTTGTCAAGCATCAAAGAAGAGGCGGCCAGAGAAGCGGGAATGATCCTGATCCACAATGGTATTGTCAGACAGACTCCTAAAGCAAAAGTCCGGCAGGGAATTGACGATGGTTCCAGTGTGACCGGCATGGAGTTTTCTTATGATGCGCAGAAGGTTGCTCAGGCGATTGAGGAAACAAAGAAGATGGAAGGTATTGTCATCGTCAAAGCATGGCTCAATGATGGCTTCTTGCATGTTGGTGATGACATTATGTACGTCTTGGTTGCGGGGGACATCCGTCCACATGTGGTGAAAGCTCTGGAGTTTCTCGTTGAGCGGATCAAGACCGTCTGCGTGACCGAAATTGAACAAAAAGAATAGATGGATCAAGCTGGGTGCCGTTTTAGCCCGTTTGGAATTGAGCCAGTGGTTCATAGATGCGCAACAGGAGCACTGGAGTTGATTCTCTCATTCGTCTAAACGCGCCACGTTAACAGCCAGAACACTGGTGGCCAGTACGAACGGTTGTCGTGCTTTCGTTGCGGAAACCATCTGCTACAGCCCAGTCCGGGAACCCCGGGGCAGGAGACATCTGCCCATTTTCGGGAATCCGAAGCTTAAAAAATCGGGGAACTTTCGAAGATGCAAGAAAAATCCTGAAAGATGGGGATTGTAAATAAGGGCAAATAATAGATCGTCGTATTCAGTGCGGAGCAGAGATTGTGTCGAGAAGTGCTTGTATTTCAGTGCATTTGCAATCCATTGGAAACCGTTCTCATGCGCTACATCAAAGCCGTGGAAAGCCTGGAACTGCGGAGAACAAGGGATGGGTGTGCGTGGACTGTTTACGTGCTGCTGTTTTCTCTTCGGGTGTTGTGAGACGAGTCTTCAGAAGAAAGCGCATGATGAAAACGGACGGAGGAAACCATGGGATATTGGAAACGGAAAGTGGTGTATGCATTGTTTCGACTGTATCGGATCAGGGGTGGACTCGACAGAGCTTTCGATACGGGTGAGTTCGGGCGGCAGGAGGTCCGAACTCCTCCGACCAGAACCCGTTCCAGCCTGCAGTGGGACACGAAAAAGGTGGAAGGCCGGGACGTGTTCGTTCTGAAACCGTCGGATCAGCACACAAGTCGTGGAACCATTTTGTACCTGCACGGAGGTGCTTACGTCTTTGGATTTCATGACACGCACTGGCGGTTTCTGGAGACGCTGGTGCAGGAAACGGGGTATACGGTTGTGGCACCGGATTATCCACTGGCGCCCGAACAGACGTTCAGAGATGCCTATGCCATGGTGAAACCGCTCTGTCAGGCACTCTCCGCCGACGAGTCCGGAGGAGAGCTGATCCTGATGGGTGATTCCGCAGGAGGCGGTTTTGCCCTGGCACTGGCCCAGGAAATGCACCGGGAATCGATGGTACAGGCCGGGAAAATCATTCTCATGTGTCCCTGGCTGGATCTGACATTGGATAATCCGGAGATCGCATCCATTGCGTCGGAGGATCCCATTCTGACGGTCAGTGGACTTCGCAGGGCAGGACAGGCCTATGCCGGAGGTACAGATCCGTCCCACCGGCTGCTGAGCCCGATCAATGGGGGTATTGAGGACCTGGGAAAAATCAGTATTCTCATCGGGTCCATGGACCTTTTGGTGGCGGACGCAAGAAGACTGAAGCGGATGGCGGAAGAGCAGAAGGTCCCGCTTCGATACATGGAATTTGCAGATCGGGTTCACAACTGGATGTTTTTTCCCCTCCCGGGAGCCCGGGAGGCGGTTCGTCAGGTTGTGGCGATCATCAATGAAACGAATCACTGATGGTGAGGACGGCATCAGATCCCAGGGAGGGTGGAGGCCCTTATGCGGGTTTCGGTCACAGACGGGCTGTTAATCCAGTCAACGGACATTCTCTGTTCCCGGACAACGACTCAATACACGGTGCGTCTTCCCGAAGATGGGACTGACACTTCCGTGAATGAGGCACTGCACAGTTCATATGGTTGAGAGCCGGACGAAAGGAGAGGCGAAATCAGGGAACGCTTCCAGTCGTCCTCCTGCCAACAGCATCGGTTACATGGACTTGCGTGGGTGGGCACACCACCTGCCAAGCGGTCCGATCAGGGCGGACCAACATGCATGGTTCACTCCGGCATAAAAGGGGAACGGGTCGTCTTCGGGCCAGGATGTACAGACAAGAAGGAGGTCAATGATGTCACAGCCTGTACAAACCCGTAGAAATTGGTATACTAAAAAACATAGCTGTTAACCGGGGGAGACGATTGTGAAAGTATTGATTGTGGGAATGGGGAAACTGGGCGTTCAGTTGGCCGAGGCCTTTGTGTATAAGGGAAACGATGTGACTGTTGTGGACCAGAAACAGTCCGCTCTGCAGAAAGTGTCTGATCAGCTTGATGTGCTGGCCATTCAACAAAACGGGGTGGAAATGTCCAATCTGGGAAAAACCCAGGTATCCCAGATGGACCTGACGATTGCGGTGACCGACGACGATGAGACAAACATACTGATCTGTTTTCTGGCCAAGCGAAAAGGATGTAAACAGGCCATCGGCAGAGTCCGAAATCCAGAATACTATCACCAGATTGAGTTCATTAAGAATGAAATGGATATTGACTATATTGTGAATCCAGACCGGACAACGGCTTTCGAAATCCGGGACTATCTTCTGAAAGACATTACACTGAATATGGAAAATTTTGCCCAGGGGCAGATTTCCCTGATGGACATTCATGTACACAATCTTTGCTCTGTTGCAGGAAAACAGCTTAAAGATCTCGATGGGATGGAAAAAGTGCGTGTTGTGGCTGTCTCCCGGGAAGGGAAAGTCATCATCCCCTACGGGGATCTATTGATTGAAGACGATGATGTTCTTTATCTGGTTGGGCAAAGTCAGGATGTGACCAGTTTTACTGCGGGGTGTGGGGTCTCAACTGAACAGAAGCAGATCCAGAGTGTTGTGATTCTGGGTGGTGGGCGAATCGCCTATTATTTGGCCCGGGAACTGAAAAAAGCAGGAAAAACCGTCAAGATTTTCGAGAACAATCATGAGCGCTGCAAATACCTGGCGGAACATCTGGACGATGTTCTGATCATCTACGGTGATGGCACAGACCTGACGCTATTGGGGGAAGAAGAAGCGTTCGATGCTGACGCGCTGGTCTCGCTGACCGGTCTGGATGAAGAAAACCTTCTGTTCTCCCTGCTGGCGAAACAGAATGGGATGAAGCATGTGGTCTCGAAGGTCAGCAGACCCAACTACATTCCGATCATTGAGAAACTGGGTGTGGATGCGGCGATCAACCCCGTGACGATCACTGCCAGCGAAATCATGCGGTACGTGCTCGGTGGGAAAGTGGCGTCCCTGTCCCTGCTTCTCAGTGGGATGGCAGAGGCGGTGGAAATTGCTGTCCAGGCCGGGAGCTACGTGACCCAGGATGCGCTGGGCAAACTGGATATTCCCCGGGGATTGGTTGTGGGGGCTGTATTGCGCAACAATACTGTGCTGATTCCAAACGGGGAGACAAAAATCGAACCGGGGGACCGGGTCGTCGTGTTTACGCTGAACAGTGAAATGGGCCGTCTGGAACAGTTGTTCTATCCTCCTAAGAAAGGACGCATCCGTGAATTATGGAATAATCGCTAAAACGATCGGGTACATCCTGATATTCGAAGCGGTGATGTTTCTGCCGCCAATTATCGTCGGTGCCATTTACCAGGAAAGCAGTGCCATTTACTTTGTCGGGATGATGGTTCTGACGCTGCTGATCGGAGCGGTGCTCAGTCTCGGCACCAAGCCCGCAAAGAAGATTCGCGCCAAGGAGGCCGTTGTGATCGTGGCCGGGGGATGGCTAGCCGTGGCGTTTTTCGGGGCATTGCCGTTCTATCTGTCCGGGGCGATCCCGTCATTGATGGACGCATTCTTTGAAACGGTGTCCGGGCTGACCACGACCGGTGCAACGGTGATTGAGGATATTGAGAGTCTGGACCGAACGCTCCTTTTCTGGCGCTCGTTCACACATTGGCTTGGCGGTATGGGGATTCTGGTATTGGCTCTGGCGGTGTTGCCATCTTTGGGGTTGGGCAGTATCCGGGTGTTCCGGGCGGAAACCCCGGGGCCCGTATCCGAAAAGCTGGCCCCGAAAATGAGACAGACAGCTGTGATTCTGTATACGGCCTATCTGGGAATGACCTTGTTGCAGACGGGCCTGTTGTTGCTCGGAGGGCTGACGCTGTATGAAGCGCTCGTTCACACCTTTGGGACAGTCGGCACCGGGGGATTTTCCATCTACAATGACAGCATCGGTGCGTATTCGAGCGGTTACGTTCAGTGGATCATCGCCGTGTTCATGGTGGCGGCCGGGGTGAATTTCTCCCTGTATTATGCGGCTTACCGCAAACGTCCCCGGGAACTGTTTGGAAATGAAGAACTCCGGTTTTACCTTTTGATTATTGGAGCGTCAACGCTCTTTGTCTTCTTCAACATCCAGAATGCTACCGGGTTGCCCCTGTGGACATCTCTGAGGCATGCGTTTTTCCAGGTGTCTTCCATTGTGACGACGACCGGCTACACGACGGTGGATTATGAACTTTGGCCAGCATTCAGCCAGAATGTGCTTTTCTTTCTGATGTTTGTGGGCGGGTGCGCGGGCTCGACCGGAGGTTCAATGAAAGTGATCCGGTTGCTCGTGATGATCAGGGTGGTCAAGCATGAGGTGCTCCGCATCCTGCATCCCAGAGCCGTCATGCCCGTGCGCGTTCAAAAGCACACTCTCGACCAGGAGGTCATGACCAGCGTTGTTGCCTTCTATATGCTCTACATTTTAATCATTTCTTTCGGGGCGGTTATGCTGAGTCTGGAAGGGTTGGATCTTGTCAGTTCCATCAGTACAGTTGCAGCAACGCTGGGGAACATTGGCCCAGGTTTCGGGGTCGTGGGCCCGTTGCAAAACTACGCATCTTTCAGCGATCCGGCAAAAGGACTGCTTTCACTGTTCATGCTGATGGGCCGTCTGGAGCTCTTCACGGTATTCATCCTGATGACACCGGATTTCTGGAGCCGCAAGAATTAGATCCCGGCAAACATCTCTTCCGGAAGAACATCGATCCGCCTTACGTCACGACGGATCAAAAACACGGGAACGACGTGATCGCGACATGGCTAACCTCCTGACGTTCGGGAGGTTTTTCTTGTCCCGAAAACGCCTGCGGTGAACCGGCGGACATCCGGTCAACGATGCCCCTGGTCGAAATGACTGTGAAACGCCGAACCGGCCCCGGATGTGACAACTGGCGGGGAAACGGGGGATTTGGCATGGTTTTTCGCGTATCCGTTGCCATGGATCGGACAATGCGGTTTTGGTATATTGACACGATTCGGGACAGGTTTTTTCATGGCGAGAGGGTGCTTGCGGTCAGAGCCGACCCAAGGGAACACTAAGCCGTTGACCCGGACAACGTGAGGAAGGCCTGCAGGACAGGATTGTGGCGCAGCAGTTACAGAAAGTGGCGGCCCATGGCTACGTTGTGAAACCCAATTGAACGATTCCCCAATATACGGGTAGGCAGGAAAACCCAGATGGGGAACCTACAGGGGATGACAATGCGATTGACGTGTTCAGACAGAACGAAGAGTTTCGCCTGGATGCCTGTGGAGGATATCGGTGGACAAACCGGGCAGAAGTTTTTCTTGTTTTGGCAGGGACCTGTTTGTATTGCCCGCTCTTGGTGATAAGATATAAAGAACAGAAGAATTCGTCCGGAGGATTTGTCCGGGTGTGAAAGGAAGAATTGGAGGCCGGTGATGAACAATCTGAGGTATATCAAGTCGAAGCAGAAGGTTTGGGCGGCAATAAACAGTGTGCCGCTGATCGGAAGCAGGGTTGCACTTGGAGAAAAGTTCTACACGAAACAGTGGGAGAACAACTTGTATCAGCCTTTGAATGAGGACACCCTTGAGGAAATTCGCAATCGCTGCCCAGAGGAGTTCGGGGACGGAGTTCATCCCGGAATGATTCAGGCGCTGTATTCCTCAACGACTCTGGCGCTCAACGTGATCGATTACTGGAGACACCGGGAGGACAGATCTGAGCTGGCTGTTGCACTTCGGATCCCGTCCCGGAGCATCCGTGAAATTTCATTTGAAAAAGACTATCCAGTTTCCGGAAATCCCTGGCACATCGATATTGTGTTTGAATATGACAATGGGGACTGCTGTGCCATTGAGAACAAGTTTGCCGAGCCGTTTATGATCCGCAAAGGGGAGTATGGCCTTCGGGAAAAGCAGATTGCAGACTATTCCGGTTGGTCACATCTTCCGGCAATCCATGAGCTGGCGCAGACCCTGTGTCCTGCGGACACCACGAATAAGGTGTTTCACGCTGCCCAGCTGATCAGGCACCTGATGGGACTGATGACGGCTTACGGAAACGATAAGAGCCGGTTCCGGCTGATCTACCTGTATTACGACGGATTCGGTGAAGAGGGTTGCTTGCATGAACAGGAAATCGAGGCGTTCGCCGAAATTGCCCGGAAGGATGGCATCGTCTTTCAGGCCAGAACCTGGCAGGAAACCATGCTCAATCTGAATGACTATCCGAACCCCCAGCATGTTGATTACGCCAATTATCTGTTTTCAAGATACGTGTAACAGGAAGAATCCCGGTTTCTTTGATGGTCTGTGCAGCCAGCCCGGCTTTCAGAGAACGGATCCCACCAATATGGGTGTTAAGACAATTCAGTAAAAGGAGACGCTGCCGATGACAGACATGGCACTGCTTTTTGCAGCATATATCATTGGTTCATTTCCGACGGCCTATCTTTGCGCAAAGGCATTGCGGAAAATGGATATACGGCATGCCGGAACAGGCAATGTGGGGGCAGCCAACGCGTATCGCAGCATGGGGCTGCTTCCCGGACTGATCACACTGGGTATTGACATCTTCAAGGGAGCCCTGGCGGTCGGGATTGCACAACGGTATGGATATGCTCAGGGGCTTGCCGTTCTGGCAGCGGTGCTGGTGATTTTTGCCCATAATTTCAACGTGTTTCTGGGGTTCAAAGGTGGAAAGGGTCTGGCTTCTCTGGTCGGGATTCTCATCATTCTCGCACCTGCAACCATACCTGTTGTGTTTTTGTTTCTGTTCGTATTGGTTCGTTTGCTCGGAGATAAAAACATTGCAGCCGGCCTGGCTGCAATGACCATTCCCTTTCTTTTGTGGGTGCAGCACGGGCAGTGGCAATCTGCGGTCTCAGGAGGGTTGATTCTGGCGCCGGTTCTGATTAAATATGTGGGGGATTTTCGGGTCTTTTTCGGCCGACGGCGAGATCACGTCTGAGGGCGTTCACAGTCAATCCTGCGGGGTTGGCTGTTTTGTGTCCGGCAACGGAAGGCCGAAGACCATTGTTTTTTGAGGGACACACAGGACATCCTGTTTGATGTAAAATAACGGTAGAGAAGTGTGGAGCTGCATTTTCTGACATTTATTTTTTCAACAGGACCTCTGGTCCTGTCAGGGGGGGTATTCATGAACATCATCACCCGTACAGTCGCCAAGAGTTTAAGAGGTGCTCTGGAGGCATTCAGGCGGTTTCCCGCTGTGATCGGCCATGCAGCAGTGTTTACGGTTGTGACCATGGTGCGGATTCAGATCGACTGGCCCCGTCTGGAAACCTGGAATTTTTTGTTCAACAGCCTCCAATGGGCCCTTGCACTGGGCGCGGTGTTCAGTCTGGCCGCCATTACAGCAGTCTACAGGCGTTCAGCTGGTTTTCGGCCATTTCTGGCGGCCAACTTGTCGGGGATGGGTGTGTCCGTCGCAACATTTTTGCTTCTGTACGTCGTTGGAGGTCGGTCCGCTGATCCGGGCCAGTTTGCGTTCATTTCTGCTCTGTCGTCCTCCCGGGTGGTCGCAGCCATGGTGGTGTCTCTTCTGGCGTTTATCATTGTGTCCGGGTGGAACAATGAGCGGTCGGACATTGCGCGGTCCCTGTTCATGACACAGAAGGCGTTTTTCATTTCGCTGATCTATGGGCTGGTGATCATGGGCGGGGTGTCTGGAGTGGCCGGAGCGGTGCAGGGGTTGCTCTACCAGGGGATGAGTGGAAAAGTTTACCAGCACATCGGGGCATTGAGTGGGTTTCTGGCGTTTACGGTTTTTGTCGGCTACTTTCCGGACTTTCGAAAAGATGTTTCGGACGACCATTGGGACACCGCTCAAAAGCAGCCCCGGTTTGTGGAAGTGCTTTTTGGGTCCATCATGGTTCCCATTGTGCTGGCCCTGACCCTGGTCCTTCTCCTGTGGGCAGGCCGGACGGTGACCACCGGTATCTGGCCGCTCTTTCGTACACTTGCATCGATTACCACCAGCTTTGTGGTGGGAGGCATCTGGCTGCACGTCATGGTGACCCGTCATGAAGGCAGTCTTGCGGCATTCTACCGCAGAATCTATCCAGTGGCAGGGCTGGTGATACTGGCCTTTTCTGTCTGGGCCCTGGTTGCCCAGCTGGGACGGTCCGGTCTGCAGGAGACCGAATACTCGTTTGCCCTGCTCTGGGTGTTTGCCGGTGTATCAGCGGTTCTCCTGCTTTTCCGCAAGGAAAGGGCCCATTTGCCCATGTGCATCCTCATTGGCGTCCTGACCGTCTTTGCAGTCCTGCCGGTGGTCGGGTATCATGCCCTGCCGGTCAGTGCTCAGGTCAGCCGGCTGGAGAGACTGCTGGTCAGCGAAGGGATTCTGGTCGACGGGGAACTGGTGGCTGCTGCGGCAGAACCGGACCGCGGGGCCAGGGAATCCATCACGGATGCTGTGAATTTTCTGGCCCGGGCAGAGGAGGAGAGGCTGCCGGAATGGTTTGACCGGGATCTGCAGCGCGCCGATGTGTTCAGAGAGCGGCTGGGCTTTGAACAGGTCTGGCCGGAACTGGAGGAGCCGATCGGTGGCTACCTGGGCACCCATCTGGTGCTTCCGTCCGGTGCCGTAGATATCCAGGGTTACGAATGGGCGATCCAGATTCAGGACGCATTTGGGGAGACGGAGCAGACGGTGACCGTTGACGGGGACCGGGGCAGGTACAGCATCCGGTGGATGGTCAATCCTCCGGAAGAGGTGCCCGTCCTGACAGTTTCACTGGATGGCCGGCAGGTTCTGGAGACCCGGTTGGACGCCTATATCGACGGAATCATTGAAGCATTCCCGCCGGCTGAACGCAGACGCACGGAAGCGACTCTGGAGGACATGACGCTGTCGGCGCAAAGCCCTGAGGTGGACGTTCTGCTGGTGTTCCGGTATGTGGAAATCTTTTACGATACCCGGCAGGACACCCGGAACCTGTTTGTCGATCTCCATGCGGTGTATCTGCGCGAAAATAACTGACGGATGAACCCGGAATGGGTGCATAGCATTGAAACATCATGCAAAGACAAAAGGAGCCGCTGTTTCCCGGATGATGACGCCGGGAAACAGCGGCTCCTTTTGTCTGGGTCAGGCAGACGGTTCGCCGACCGGCTTACCGGTGTGGATGTTGATCTGGCTCGGATTGGCCAGTCCATAGATCAGTTTCTGCCGGGTGGCCAGAAAGTTGGTCTGATGCATGTTCACCTGGATAAAGTCAGAGTGTGGGTGGTCGTTGACAGAAAATTCAAGGAATCCCCCAAGGCCTACTGATCCCCCGGCAAACACAGAGGAATAGTTTATAAACATTTCATCCATGGACTGCATGCTCATCAGATAGGTCATGTAGGACGGGGATTCGATCAGTACCCGGTCCATGCCAAGGTGCTTCAGAACGAACAGAAGCACCCTGCTGTCAGGCCGGTTGCCCTCGCCTGTTCCGATCAGCACCCGTTTTTGGGGAGCACTTTCCAGGAGGCCGTCCAGCGCGGACACATCAATGTCCTCGACACGTTTCCAGGGCCCAAGAACGGTATACGGCCGGTCACTGTGTTTCTGCACATGCGCCATACCCTCCGGGGACGTGGCCAGCAGAAGGGGCGCATCGATGCCGAAAATCATATGATCAAAGGGGATATCCGTCCCGTCGAAGGAGACAACGACGTGAGAGGGGCAGTAATGACGTTTGTGCAGAGCCGAACGTCTCAGTTCAGCCAGCTCGGCATCAAAGCAGTTGGCCCACATGATTTCATTGGTTTGCAGGGTCCGGGCGCCGATGACCACACCATCAGCGTAGAAACGAAGCATATTCAGCACCCAGAAGTCTGCCAGCGCCCCCTTGGGATCCCGGAAATTGTTTCCGGCAATCAACTCTCCATGGCCGTCGTCGGGAAAAGCGATTTTCCCATCGGCGGACACCACAATGGAGGCAAAGGTGTAGGGACGGTCTTCAGGGGCCGGGGGGAACAGCACTTCACCGTAGGCCTGTTTGATTTTCTCCGGGGTGCAGGGCTCCGGGGACTGTTCTCGGATGGCGGCCAGTGCGTCTTCGTCCCGGGCCAGCGTTTTGAAACGAATGTCATCAATGGGGAACTCAATGGTTGTAAAATCGTTCATATAGACCTCCTGATTTCGTTAGAGTGAAAACGGTTTCATCCCTCTGTTAGTGTTATTATATAAGAAACGGCTTTCCCTGTAAACGGTCGGTGCACGGAACGACACCACTGCGCTGCTGCGCCGCTGCGGTGTTGTCTGTCGGTTCGGACCGGGAGAAGAGGAGAAGACGTCGTGTGGGGTGAAGAAAATGTTCGAAAAACCAATGCTGATGGTCCTGACCGGCGGAACAATCTGTTCGGTCCTTAACGAAAGAGAAGAAACCGAATCGAATGCCGACCAAACAGTGACCCGGTTGGAAAAGATGCTTGAAGACAGTGCCGGTTCCTACCGGGAGCTTGTGTTTGTCCGGGAAAAGCCCATGGACATTCTCAGTGAAAACATGACGGTCGCCGGATGGAACCGGCTTACCGGATATCTGAAAACCGTGAACTGGCCGGAGTACAGTGGGGTCATCGTACTTCACGGAACGGATACGCTGGCTTATGGTGCTGCACTGCTTGCCGTCCTGCTGGCCGGTGCACCTGTCCCCGTCTGCCTGGTGTCCAGCAATTACCGGCTGGACGATAACCGGTCCAACGGATTTGCAAATTTCCGAAGCGCAGTCGATTTGATTGTCGGGGGGATCCGGCCCGGAGTCTACGTTCCCTACCGCAATGATGACGGGAACATGTGGATCCACAGGGGGGCTCATTTGGAGCAGTGTAAAGCCCACAGCGTGAATTTTCACAGTGATATGAAAATGAGCGTCTGTCAGGCTCTCGGTCAGCCGGGAGTCATCCCCGGAAAACGGATGCTCCTGGACAACCTGGCACAACTTGATGACTGCGTTCTGCAGCTTCATCCGTATGTGGGAATCAACTATAGCCGGTTTCGTCTGGAGGGTGTGCGGGCAGTGGTGCATGGCGTATACCACTCAAGCACAGCCTGTGTGGGAGAACCGACCGGTAACCGGCCGGATGAGCGGCCCCATTCCATATTGCATTTGCTCCGGACCTGTCGATCCCGGGGCATTGACGTGTTTTTGGCTCCGGTTCCGGAGGATTTCGACAATCGGGAGGAGTACAATCTGTATTCGTCCACCGGGACCATACTCCGGGAGGGGGGCATACTGTTGCGGGGCATGACCCCGGAGATGTCGTATGTCAAAACGCTGATCGCCTGCTCGATGTTTACTCAGCGGGCCCAGCGGCTCGATTTTCTGGAGGCTGATGTCTGCGGTGAACGGCTTACCGGCAAGGATGGGGCGGAAAGGAATTGAATCGTCAGGGACAAATCTGCATGGACCCACATCAGGCCCACAGGGGGGACTG
>SKMO01000109.1 GCA_007121025.1 Bacillota bacterium | reverse complement strand
GGCGTGGAGGCAACCGGGTTATCTTAGTGGGAAGCGTCCATTGAAATACACCGACGATAAAAATGACACAAGGGGACAGAGGGAGGATGCTTTTGAGGAGTTCAATTAAGGGCTTTCCGGGCGTTATCAGAGGAGGTTAGTTCGTTTTGAGGCAATCAGACTGAACCCCAATGAAGTGTGCGATTCATGGAATTTTTTGTGGCAACATAACGCCGTATTGCAGGAAATGGCAAGGGGATGTAGAAGTGTTTGTAAACAATGGATTCCATGAGGAGGTGGATGTATGGGAACCGTCAACAATGCCCTGACCATGCTGGCCTATCTGAGTACGGGGAAGACCTACAAGATCCGGGAGCTGGCCCGGGAACTGGAGGTCAGTGAGAAATCGGTCCGGTTGTACCGGGATGCCCTGGACACTGCGGGCATTTACGTGCAGGAACAAAGGGGCCGGTATGGAGGGTATTACATTCCGAGGGAGTGTCTGTCCCCCCTGATGGGGCTGGCCATCTCCCAGGAGGAGATTGAAGCCCTGGAGATTCTCGAGGGAGAGCTGACGGATGCCCGGCACATGGAGGCGGTCAATCTCCGGAGCCTTCTGCAAAAGATTCAGGCGGCCCAGGACAAAAAGCGGATGGGCGAGGAATCCTACGCCCACCACGTCTGTCATCTGGCTGGAGGGGTCCGCCCCAATGTGGAAGACGGGGCCGCAGAGCGGGAAAAGTTCCTGACCCTGATCAAAGCCAAGAAGAAGGGGTGTAAAGTGTCCATGCTTTACCAGCCGCTGAGCGGGGAGGCAGAAGAGCGGGTGGTTCATGTGTACAACACCTATACGTTTCAGGGGGAAATGTACATGGCTGCCTGGTGCGAACTGCGGGAGGCCGTGCGGGACTTCAAGGTCCGCCGGGCCCGGCAGATCCGGCTGCTGGATGAACCGTATACGATTCCCGAGAGCTTTTCCATGGCCGAGTACATGAAGAACTGCATCGGGGTCTTTAAAGGAAAACCCCTTGACGTGCGGATTCGGGTCCGGGAACCCCTGGCCCAGATCATCCGGGAGAAAATCTGGTCGGAAAACCAGACCATCTCGGAACTGGGGGGCGATGAGGGGATTGAATTTGCGGCCACTATGCGCGGTGAGGAGGAAATCATCTCCTGGATCCTCAGCCTGGGAAGCCTGGCCGAAGTGTTGGAACCTGCGTTCCTGCGGGACCGGGTCCGGGAGGAGTGCCGCCGGATGCTGGAGAGCCTGGACGACAAGGCCATGGGGACGGACAACCCGGAAATGAAGAAAAAGAAGGAAACATTGGCCGTTCATGGAATGTAGTAAACAGGTGGTCTTGGCGTTCGGGCCGACAGGTTTTTGGAAGTGCCTGGATTTGTTGGAAAGAGTTGTTCAGGAAAAAGGCGGGCTGGAGATGGAACAGGGGTTGGAGACGTTAAAGCAGATGTACCATGAGATGGTCTTTTGCCGGCGCTTCGAGGAGGAAGCGCACCGCTATGCTGAAAAGGGGGTGGTACCCGGGTTTATCCACCTGGGAATTGGCCAGGAGGCCTGTCAGATCGGAGCGGTTCATGCTCTGCGCAGGACCGATTACAAGTTTCCGGATCACCGGTGCCACGGGGCCATTGTGTTTTTCGGCACAGATCCCAAACGGGTGATGGCGGAGATTTTCGGCCGCCGGGACGGGATCAACCGGGGCCGGGGCGGGAGCATGCACATTTCCGATCTGTCGGTCCGCAACATGGGCAACAACGGGATCCAGGGCTCCAGTGTGCTGACCGCCCTGGGAACGGCCTTCGGAGCCCGGTACCTGGGCACCGATGATGTGACAGCGGCCTTTCTGGGAGACGGCACCCTGGGCGAGGGGGCCTGTCATGAGAGCCTCAACATGGCGGCCACCTGGAAACTTCCCCTGGTGTATATTGTAGTGAACAACCAGTATGCCATTTCCACCCATTGTCGGGAAACCCATCCCCAGGAGCAGCTGGCCGACTGGGCCCGGGGCTACGGAGTGCCCGGGGTGGTGGTGGACGGCAATGATGTGGAGGCGGTTTTCTGCGCGGTGAGTGATGCGGTTGAGCGGGCCCGCCGGGGAGAAGGCCCCACGGTGCTCGAGCTGATGACTTACCGCTGGCAGGGCCATTTTGCCGGGGATCCGGCCGCTTACCGGCCGGAGGAAGAAGTGCGGGAGTGGAAGAAGCGCTGTCCCATCCGGCGGCTGGAGGCCCGGCTGACCGGAGCCGGAGTGCCCCGGCAGGAACTGCAGGAACTGGAGGACCGGGTGGAAACGGACATGGCGGAGGTCGTCCGGTTTGCCCTGGACAGTCCACCGCCGGGACGGACCGAAAGCACCCGACATGTGTACCGGGACCGCCTGGTGCCCGGGCGGGACTGAAACAACTGAATCAGGAAATAATGCAAAACCATGCACTGATGACCTTGACATCCTGACTGCAGATGGTTTAAGATAGAGACCAGAAAAGAGACAGTTTGGATGTTCCCCCCAATACGCCGGATCAGTGCCTTGGTGTTCTTCGCGACCCAGGGCCATTTTTTCGTTGAAAGTGAGACGACAGATGACAGACAAAGATTTTAAATCACACAAAGAGCAGGTGGAGATTCTCCGGGCAAGGGGACTGTCCATCAAGAATATTGCCTGGAAAACATTGGCCAAGGAAAACTATTACAATGTGATCAACGGGTATAAGGATCTGTTTCTGGATCCCAAGGCCAAGAAGGAACGTTACAAGAATCAGGCCACCTTCGATGAGATCTACGCCCTGTACCTGTTTGACCGGGAGCTGCGGTTCATCTTTCTGAAGACGTTGTTGCGGGTGGAAAATCACATCAAGTCGGTGATTTCCTACCGGTATGCTGAAATGTATGGTCACGGGTACCTGAAGCTGATCAATTTTAAGCCTTACCGGAACAACAAGGAGCTCCAGGAGATCATGGGGGTGATTTCCACTCTGCAAAAGGCCATTTCAGACCAGAGCGGAAAACACACCGCCGTCACCCATTACGTGACGGAATACGGCTTTGTGCCCATTTGGGTGCTGGCAAACGTCCTGACCCTGGGCAACATCAGCAAATTTTATGGCGTGCTCAAACTCAACGACCGGCAGGCCATTGCCAAGGAGTTCGGCCTTCCGGAGAACGTATTCCGCAACCATCTGCGGGTCATTTCCATGTACCGCAACATCTGCGCCCACGACGAGCGGCTTTACAACGTGCGTCTGGAGCAGCAGGAGATGAAATCGGTCAACACCCATGAAAAGCTGAAAATTGCCAAGGACGCTGAAGGAAAGTATATCTATGGCACCAACGATCTGTTTTCCCTGATGATCTGCCTGAAGGAATTGCTGCCCCAGACCAAGCGGGGGGAGTTTTCGTCCATGGTGGACCGGATTGACCGGGAAATTACAGAGCTGTCCAAAAAGCTTTCTTCGGTGAAGAAAGAGGACATCCTTCATGCTATGGGGTTTCCCCGGAACTGGCGGGAGATCAAACGGAAGATGGATTAACGAATGCGACCGGCCTCAGGGCCGGTTTTTTTGAGTGCGTTTCTGCCCTTGACAATCCCGATGAAGGTGGTATGATATGGATAGTCCCACCCCCTCCGGGGGAGGGGTAGAGGAGGAATCATTCGATGAACAACAAACGAATTCAACTGAAAATCGGGGGCATGACCTGTGCCAACTGTGCCGCCAATATTGCCAAAGCCCTGAACAGAGAGTCCGGTGTGGTCGAGGCCAACGTGAATTTTGCCAGTGAAAAAGTGCAGATTGACTATGATCCGGACATCGTGGACCGCAAGACCCTTGAGCGGGTCATCACGGGTTTGGGGTATGACGTGCAAAGCGAAGTGCCGGAAGGACCGGACGTTGAGACCATTACGCTACTGATGGGCGGCATGAGCTGCGCGTCCTGTGCCCGGAATCTGGAAACCATGCTGGGTCAGCTGGACGGTGTGGAAGAAGCGGCGGTCAACTTTGCCTCTGAAAAGGCGACGGTCCGTTACCGCCCGGCGCAGGTCCGCGTGCTGGACCTTCAGCGGGCGGTCCGGAAGATGGGGTATGAAGCGCACCTTCCCTCTGAAGATGTGGCGGAACAGGAAGACGAAGACATGCAGCGGGTGGCACACGCCCGTAGACGGATGCTCGTTTCGGCGGCATTGACAACGGTGATCATGGGCCTGATGATGGTCCACATGTTCATCGTGACCATTCCCGGATACCTGGGCATCGTGGCGCTTCTTGGACTTCCCATTGTGTTCGGGACCGGGCTCAAGGTGCACAAAGCGAGTTTCAATGCGGTCCGCAACCGCAGCCTCAATATGGACGTTCTGGTGACCCTGGGGTCCCTGCCGCCCTATGTGATCGGCCTGATGGGCTTTTTCTTTCCCATTCAGACGTTCATTGAGATGGCCACCACCATCATGACGCTCCACCTGGTGGGCAAGTATCTGGAAATCCGGGCCAAGGGGCGGGCTTCCCAGGCCATCAAGAAGCTGATCCAGATGGGCGCCAAGACCGCCCGGATTCTGGTGGACGGCGAAGAACTGGAAGTGCCCGTGAAAGAACTGCGGGTGGGCGATGTCATGGTGATCCGCCCCGGGGAGAAAATCCCCACCGACGGAACAGTGGTTCAGGGGGAAAGCCGGGTTGACGAGTCCATGGCGACCGGCGAATCGATGCCCGTGAAACGGACCGTCGGGGATGAAGTGATCGGGGCCACCATGAACAAACAGGGCCTGATGCACGTGGCAGTCAGCAAGGTGGGCAAAGACACGTTTCTCAGCCAGGTGATCCAGCTGGTGGAGGAATGCCAGGGATCCAAAGTGCCCATCCAGGAGTTTGCCGACCGGGTGACCGGGTATTTCGTTCCGGCGGTCATCCTGATTACCCTGACGACCTTTGCCTCCTACAATCTGTTCCCGGGCTTTCATCTGGGGATCATCCAGTGGGGTGCCCAGTATTTTCCCTGGGTCAATCCGGACCAGCCCCCTCTGATCCTGGCCTTTATCACGGCCACCGCGGTGCTGGTGATTTCGTGTCCCTGCGCCCTGGGGCTGGGAACCCCCACCGCCCTGATGGTGGGAAGCGGCATCGGGGCTGAAAAGGGGATCCTGATCCGAAACGGGGAAGCCATCCAGACATTCAAGGACATCCAGGCCATTGCCTTTGACAAAACAGGAACGCTCACCCTGGGCCGGCCGGCGGTGACCGACCTGATCCCGGCTGACGGGGTCAGTGAAGACGAACTGCTGGGCACCGCCGCGGCGGTGGAACACGGGTCTGAACATCCCCTGGCCCACGCCATTGTGGAAGAAGCCAAAACCCGGGGCATTTTGCTTCAGCCCCTGACCGGTTTTGGGGCATTGGTCGGTGCCGGAGTCAGCGCTCAGGTGGACGGCCAGAGGGTTCTGGTCGGCAACCGGAAGCTCTTTGGCGAGCAGGGTCTCGATCACGGACCCTGGGAAGAGCCCCTGAGCCGTTTGGAAGAACAAGCCAAGACCGCCATGCTGGTGGCCTCCGGAGGGCGCGTCCTGGGCATCATCGGTGTGGCGGATCCCCTGAAAGAGGATTCGGCTGCCGCCATCGCGGAACTCAACGCCATGGGATTGAGGACGGTCATGATCACCGGGGACAACCGCAGAACCGCAGAGGCGATTGCCCGTGAAGTGGGCGTAACCGATGTGGTGGCGGAAGTGCTGCCTGATGGAAAGGTGGCGGAAGTGTCCAGACTGCAGCAGGAGGTCGGTCTGGTGGCCATGGTCGGCGACGGCATCAATGATGCCCCGGCCCTGAAGCAGGCCAACGTGGGCATTGCCATCGGGACGGGCACCGATGTGGCGATTGAAGCCGCTGATGTGACCCTGGTCCGGGGCGAACTGGGCGGCATTATCTCAGCGATCAAACTGTCCCGGG
>SKMO01000031.1 GCA_007121025.1 Bacillota bacterium | reverse complement strand
GCCAGTTGGAAAACAACAGGTGGGCATGGCCCTTCCAGGTGATGGCCACCCCGTTGTCCGGTTCGTCATCGATGAAATAGTTCACCGGTTTCTGAATGGGCAGTCCTTTGTTCAGGTCCCGGAAGTATTCTTTGGCCAGGGTCTCCCGGTCGTATTCCGAGTGTCCGGTGATGTAGAAATTTTTGCGCTGACGATCGCCCACGATGTAGATCCCGGCTTCCGTGGAGGTAGACATGATGCTCAGATCCCGGTGAGGAGTGATGTCTTCTTCCCGGATTTCCGTGTGTCTTGAGTGGGGAACCTGAAAACGGTCATCAAACCCCCGAAACAGTGGATCGTGGTTGTTAAAGACGGTGTGCTCATAGACGCCAAACATCTTTTCGGAAAGGGAATGCTTGGGAATTCCGTATTGATAGTACAGGGCTGCCTGGGCCCCCCAACAGATGTGCATGGAGGAGAAGACGTTTGTTTTGGCCCAGTCAAAGATCTGGATCAGTTCCCGCCAGTAAGACACGTCCTCAAATGTCATGTGTTCCACCGGGGCCCCGGTAACAATCATGGCATCAAAGCGCTTGTGTTTGATTTCATCGAACGTATGGTAAAACTCCTCCAAATGGCTTTTGGCGGTGTGTTTTGACTCATGAGACGCCATATGGATAAAGACCATATCGATTTGCACAATCGAGTTTCCGATCAGGCGCAAAAGCTGGGTTTCTGTGACGATTTTCAGTGGCATCAGGTTGACGATCACCACTTTCAGAGGCCGGATATCCTGATGGAGTGCCCGGGTTTCGTTCATCACAAAGATGTTTTCTTTTTTCAGTTCCGCCGTTGCCGGCAGACTTTCAGGGATAACGACTGGTGCCATGGCATTCACTTCTTTCTTGCGTTTTGCCCAGTCACAGGGACATGGGGCCGGTGCCGATTTGTGTCTTCAGCTTTTCCATTGTGTTGAGGACCGAAGACGGGTCAGCCGGCAATGGAATTATCATACCAAGAGTTTCGTTTTCTGTAAATATGGGAATTTTTTGGAAAAGTGCCCATATGCCCTGTGGAGATGCTAAAATGTGGTAGGGGCCTGATGCCGCACGGGGACAGTGGGGAAGGCGGCCTCAGGAATGTTTGAAGGAGGGGACTATGAACAGTTTGCATCAGAAAATCCGGGAAGAAGGAACGGTGATCGGCCATGAAATCCTGAAGGTCGATTCGTTTCTGAATCACCAGCTGGACATTGTGTTTCTGGATCAGGTGGGACGGGAATTTTACGAACGCTTCAAAGATCAGAAGGTCGACAAAATCCTGACCGTTGAAGTGTCGGGCATTGCCATTGCTGCCCTGGCGGCCAGGTATTTCAAGGTGCCGGTTGTGTTTGCCAAAAAACTCAAATCGAAGACATTGCACGAGGAAACCTATGACGCGGAAGTGTATTCATTTACAAAGAAAACCACTTATCAGATCAAGGTGTCCAGAAAGTTTCTCAAAGAAGGGGAGCGTGTGCTTTTGATTGATGACTTTCTGGCCAAGGGCCAGGCGGCTCTTGGCCTGATCGAAATATGCCGGCAGGCCGGTGTGACAGTGGTGGGGGCGGGGATTGTGATCGAGAAAGACTTCCAGGAAGGCGGCCGTATGCTGCGCGACCAGGGGATCAATGTGGTGAGTCTGGCCCGGATCGGGACCATGGACGAAACGGAGATACATTTTATGGAGGAAGGATCGATATGAGTTTTAAAAACATTCTGCTGGCCGTTGATGATTCGGAGTTCTCCCAGAAAGCCACGGGCAAAGTGGTGGAGCTCGCCCGGCTGATGGGCAGCAAGGTCACCGTTGTGCATGTGGTCCTGCCAGTCCGGACGGTGGCCCATTACGAGCGTCTGCTGCCCATGTTTCCGGAAGTCAACGAAGTTTACGATGACATCGGGCGGAGCATCCTGGACGAGGCAGCCGGACGGTTTCCGGAGGATATGGAGGTCGAGGCAGTCTTGCTGCATGGCAATCCGGCCCTGGAAATCATCGAACTGAGCAAAGAGGGATTCGACCTGTTGGTGATCGGCGGGCATGGGAGCAGCGGCGGGCCTTTCTTTTCGATGGGCAGCGTGGTCAGCAAGGTGATTTACAATTCAGATCTTCCGGTTCTGATCGTGAAATAATCAGCCACAGAAAACGGTGACTGTCGGGGGAACCGGTGTGCAATCCATAGAGGAACCTGTGAAGAAGGGGCGTGCCCCTTCTTTTTATTGACGGAGACAGGCGGGGGGGCTATACTGAAGCAAGAGGTATATACAAGTTGTCAAATGGTTGGAGGACGGGTATGAGGGAACGCATTGTGAGCCTTGACGTTGGCACCACGGTGGCAAAGGCAGTGGTGTTTGACCGGCAGGGCAGGGAGATGGGGTTGGCCGAATACAGTTATGGGATCAGCACGCCGGAACCGGGGCATGTGGAACTGGACCCGGAGCAGGTGTTCACTGCCTGCTGCAGGGCCATGGCGGATGTGGCCGGCCCGGACGTGGTGGCCATCTGCCTGACCACCCAGGGGGGGAGCCTGATTCCGGCGGATGAAAATGGCCGGGCGTTGTCTCCGATGGTGACCTGGATGGACCGCCGGGCGGAGGGACTGGTGAACAGTTGGTTTGAAGACGGGACGGCGGGCTGGATGCGCGGCATCTGTGGCTGGGCCCCTCAGCCGGGGCTGCCACTGCCGGTGATCTGTTGGTTTCGGGTGCATCAACCCGGGCAGTTTGCCCGAACAAAACGCTGGCTCGGAGTCAACGACTGGCTGACCGGCCGGCTGACCGGGCGGTTTGCGACCAACCCGTCCCTGGCGGCGGAAATGATGCTGATGGACATCGGTGCACAAACCTGGAGTGCTCAGATGTGTGACTTTGCCGGGATTTCACCGGAGACGCTTTCGCCGGTTCTGCCTTCCGATGCGGTGGTGGGAACGTTGTTCTCCGATCTGGCCCGGTCGTTGGGGCTGGCGGAAGATGTGGTGTTGGTCAACGGAGGACAGGATCATTGTTGTGAGGCGCTGGCGGTGGGAATGACGGATGAAGGAACCGGACTGCTGGCCTGTGGAACGGCCTGGGTCATTAACGGTGCGATGGGTTCTGCAAGGATGGACGATGTGCCTCCCCGGATGGACCTGAATGTCCACGTGGTGCCTGAACGCTGGATCGCATCCCAGTATCTGGGGGGCCTTGGGGGAGCGATCGAATGGTGGGCCAGTCGGTTCTGCGAGGGCCTGTTTGAACGTGAGCCTGACCACCGTGATGCCGTCTACACAAAGATGGGAAAAGCCCTGGATGAGAGTCCTGTCGGGGCCCGGGGGATCACCTTTCTTCCGCTTGAAGGCAGCATGAACTGCAGTGACCCGGTCCGCGGGCAGTTTCGGGGGCTGGACTGGTCTCACGGGTTTGAAGACATGACCCGGGCGCTGTTTGAATCGGCGGTGATGGAGGTCCGCTGGGCCATTGATGAATGGGCCCATGCCGGGCACCCGCTTCGGGAGTTGTGGATGATCGGGGGGGCGACACGTAGTCCGGCACTTCCCGGGATGATTGCTGACAGCACAGGAATTCCCGTGGTGATGACCGGCTACAGCCACGGGCCGGCACTGGGGGCTGCCATGCTGGGGGCGGTCTGTCTCGGATTCTATGACAACCTGGACGATGTCCGCCGGGGCTTTGCGGTGAAGCGGACTGTCCGCAGACCGGAGAGCAGCCGGAAAAGCGCTTATGATGAGCTTTACAACCGTTACAGACGGGAAGCCAAAAGAGGAGGCAGGAAAGACGATGAGTGATGTGAAACGCAGATTGAACCGCATCTTTAAAGATGGGAAATCGTTCGTGGTGGCTTGTGATCACGGCATGATCAGCGGCCCGATCAAAGGGGTGGCCGACATGGGCTGGTGTCTGGACCAGGTCATTGAGGGAGGTGCCGACGCGGTCATGGCGTCATACGGTACAGCGGTCCGGTTTCCGGAGAAACTGGCAAGAGTTGGCCTGGTCCTGCGGATTGATGGAACCAGCAGTGTTCTGGCACCCCGGGAAGGGCGGGGTTCGGCGTTCTATGGGATTGAGGAGGCACTCCAACTGGGTGCAGAAGCGTTGTGCGTGACCAGTTTTACGGCAACCGAATACGAAGAGGAACACCTGAAGACTCTGGCTGCAGTGATTCGGGAAGGACACAAATGGGGCATCCCGATGATGGCCGAAATGATGCCCGGAGGCTTTGATGCCGGTCCGGAACTGCGTTCACTGGAGCATATGAAAACCACAGCCCGGGTGGCCTGTGAACTGGGAGCCGACTGGGTGAAGATCCCCTACTGTGAGGGGTTTGAGGAAGTGGTGGACAACTGTTACGTTCCGGTGGTGGTCCTGGGTGGTGCGAACGACCCGGATAAACGGTCGATTCTGGAAATGGTCAAACGGGGACTGGATGCCGGATGTGCCGGAGCCACGGTGGGCCGAAATGTCTGGCAGGCCGAGCACCCTGCCCGGATGGCCCGGGCCATTGCAGCACTGATTCACGATGAGGTTTCCGTGGACCGTGCAATGGAGATTCTCGACAATGACGACAACAGTTGATTTCCGGGCTTTGCGGGGTCTGGTCATTGATATCGATGGAACCCTGTTTCGGGGCAGCCGCAGTTTGCCGGGAATCCGGGATTTTTTCGGATTTCTGGAACGGGAACACATCCGCTACGTGGTGGCCACCAACAACACCAAGTCGCCCCGGGTTTACATGGAAAAATTTCAGGAAGCCAAGATCGACATCGATGAAAGCCACATTCTGACCTGCGCCACGGCGACCGGTGACTGGCTTGAGGGCCAGTTTGACAGAAACAGCCGGGTGTATGTGATCGGGCAGGATGATCTCAAAGAGGACATTCGCCGGCGGGGGTTTACCCTGTTGTCCGGCCGTGAACAGACGGCCGACCTGGTGGTTGTGGGGGGCGATTTTTTCCTGGATTACGAAAAACTCAAGAACAGCATTCTGCATGTCCAGGACGGGGCGCGGCTGATTGGAACCAATCCGGATCTTCTGATCCCCACCGAAGAGGGCTTGGTGCCGGAAGCCGGAACCACGCTGGCTGCCATCGGGGCGGCCACGGGCATCCGACCGTTGATCATCGGGAAGCCTGAGCCGGTGCTGTTTGACATGGCGGTGTCCAAAATGGGGTTGACTGCCGGTGAAGTGGCCATGGTCGGGGACCGGCTGGAAACGGATATTCTTGGCGGAAAGCAGGCGGGTCTGCGGACCATCCTTCTGGAGACCGGAGTGGACAACCGCGGAAGCATCCGCCTCAAGGGAATCCGTCCGGACCTGGTCTGCCGAAATCTGGTGGAACTGCGAAAAATGTGGGAAGACAGTCTCCGCACGGAGTAGGGGAGTCTCCCGAATACCGAGCCAATGGAAACGTCCCTGTACGGGGCGTTTTCTGATGTCCGGATCGTTAAATGCGTGTTAAAGATGGGCCGGATTCTTGCTGTTGCGGGACAGAATGTGTCAAAATGTAACCAAAAGCATACAGGAAGGATCCGAAAATGAACAAACACTTTTCCGTTTCTGAGAGGGCGGTTCCCGCTTTTATATTCCATCGGCCGGTGCCTGGCGCATGGCGGGTGTCCTTTGGCACCACTGTTCCCGGACCCTGCGACAGGGGGGAACCCCCTGTGACCTGTGCGCGGCGCTGGCTTCACCAGGCGGCAGCGTTCGGGCAGTCAAGCCGGGGGCAGCGACGGCGTTCCTTGGATGAACTGCAGCATATTCTGGCATTGAATCCCTACCTTCCCGTCCAGGAACTCCAGACGATGGCCCGGGAATTGACGGAGCACTGGAAAGCCCAGGGGCGTCCACTCCGTCTGGAACTGTTGCAGATTTTACAGTGCATGCAGGACGACAAGGGCGATAACCGTGATCAGGCCAAGTCCTCCCACCGCGAAGTTGTGGAGGATCTGATCGGACTGATGGATGATCATCTGGCCTCCCTTGCAGAAATGGATCGCTTTTTGG
>SKMO01000157.1 GCA_007121025.1 Bacillota bacterium | reverse complement strand
GAGGAGGGCGTTGACGTGACCTTCCCGGAACTGAGCCCGGCCGAAGATGAAGAAATCATCGATGAACGAATCACAGATGAACAGCGTCAGGAAGAACAAGAACGGGCCCGCACGCTGGACGAGCTCCAGGAAGGAGACGTTGTTTCGGTGACGTTCCAGGGCATGGCGGATTCAAACTTTGGAGAATTCGCGCTTGGCGATCAGTTTGTCGTCATGGGCGTGGCGGAGCCACTGCAGGAAGAGTTTCTCTCCATGGAGCCCGGTGTCCGGCTGGATGTGGAAATCGGATTTGAATCCTGGACCACAAATCCTGTGATCCGGGCGGTCGTCACACGCTGAGCGCTCAGGCAACAGGAAGAGAGGCTATGAACATTGAAGACCGGCATTGGCCGGTCTTCAATGTTCTGTGGATGATTGTTTGTGCTAAGGAGTATTCTGTGATAAAATAGTTCTGTTAGATCATAGCTGGAGGTGAAGGGATGACAACGTTCATAACCATATTGCAGTTTATCACTGCAGCAGGGTTGGTGGCCACTGTACTGTTACAGCCGGGGAAGAGCGCCGGACTGTCCGGGACCATCGACGGTGGGGCGGATCAGATATTCGGAAAGAAGAGCAAGGGAATGGATGCTTTGCTGTCAAAGCTTTCAACGGTATTTGCAGTCGGCTTTCTGTTGCTGACGCTGATCCTGTACATTATAGCCTAGTTGGATAAGCTGTTGTCCTGGACAATGGCTTTTTTTCTTTATTTGAGGAAAGAAGGAGGGAACACCATGATTGCCAGAGAAGAATTATTGACATTTATGAAAGAAGGGGCCTATAAACCCCTGGGAGAAGAGGACCTGATTCGCGAACTGAAGGTCCCCGAAGAAGAGTTGGAGGAATTCAGAAAGCTGCTTGAAGACATGCTGTCCAGGGGTGAACTGGTTCTGACGAAGAAGATGCGGGTTGCACTGCCCTGGCACATGGGATTGATTCCAGGCCGCATTCAGGGAAATCCCAAAGGCTTTGGTTTTATGATTCCTGATGAGAACAGAGACGACGGGGACTTCTTTATTGCCCCCCGGGACTTGAACGGGGCCATGGACGGGGACCGGGTTCTGGTCCGTGAAAATCCGGGCAGTGTGGCAGGGCGCCGTGACGCCACGGTGGAGAAGATTCTCCAGCGTAAACATGAAACCATTATGGGAACGTTTGAAAAAAGCAAAAAATTCGGGTTCGTGATTCCGGACAACACCCGGATTGGTCAGGACATTTACATCACCAAGAAAAAGCATATGGACGCCAATACGGGGGACAAAGTGCTGGTCAAGATTACCAAATGGCCATCGGACCGTCGGTCTGCCGAGGGCAAGATCGTTGAAGTGTTGGGCAAGATGGGAGACCCGGGCATCGATATTCTGGCCATCGTCCGGAGCCATGATTTGCGGGAAGAGTTTCCGCCGGATGTCGCAGAGCAAGCCCGCAAGGTGCCGCGGAACGTGGATGCCCAGGAAGCGGCCAGCAAAGACCGGAAAGACCTGCGGGACCTGCCCATGGTGACCATCGATGGTGCGGACGCCAAAGACTTGGATGATGCGGTGTCCATTCGCCGGGAAGGTGATCATTACCACCTGGGCGTGCACATCGCAGACGTGTCCCATTATGTTCAACCGGGAACTGTTCTGGATGAAGAAGCACTGAACCGGGCGACCAGTGTGTACTTTCCTGACCGGGTGCTGCCGATGCTACCGGTGGAACTGTCCAATGGAATTTGCAGTTTGAATGCCGGGACGGACCGTCTGGCCATGAGCTGCCTGATGAAAATTGACGGGCAGGGAAACGTCGTATCGTATGAGGTTGGGCCGTCAGTGATTCATGTGGATGAACGGATGACCTACGATGATGTCAATGCGCTTTTGGAGGAAGACGACAAGAATCTGAAGAAACGCTATGAGCGTTTTGCGGGGGATTTCGATCTCCTCAAACAGCTGATGCGCATTCTAAAGGACAAGCGGATTCGCCGGGGTGCCATTGATTTTGAGTTTCCCGAAGTGAAGATCATTCTCAATGATGACGGCTCTGTCCGGGAACTGAAAAAGAGGACCCGGAATGTGGCGGAATCCATTATTGAGGAATGCATGCTTGTTGCCAACGAAACGGTGGCGGAGCATCTGTACAACCTGGAGGTGCCCGCGGTCTACCGTGTCCATGAGCCCCCCAGCACAAAGAAACTGGACATTTTGAACAGTTTTCTGGAGCATTACGACATGAAGATCCAGCCGGACGGAGACCATGCCAGTCCCCGGGATTACCAGGAGATTCTGGAGAAAATCCAGAAGGAGCCCCACGAGTATCCCACAAGCCTGATGATGCTGCGCTCCATGATGCATGCCCGCTATGCTGTCGATGCGTTGGGCCACTTTGGACTGGCGGCGAAATTCTACTGTCATTTCACCTCGCCGATCCGGAGATATCCCGACCTGTTTGTACACCGGTCCATCCGGGCCACCATGGGTGGGAAAGTGAGCGAAAAGAAGTGGAGCCGACTGCAGGAACAGGCTGTGGAAGCGGCCACCATATCTTCAGAAAAAGAAATTCAGGCGGAAGAAGCCGAGCGGGAAGCTGTGAAGCTCAAGGTGGTTCAGTACATGGCTGAACATGTGGGATCCACGTTTACCGCGCAGATCAGCGGGGTGATCGCCTCCGGGTTCTTTGTCATGCTGGACAATCTGGCTGAAGGGCTGGTCAAGGCGTCCACACTTCTGGATCAATTTTATCACTACGATGAGAAGAAGATGCGTCTGGTGGGAGAGCGTGACGGCCGGGCCTTTGGGATCGGAGAAAAAGTGGAAGTCCGCCTGGTCAAGGCAGACACCGTACGGCAGACGCTTGATTTCGAATTGGAAGAATTCATTAACGGATAGGAGTGCATACGGAGTGAAGAGCATTGCAGTCAACCGGAAAGCCCGGCATGACTACCATATACTGGAGACGTTCGAAGCGGGGATTGTGCTGCAGGGCACGGAAGTCAAATCCATCCGGGCCGGACGGATCAACCTCAAGGACAGCTATGGGACGATCAGGGAAGGGGAACTGTTCCTGGAAGGCGTCCATATCAGTCCGTACGAGTCTGGAAACCAGTTCAACCATGAACCGGAACGGCTCCGCAAACTGCTGGTGCACAAGCGGGAACTGCGCAAGCTGATTGGCAAAACCAGGGAAAAGGGATTGTCTTTGGTACCGCTGAAGGTGTACCTGAATGACCGGGGGATCGTCAAGGTGGAGATGGCTCTGGCCCAGGGCAAGAAACGCTTTGACAAACGCCAGGATTTGGCCAAGAAGGATGCGCAGCGTGACATGGAACGGGCATTCAAGGAGCGCCGCTAGCTTTCCGGACCATCCAGAAACCGCCTGCCGGTCAGTCGGATGCCGATGGCGCCAAGCGGTGCGGTGACCACGATGGACAGCACGGCCAGAGCCAGAAAAAGCTCACCTGAAGGGACCCCGGCGGCCAGGGGGACAGCACCGATGGCTGCCTGGACAGTGGCCTTGGGCAGATAGGCGATGACACAGAACGCTTTTTCCCGCGGGTTGAAGCCTGTTCCGGCGACGGAAACCAGTACCCCCAGGGACCGGGCGGCCAGTCCGGCAGCGATGAGCACAAGCCCGATGAAGCCGGCGTCCCAGGCCAGCAGGATGTTGACCTCAGCGCCCACCAGGACAAAGAGAAGGAGTTCCGCCAGAACCCAGACACGGTTTAGCTTTCCGCTGATCCGGTGGGCGATGGCAGGCGCCCATTCCAGGAGAACAAACCCCAGGGCCATGACGCCCAGCAGGCTGGCCAGGGGCAGCACCCCGGCCAGGGAATCTTCCAGACTGGTCATCAGGATTCCGATTCCCAGCAGGATGAGCACCTTTTTGGTATCCCGCATGGGGAACCGTTTGAACAGGGAGATCAGCGCGAATCCGGCGAAGATGCCAAGGATCACGCCGGTCAGAATGCCCAGGGGTATTCCCAGGATCTGCCGGACCCAGGACACCCCGCTTCCAACGTAAAGCCCCAGGAAGGCCGAGAAAAAGGTGATTGCCAGCACGTCGTCCACCGAAGCGCCGGCCAGAATCAGGGTTGGAATGGCTTTGGCCCGCCCGATGCCCTGCTCCCGGAGAGCGAGCATTCCGGGAACGATCACGGCCGGGGAGACGGCGGCCAGAATGAACGCCAGGATCCCGGCTTCCGTCCGGGAGATATTCAGGATCCAGGAGGCGGCAAAGACCAGAGCCGCTCCCTCAAAGAGTACCGGGATCACGCTCATTTTGGCTGCCGGGATGCCCACCTGGTTCAGGATTTCCCTGTCCAGACCCAGCCCGGCCCGCAGTAAGATGATGATCAGGGCAATGCCACGCAGATCACCGGAAACCCGCAGGATGTCCTCGCTGATCCAGTTGATGCCATACGGCCCAATCAGGATGCCCAACAGAAGCATCCCCAGAAGCCCGGGAAGCTTCAGGGACTCGAAGAGTTTGTTAAAGGTCAATCCAAGGAGCAGTATCAGTGCAAGGCTCAGGGCCACGGGTTATCAGTCCTTTCAGGTCGTCAGAACGCTCAAAAACATCAAAAGACTCCTGCTTATTGAAGCAGGAGTCATCAATTGCCAGCGCAATGGTTCCGGTGAACTCCATCACCGTTTGTTGATTTCCATCAGTATAGCATGCCTTGGATTGTTGCGCTACTGTGTTCGGAGGAAAACGCATGCCTGATTTTTTGACACATGTCGTCTTCGCCAGGGAGGCCCTGGAGGGACTGGAAGAGAAGAAACGCCGGCAGGTGCAGGAGCGGCTGGAGCTGTTCCAGCTGGGGGCCCAGGGACCGGACGTGTTTTTTTACGGTCCCCGCCACCCCCTCGGGGGGAAACGGTCCTTTTTCCTGACGGGAAAACGCCTGCACAGCGAACACACCCGGGCGTTTCTGGAGGCCGGTTTTTCCAGGGTGCCCTCATTGTCCGGGGATGATCGGCTGGACCTGTGGGTGTACATGCTGGGGATGAGTTGCCACTACGTCCTGGACAGCCGCTGTCACCCCTATGTGTATGCGTTTTCCGGCTACCGGTTTAATCTTCCGGGGACGGATCGGCGCGTCAGCCGCAGGCACATCCGCTTTGAAAGCATTCTGGACGTACTGGTTTTCTGGGAGAAAACAGGTTCCGATGCCACCAGGCAAAAGCTGTGGACCTACCTTCCCCGGCGTGTTCCGGGAGCAGTGGATGCATTCTACCGGGATGTATTGGCGGACCTCTACGGGATCCGGCATTACGGTGCGGGCGATCTGAACAGGGCCCTGCGGCGGATGCGCGGGGCCTACCGGGCATTTTACGATCCCCGGGGGATTCGCCAGACGCTGTGGGATGCGCTGAACCGTCTTTTCGGCGGCCGGCTGTTTGTGGGAAGGACTTTTTATCCCCGCCGGGTCCGGGGGGACATCGATTACCTGAACCGGTCACACAGAGCCTGGGCACACCCCCTGACGGGAGAAGAGCGCAACGAGTCGTTTTGGGACCTCTATGACCAGGCGAACGTAACTATTTTAGAATGTTTTAAAAAGGTGGAAGTGACGGAACCTGCATGGCAAAAAGGGGATTGCTTTGACGATTTGGATTACTCCACAGGAATCCCCTGGAACAGCCCGGAGAATCGTAAAAGGGCGTCTGGACGGGGTGTTTTGAAGGAAATTGAATAGCGTAAACCCCAGGAAAAATATTTGAGTGGGGGGAAAAGAACGGAGAAAACCCGTTCTTTTTTATTGCATTTTAATAAGTTTCCGTTATAATGAAGGTAAGCAAAAGTAAACACGTGTTTACTTTGAAATGGAGGAACGCATGACAACTAAAGCTAAAGCGCGTTTTCGAAACGGACGCCCGGCCCACTGGTGGCACGACGCGGTATGTTATGAAATCTATGTGCAATCGTTCAATGACTCGAACGGAGACGGGATCGGAGACCTCAATGGTGTCCGGGAAAAACTTCCCTACCTGAAAGAACTGGGTGTGGAGTGCATCTGGCTGTCGCCCATCATGGAGTCACCGTTCAATGACTGCGGGTATGATGTATCGGATTATGAACGCATTAACCCGG
>SKMO01000139.1 GCA_007121025.1 Bacillota bacterium | reverse complement strand
TGGGTGAACAAGCGCCGCGACCACGGGGGACTGATTTTTGTTGATCTGAGGGATCGCAGTGGGATTGTACAGGTCGTGTTCAACAAAGAACTGTCTGAAGAAAACCTGGAAGTGGCCGAGTCCATTCGAAGCGAGTATGTTCTCAGCGTCCGGGGGATGGTGACCAAAAGAGACCCGGAAGCGGTCAATCCCAAAATGGCAACCGGCGAGGTGGAAGTGGTCTGCCAGGATATCGAGATCCTGAACCGGGCCAAAACCCCGGTGTTTGAAATCGCCGACGATGTCAACGTCGAGGAAAACATCCGTCTGAAGTACCGGTATCTGGATTTGCGCAGACCGGAAATGCAGGATAACCTGAAGCTGCGCCATCAGGTCACCATGACCATGCGCCGCTATCTGGATGACAGGGGTTTTTGGGAAATTGAAACCCCCATGCTCACAAAAAGCACACCGGAAGGCGCCCGCGATTATCTGGTGCCCAGCCGGGTGAACCCCGGCGCGTTTTTTGCGCTGCCTCAGTCACCGCAGATCTTCAAGCAGATGCTGATGGTCTCCGGCACGGAACGCTATTTCCAGATTGCCCGCTGTTTCCGGGATGAGGACCTGCGGGCAGACCGTCAGCCGGAATTCACTCAGCTGGACATGGAAATGAGTTTTGTGGACCGGGAAGACGTCCGGGAGATTGTTGAAGGCATGATGGGGACAATTTTTGACGAAACTTTGGGCAGAACCCTGCCGGACCAGTTTCCATCCATTACGTATGCGGATGCGATGGACCGGTTCGGAACGGACCGGCCGGATTTGCGGTTTGGGATGGAACTGCAGTCCATCGGAGATCTTGTGGACGGTACAGAATTCAAAGTGTTTGCGTCTGTTCTGGCCGGTGGCGGACAGATCAAGGGCATCAACGCAAAGGGTTGTGCCGGCTACTCCCGCAGGGATATCGACGGCCTGATGGATGTCACTGGAACCTACGGGGCGAAAGGACTGGCCTGGATTGCTCTGACCGGGGAGGAGATCAAATCGCCCATCAAGAAGTTCCTGTCAGAGGAAGAACTGAACGGGATTATTGAGCGAATGGATGCCCAAACAGGCGATCTGCTGCTGTTTGTGGCCGATAAACCCCCGGTTGTGGCGGCCTCTTTGGGCGCTTTGCGGCTTCATCTGGGCGAACGTCTGAATCTGATCGACCCGGAAGAACTGAACTTCTGCTGGGTCGTGGACTTCCCGCTGTTTGAGTACGACAGTGATGAAGACCGGTATGTGGCCATTCATCACATGTTCACTGCCCCGAATCCTGAAGACCTGGACCTTTTGGAGACCGACCCGCTTAAAGTCCGGGCTCTGGCGTACGATCTGGTGCTCAATGGGATTGAGCTTGGCGGCGGATCCATTCGGATTCATCAGCGGGACATGCAGAAAAAGATCTTCGATCTTGTCGGCTTTTCTGAAGAGGAAGCCGAGCAGAAGTTTGGGTTTATGCTGGATGCCTTCCAGTACGGAGCTCCTCCACACGGAGGAATTGCATTTGGCCTTGACCGGATGATCATGCTGATGAAGAAACGCGACAGCATTCGGGACGTCATTGCGTTTCCAAAAACACAGAGCGCCTCGGATCTGCTGGTGGATGCACCTGGGGAGGTCTCCAGTCGTCAGCTCCAGGAACTGTTCATCCGGCTGAATCTGCCGGCGAAAACCGGGAGATAGATCATGGGAGACATGTTCGAACGGACCCGGCTTCTCACCGGTGACCGGGGAATCCAGACCCTGCAACAGTCCAGGGTGGTTCTGTTCGGCGTGGGGGGCGTGGGTTCCTTTGCTGCGGAAGCCCTGGCCAGGGCCGGTGTCGGTTTCATCCGGCTGGTGGACTTCGATGTGGTCCAGGAGAGCAACCTGAACCGGCAGCTGGTGGCATTGCGTTCGACAATCGGCCGGCACAAAACGGTGGTGATGCAGCAGCGGATTGCGGACATCCATCCCGGTATTCAGGTGAACGTCTTCAGCGAACACTACCGGCCTGAACACCTCCAGATTGAAGGGGAATTCGATTACTGCATTGATGCCATTGACATGGTGAGCGCCAAGGTGGATCTGATCAGCCGGGCGATGGAACGCGGTCTCCCTGTGATTTCGAGCATGGGGGCCGGAAACAAACTGGACAACACACGATTCCAGGTCACCGACATTTCCAGGACGCACACCTGCCCCCTGGCCAAGGTGGTCCGCCGTGAGCTTCGAAACCGGGGCATTGCCAAGGGGGTCACCGTAGTGTATTCAGAGGCTCCTGTTGTGGAACACAGGGACAATCCTGAGTTGGAACAGGGCCGTCCGCCAGTGGGTAGCATTTCGTTTGTTCCGGGAACGGCCGGCCTCATATTGGCCGGTCAGGTCATCAATGATCTGCTCTCCCGGGGGATGGAAGACAAGGAGAAGACCAATGGTTATACAAAATGATCCGGTACAGGCAGACCGACGGGAAGTGCAAAAGTCCCTGATCAGCCGCTTCCGCAGGATTCAGGGACAAATCCGGGGCATTCGCCGAATGGTGGCGTCCGGAGAAAAATCTGTTCAGGATATCTTCATCCAGTTGTCCGCCGTGAAAGCGGCTCTTGACCGGGCGTCCATGCTGGTGCTGGAAAACCACATGCTCAATTGCCTGGCGCCGGCCCGAAACCCCGAAGATCTTCAGAAGCAACGGGAACGTTTGGTGCAGTTCATCCGGAACTACAAATATGGGACAATCGCCAGCCCCTGCGGGACAATGGATGTGGACGTTCTTCTTCAACAGGCACAAGAGACAGTCGGACAGGTGATCGACACGGTCCTGACCGGGGACACGGAAAACAAGTGCAGCGCCGTTCTGCACGATACATCAGAAATCCGTGATCTGTTGAACAGTACATCCATCGCGCTGTTTGAAGCGGAGGTTGGACGGACGTTGTTCGAAGACGGGCAGTGTGACCGCGGGGAACAGCTGGAATTTGTGTTGCAGATGGCCAAGAAATTCATTGTCTGATCCGGGCGGCCAACGGCCGCCTCAGTTATTGTCGGGCGAATGGATGTTTGGTATACTGGAATTATTCCAGACCACGAAATGAGGGATCACAATGGACCTGCTTGATTACGCCAGAGAACGGGAACAGGAAAAAAATGCGCCATTGGCCCGCCGGATGAGGCCACGGAATCTGGATGAATTTGTGGGGCAGGAACACATTTTGGGACCGGGGAAGATGCTTCGGCGTGCCATCAGTGCAGACCGCTTGTCATCACTGATATTTTTTGGTCCGACCGGATGCGGGAAAACGGCACTGGCTGAAGTGATTGCCCTGACGACCCGGTCGTCGTTCAAGCGCATCAATGCCGTCACCGCAGGTGTGGCCCAGATCCGCGAAGTTGTGGAAGAGGCACGGGAACAGCTGGGCATGCATGGCCAGAAAACCATTCTCTTTGTCGATGAGATCCACCGGTTCAACAAAAGCCAGCAGGACGCGCTACTCCCCTACGTGGAGGACGGGTTGATCTGCCTGATCGGGGCCACGACGGAAAATCCTTATGTCGAGGTGAACAGCGCTCTGATCTCCCGCTCAATTATCTACCGTCTCCTGCCACTGAACGCAAAAGACGTACACCGGGTCCTGGACAATGCATTGAAAGACCGTATACGGGGCTATGGCGCATTGGACATCCAATTGACACCCGAAGCGGCCCGTCATCTGGTCTTTATGGCCGACGGAGATGCCCGAAAAGCGCTCAACGCTCTGGAGATCGCCGTGTTGACCAGTGAACCGGATTCCCAGGGAAGACTGCAGATTTCCCTGGACGCTGCAGAAGAATCCATCCAGCGCAAAGCCGTTCTCTACGATAAAAAAGGAGACAACCATTATGATGTCATTTCGGCGTTTATCAAGAGCATGCGGGCATCGCGGCCCGACGCCGCACTCCATTATCTGGCCCGGATGCTCGAAGCAGGGGAGGACCCCCGGTTTATTTGCCGCCGGATGATGATTTTCGCCTCTGAGGATGTGGGGTTGGCGGATCCACAGGCCCTCAACGTGGCGACCGCGGCCGACTATGCCCTGAAAAACCTGGGGATGCCTGAGGCGCAGTTTTCCCTTTCAGAAGCTTGTCTGTATCTCTCACGGGCGCCTAAATCAAATGCCTGCAAAACCGCCATACTGGACGCGACAGCGGATATCCGGGCAAAAGCGTATGGGGATGTTCCGCCATACCTGCAGGACAAGAGCTTCAAACGGCCTCCGGTGGTTGAAGGAGACCCCACTGCAGAAGAACCATACCTGTATCCACCAAATCACAACTACCAGACCGGACAGGAATACATGCCTGAGGGACTGGAGGGCCGGGTGTATTATCGTCAGAACCTTTCTGAAGAGGGTTGACGGTAAAGGTGAGCAATATACCATCCTTAACAGGTATGCGTGTTGACAATAACTGACAAAAGAAATAGGATTAAGAAAAGACCTTATATGGGGGAGACCATCATGAAAATTTCAACGAAAGGCCGATACGGGTTGCGGGCGATGGTGGATCTGGCCATCTACAGCCAGAACAAGCCGGTTTCACTAAACACCATTGCCCATCGTCAGGAGATTTCCGAACTCTATCTGGAGCAAATCTTCGCACTGCTGCGCAAAGGGGATCTGGTCAAGAGCAAGCGGGGAGTCAATGGGGGCTATTATTTAAACAAAGAACCTCAGGTCATCCAGGTCAAAGAGATTCTGGAGTGTCTTGAGGGAGACATTTCTGTTGTTCCCTGTCTGCAGGAAGCCAATGAAGAGTGTCCCCGCAATCAGGTCTGTCCCACAAGGATTCTCTGGCGCCGGATCAACAATGCGGTGGCCCGGACCCTGGACTCCTATACCCTGGAAGATTTGATTATTGAAGCCAAATACCGCGACGACTCTCTTCCCGGCGATCTGACCGATTGAGGACAAAGGGATGATTTACGCGGATCACAGTGCGACCACGCCTGTCGATTCTCGTGTCCGCCAAGTGGTCTGCCAGATGATGGAAGCCCGGTTCGGCAATCCATCCAGTCCACACCAGACGGGGATCGAGGCCCGACAGGCTCTGACCGAAGGACGAAACCAGGTGGCCCGGCTGATCGGAGCGGGGGAGGGAACCTGGGAAAAACCGGGAGAGATTGTGTTGACGGCTTCCGGGACGGAATCAAACAATCTGGCCATACACGGTGCTGTGCAGGCCTGTCAGCATAAGGGCCGGCACATCATCACCAGCCGCATTGAACATCATGCGGTTCTTCGTGTTTTTCAAGAGCTTGAATCCCGGGGGGTGGAGGTGAGCTACCTTCCTGTGGATGAACGGGGACTGGTGTCTCCCGGGCAGCTGAAAGACACTCTGCGCCCGGACACGGTACTGGTCAGCATCATGACGGCCAACAATGAGGTGGGCACCATTCAGCCCATTCGTGCGCTGGCTGCACTGTGTAAACGACAGGGAACGCTGTTTCACACAGATGCGGTCCAGGCAGCAGGGAAGATTCCCCTGCATGTGAATCATCTGGGCGTGGACATGTTGAGTCTGTCCGCGCATAAACTGTACGGACCCAAGGGAATGGGTGCCCTGTACGTCCGCCAGGGAGTCCTCCTGCAGCCTCTGATGCAGGGGGGAGGACAGGAGCAGGGTTTCAGACCGGGAACACACAACGTCCCTGGGGCCGCCGGTTTTGGACGCGCCTGCCAAATCGCTGCAGACAAACTGGATGCAGAGGCCGTCCGCCTTCGACGGCTGACGGTGGTTTTAAGAGAGGGCCTGGAAAAGCGCTGTCCGGAACTGGTGTTTCACGGGTGTCCCGACCGGGCGCTTCCTGGCTTTCTCAGTTTCAGTCCGCTCTACGTCCAGGGTGACAGTCTGTTGACCGCTCTTGATCTGGCCGGATTCCAGGTGTCTGCGGGCTCTGCCTGTACCACCGGGGTCAAAGAACCGTCACATGTGTTGACTGCGATGGGGGTCCATCCTCAGATTTGTCAGAGCGCGGTCCGGGTGACCCTGGGACGTGGCAACACGGAACACGATGTGGAGGAGATGCTCCGCCGGTTTCCGGAGATCATCGGCCGTCTGCGTGCCCTGTCACCGCTCTATCA
>SKMO01000071.1 GCA_007121025.1 Bacillota bacterium | reverse complement strand
GAATCTCCCCGCACATTTCAACGTCCAGGCCTACAGATAATCCAGAAGCGTCGGTTGCAGAATCTTCGATCCCGCCGACAAGGACGCCCGGTAGACGTTTTCCATCATGGCAAACTGCATGATTTTTTCTGCAAAATCAATATCCTCAACCTTGGCCAGAAGTTCTTTCATGCCCAGATTTTCCGTGGCGTTCCGTTCTTTCAGGGTATCCAGCCGATTGGACACGGCACCGTTTTGTGTCCGCAGGTCCAGCACGTTCTCAATGTGCCCGTCAATTTCCCCAAGCAGATCACCACCAAGCACCATCACATCATTGTCTCCGGGATTTGACAGGATCTCCAAAATGGTTTTCATGGTCTGGGCCAGATTATTCTGATCTTCGCCGCCACCCAGGATGTCCTGCCCGTGGACGTTGATCCGGACGTTGACCCCGGGCAGCATTTCCCGGCTGATCGGACGGTCATCTCCGTTGTAGACCCCGTCAAGATTGACCAGGGGAAGATCCATCGTCACTGCATCGATCCAGTCCTTGGGGAAGGGCGGCTCAGTGGTGCTCTGCCCCCCGAAAATGTACCGGCCGTCGTAGTTCACGTTTCCGATGTCCCCCATTCCCTCACCGATCTGTTTCATCTCGGCAAAGATGGCTTTGTGATCGGTCTCGCTCATCCCGGTGTTCGCCGCCCGGATCATCAGTTCCCGGACCCTGTTCAAAGAATCGCCCAGTGCACCCAGTGCTGAATCATTGGTGTCCACCCATCCGATGGAATCCTCAATATTGCGAAGGTACTGTTCGTTCTTCATCACACTGGTCTCCAGGGACAGGGCACGGGTCACCCGGTACGGATCATCTGAAGGACGGGACACTTCTTTTCCCGTGGCCAGCTGGTACTGGACATGCTGCATATTTTTCAGGTTCCGGCGAAGATTGATCAGGAAGTCTTCACCCATCATCCGGTTGGTCACTCTCATGGTCTCACCCTACCTTCCCAGGTTGATCAGTGTGTCCAGCATCAGTGTCAGCGTGGTCATCACCCGTGCATTGGCCTGGTAGCCGTTTTGAAACTTGATCAGATCGGCAATCTCCTCATCGATCGATACCCCGGAGACTGCTTCTTTGCGCTGGTTCAGCTGATTGAGAAGAGACTCCTGGTTCTGAACCATCCGGTCGGCCTGCTGGGCTGAAATCCCCAGACGTCCGATGCTGTTGCGGTAAAAGTTGTCTGTGGAATCGCCCCCAACGCCTGTGTATTTCAGTCCCATTGAACCGTCTTGATACACAATTGCGTTTTGATCCCCTTCGTTACCGATCACCGGGTTGTTCACATCAAAACGGAAGTTTCGCAGCTGTGCAATGGCCAGTGCCCGGGTGCCGTCACCGGCTGGTCCCTCATTTGTCAGATCTCCCTCTCCCCCATTGATTTTAAACACATCATGCTGGATTTCCTGGTTCACCCGGATGTTCTTGGCGGTCATCGGATTGTCAGCGTCGGGATCCCCGTCACCTGCGGTGAAAAAGTTGATCCATCCGGCATCCGTGTCCACCGTGTCGTTTCCTGCCCGATGGACCAGATTGATGATTTCTCCTATTCCCCGGGCCAGGGTGTTCAGCTCATTTTCGTAAACATCCATCTCCGCCAGCATTTCCTGCTGGCCGGTGATCCGGCCGGATTTGGGGACCGCAAGGGCGACTTCCGTCTCTGCGGAAAGATCGATCGTCCGCTCATTCCCTTCAATCCGGTCGTGAAAAAATGTCCCACCTTGCTTTAAAAGGGCGCCCTTCTCTGGATTCACGTTCTCCAGAACAACCGTTTTGGGGGTTTTCCCGGCTGCTCCCTCCTCCAGAATGGTCAACGTAAACTGGCCGCCTCCATCATTCGTGACGGACTGGATCGTGCTCATGACCAGATCCTCGTTTGTCTTGCCCATCACCTCACGGCCGGACACCCGCAGACTGATGCCTCCGTCCGCCTGGTCCTGGGTGCGGATGTCCACCAGATCGGAGAGCTTGTCCAGCAGCAGATCCCGCTGGTCCAGCAGGTCGTTTGGAATAATCTCCTTGATCTTCACATTGATGATCTGATTGTCCACGTCCCGGATCTGCTGGATCAGGGTGTTGGCGTCAAACGCCGTCTGGTTGATCCCCGCCTGCAGATTGCCCCGGACATCGTCGATCTGGTTGCCCATGTGGTTGAACATGTCGGTCATCGTGATGGCCTGCTGGACCACCACCGTCCGGGATGTTGAACTTTCCGGCGCCTTGCTCAGTTCCTGCCAGGAATCCCACATCTCGTTCATCACCGTATTCAGGCCGGTGGTCGAGGGCTCCCGGAAAATCATTTCCAGCTGATCAAGCGCCTCTCCCCGTGCTTCAAACAGCCCAAACGTGGCCCGCTCCGCGCGGACCTGCTTGTCCAAAAACCCGTCCCGCACCCGAATCACTGAGTCGATCCGCACACCGGTGTTCACTTCCCCGATCCCCTGCAGATACTGTGGCGTGTTGGTCACCAGGTTGACTCTGCGCCGGGAATACCCTTCTGTCTGGGCATTGGCGATGTTGTTTGCGGCCGCGTTGACCGAATTTTGCATGGCCCGCAGGCCGCTTCCTGCGATATACATGGTCCCAAGTGGTCCTGCCATCTGTGATCTCCCCTTTTCCTGCTGACGTCCTTCTTCCCAAACCCAACCCCAACGACTGAACGACCTCCACCGGGATCCTCTGGTTCACTCCGCTTTTTTTCTTCTTCTATGTCCAATATCGGACAGTTTTTTCCCGGATTAAGTCATCCGGGCAGATTATCTGTTTAAACCGCATTTATTTTTTGCCTCTCATCTTCTCATTGCCGTGCACAAACCAAACAACCCACGATCTCCGTAACACGGGATCGCGGGTTGTTTGGTTGCTTGCGCATTGTTCATCTGCCCATTGACATCACAGATGGTCCCACCGGGCGTCGTGGTTTTTTTCCGGGGACCAGCCTCTGACCTGGCCAGTCGTCTTCAGGCGCCCGGCACAAACAGACGCCTGTAATTGTTCTCATTGATCCGTTTGCCGTCCCCTCGGACAAACACCGGGATTGCCTCTGGACTTACGGCAACCTGATGCCACCCACTGCCCAGGACCTCCCCGGTCCTGGAATCAATCCACCCGGCGCCCTCCGGAAGGTACACACTCCGGTCAAGCTGGCCGGCCTCCAGCACCGGCGCAACCAGCAGGTCTGCGCCAAACATGTACTGGTCTTCCAGCGTATAACAGACCGGATCGACCGGAAACTCAAAAAACATGGCCCGCATCACCGACAGACCTGTCCGGGACGCTTCCTCCATGCACTCCATGATGTAGGGCCGCAGACGCTCCCGCAACCGGATCTGTTCGACAATCACCGGATAGACCTGCGGACCGTAGGACCAGGGCTCATTTCCTGCACCCGACCCCATGATCCCATTGATCGTCGGTCCCATGGGGTCGCGTTTCCCGTGGTTGCGGAATACCGGGCAGAACACGGCAAACTGCATCCAGCGGATAAACAGTTCCCGGAACCATTCTTTCTCCGGGTCGCCCCCGTTGAACCCACCAATATCACTGGTCCACCAGACCACCCCGGCCGCTGCGGCACTGAGCCCTACTTTCACCTGGCGGCGCAGAGAGTCAAAAGAGGACACCACGTCCCCCGACCAGAGGACCCCATTGTACTTCTGACAGCCCAGCCATCCGGAACGGACCAGGGTCACACTGTCCGTGAGACCGGCCGCCTGCTGCCCCTCGTGAAAGGTTCTCAGGTAATGGTTGGGGTAGACATTGGCCACCTGAAGGCCGTTTCCCAGATGGTAGCGGGTGTTCGCCGGTTCGTAGGGCCGGATCTCCGGCTCTGCCTGGTCGAGCCAGAACAGAGAAAACCCTCTGTCCACGTAATTCTGCCGGATTTTCTCCCACACGTACCCCCGGGCCCGGGGATTGGTGGCGTCGAAATACGTCAGCGTGCCGTTCATCATGAAAAGAGCCTGCACGCCCCGTTCCGCCCGGAGCAGGTACCCTTTGCTGTTCATCTCATCGTAATGGACACTTTCCGGCTCAACCGTTGGCCAGACACTGACCATGACCCGGATTCCCATATTCTCCAGCTCCCGGACGATTTCCTCGGGACGGGGCCAGTCCATCTCATCAAAACAAAAATCTCCCTGTTTGGGCCAGTGGAAAAAATCGATCACCATGACCGACACCGGAATGTCCCGGTCCCGGAACTCTCTGGCCACCTCCAGAAACTCATCTTTTGTCTTGTAGCGCAGTTTGCTCTGCCAGAAACCGGCTGCATACGCCGGCAGCACGTCCCCATGACCGGTCAGCGTCCGGTAGCGCTTCATCAGGACTTTGGGGGTTTCTTCCGCAAAGATCAGATAGTCCACCCGCTCGCAGGCCTGTGCCTCCCAGTGGGTGATGTTTTTGGCAAAATCCACCCGCCCGACCGCCGGGTTGTTCCAGATAAACCCATAACCCCGGGATGAAATCACAAAGGGAATGGTCGTGTGCGTGTTCATCTGGCGCAAGTCCAGCGTGCAGTGCTTCAGGTCCAGGCAATCGTTCGGGTACTGGCCCATTCCGTAGAGATGCTCTCCGGGGTTTGGCCGGAAGCGCACGGACGTCCGAAAGAGTTCTCCCTCCACGTGCTGGTACTCCCGGGCGTACCGAAGGGGCACCAGCCGGCCTTCCCCGTCGTTCCAGTATTCCTCAAGCAGAAGCTTGCCCTCCTGATTCCGGTAACGGATCATCCCGGCCTCACAGAGTTCACAGACAATGGAGCCGTTTTCGATCCGCAGGCCCTCTTCGGTCTCCTGAACCACAAAAGCGTTCTCCCCGGGGGGCAGCAGTTCCCAGTCCGGTCCGTCGAGGCTCCGGCCACGGGTGGACTGAAACCGCAGCACATTGATCCCCCAGGGGACGATGCGCAGCCGTTCTCCCTCATAGCTCCATTCAACGGACTGTTCCCCAATCGTCAGGTTGCTCCGGTCTGACAGTATAAACATGCATTTCCTCCTTGCAAATCGGACTTTGACCCCTGCGCTTCTCAAAAACAGCTTCCGGTTTCTGAAACAGCGGGAAAAGATCAAATGAACATTCGCGACTGATGGAACAATTCCTTCCTGTGTCCTCATTCTTTTCGCGAGACCATCTCCCGATGCGTTTTTTCCCGTCATGGCTGTGGAAAAACGTCCCAGTTTCAGACGTTTAGATGCCCACGTTCAGCATTTCCTCTGTCACCGCTGCGACGCGCGCCTTGAGGTCTGTCCGCTCATGGGCAGACAGTGACATCTCACTGACAATCTGTCCATCGCTCAAGAAGATGACTCTTTCGGACGCCGCCGCCACTTTGGGGTCATGGGTGACCAGGATCACCGTGGTGCCACGCTGGTGTATGTCCGCCAACAGCGCCATGATTTCCTGGGAGGCCGCGGAATTCAGGGCACCTGTTGGCTCATCGCCAAAGATCACCCCCGGGTCATTGATGAGTGCCCTGCAGATTCCCGCCCGCTGCAGCTGCCCCCCTGACACTTCTGTGACACCCCGCATCCCCAGATCAGCAATTCCCATGGAATCCATCAGGGACTGGGCATGGCTGACGATCTCTTTTCGCTTAAGCCTGTTTTCACGGACAGCCGGCAATATGATGTTGTCCAGAAGATTGAGGTTGCGCAAAAAGGCCGGCTGCTGAAAGACAAACCCCATTCTGGTTCTTCGTAAATCGGCAAGATCGTTGTCCCTGAGAGCCGAAAGGTCTTTTTCTTCAAAGAAGACCTGCCCGGCATCAAGCCGGTCCATTCCACTTAGAAGATAGAGAAGCGTCGACTTTCCCGAACCCGATGGACCCATGATGCTCAGAAACTCCCCCTGCAACACGTCAACAGAGATCTGGTCGAGCACGGTTTTACGCTCTGCACCGTTTCCGTACCGCTTGATGATCTGATTGCCCCGAATGATATTCATGGTCTACTCCTTTATGCTTTCTGCAATGGACACCCTGTGGACATCCCGTGTTCCAAGAAACGTCGCTGTGCCCACAGACAGAAGCATCAACGCCGGACTCACCACATACGTGAACACCCGGTCAATGTCAAACGAAAAGTATGTTGCCCCAAAAGCCGAGATCATCAG
>SKMO01000068.1 GCA_007121025.1 Bacillota bacterium | reverse complement strand
TCCAGCCCTTAATGATCAGGGGCTGGAGTTTTTTTTTTTTTTTTCAGTGATCGTCAGTCTGATTGATTTCTTGACCGAACAATGGAAAAATTTGGCTCAGTCTGTGTTGGGGGAGCAGGGCAGCCTGCCGGCGGTGGTAATCCCTTCATGGGCCAGACAACAGACCAAACAGCGCGGATACCGGGAACAGATGCGTGTTTGGTGCTGTGGGGCGCCCCTTGATTCAAACGGGGCTGTTGTGCAGACAATTCGATGGGCATAAGCGAGACGAAACAGGGGCAAAGAGTTTTCCCGGCACGTCCGGATCATTCCCGATTGGGGTTATCGAAGGGTTCAGGCCCCATCGGGGGTTTGAATGACTTCTGACAACCCAAAGCCCAGGCCCGAAAAGATGGGGTTGAGGGTTTTATGATGTGTCGCGGCCAGGAACTGTTTTCCTCTCTCTGTCGTCTGACAGTGAGAGGAAAACAGTGAAAGGGAGGATCCACATGAACAGACGATTGACGATCCTGGCTGTGGTGGTGCTGACGCTTCTGGTGCCGGCAGCGGCCGGATGCACGGGATCCGCACAGGAGCCCGGGCCAGCCGTCCGGGTCCTGGAGACGGAGAAAACCCTGCCGGAGGACTTTTATGAACGGGCGGAAAACGGGATGCTGGTGTTCGGGGCGCTGGACGGAGAAAGCTTTGATGCTCTGCGTGAGGAATACCGGCTCAGCGGAGCAGCAGCAGAGGTGGACTGGGACCGGCAGGGGGTTCTGTTTCTGGGCGTTTTCGAATCGGGAAGCTGTCCGCTTCATTTCGTGTCTGCCCGTCTCAGTGAAGAGGAAGACGGTCTGATCGTCCGGCTGGCAGTGGAGGATGATTCCGTCCCCTGTACGGACGATGCCACCCCCAGGACATTTGTTCTGGGGGTGGACCGGGCCGTGGTGTCCGGGCTGCGCACGGTGTCCCTTGAGGATTATCACGGGAGCAGTCCGACAGTACCCGTTTTCTTGTTGGACCGGTAAACGGTTCTTCAGGGGAGAGCATCAATGATGAAACAGCAGTAAACGGGCCATATAGAGACAATTGTTCAGTAAAACAGTAATCAATTGGCCATGCTGTGTGCAAGTGAGCGTTCACAGTGACTGATTGCGGATTATGGATGAAGTGGTATAATATAACCAAGAGACGTCCGACAGACGACACAGCGGTTGATGACGTGATGCGGACAGGAACACACCCGGAAGACGTTTCCAGGGTTCTGTTCCGGCTTTTAGAGGATCACGCCATCCATTCACCGGCCGGATATGGTCGGGATGACACCCGGGTACAGAACCTGCGGTGTCTTTTTGTTTTTCCACTGTCAGTTCCCGTTGAAGTCAGAAAGAAGGTGGCCATCTGGCAGGATGAACAGAGAACTGTCGTTCAGATGGGAGTCTATGGTGACACGTGTGGCACCAATCCGAGGAGGGATAAATCATGGAGATGAAAAGGGCTGTCGCCCTTTTGCTGGCCTGTTTGCTGGTGATGGCTGTTGCAACGTCACTGCCGGGGCCTGTTCTTGGAAGCACCCTGGAACTGACCGCACCCGTGGGAGGGGAAACCCTGTACATCGGGCTCACGTCGACGGTGACCTGGACCGGTGTTTCTGAGTCGGCGGTCATGACCGCCCGGCTGTCCCTGGATTCCGGGGCAACCTATCCGATTGAACTGGGGTCTGGAACCGGTGGCAGCATCACCTTTACGGTTCCCAACAACCCCACGACCACGGCCAGGGTCAAGATTTCGGGTGAAGTAACGAAAAAATGGATCGGGGGCATCTGGGTTCCGATTTTCGGATCAGCTGAAAGCGCCGCGGATTTTACGATCCGGTCGTTCGTCCTGATCGATCCGATTTTACCCATTGTGCCCATCGAGCCGCTGGTCCCGACTGCACCCACAGAACTGCGGACGACCAGGGTCGACGGTGCGAAGATTGCCCTGGCCTGGACCGACAATTCGTCCATTGAAACCGGATTCCGGGTGTTCCGCCGGCTTCAGCAGCCCGGGTTCACCTGGGGACAGATTGCCGAACTGGGCGTCAATGCGACGGTTTACAGCGACTTTGGCCCCTTCGAGGCCGGGAAGAATTACGAATACAAGGTGTTGGCGTTCAATTCCGCGGGGGTCTCCCTGGACTCCAACACGATCACCGTGACCATCCCACAGGTGGATCCTGCACCCGAACCTGATCCGGTTGTCACGACCACGGTCATCCGCCTGCAGGTGGGCAGTCAGACCTATCAGGTGAACGGGATGTCCGGGCAGATGGACACAGCACCCATGATCATCGGGGGCAGAACCCTGCTTCCCATCCGTTACGTGGCGGATCCCCTGGGAGCGGCTCTTGGCTGGAGCAGCGGTGAATCAAAGGCAACCGTCCAGATGGGCGGCACACTGCTGGAACTGTGGATTGGCAACAACCAGGCGAGAGTCAACGGGGTCAACCGGTACATTGATCCATTCAATCATGAGGTCTACCCGATCATCGTCCCGCCGGGGCGGACCATGCTGCCTCTGCGGTTTATCGCCGAGGCGCTGGGATGCGATGTGGTCTGGAACCCCGTGGACAAAAGTGTGACGGTAACCTATGAGTCCTCTGTGTAATTGGTCCCGGAAAAATGTGACTGATGAACGGAGGAACACGAACACAGCCGGAATCTGGAAACGTGGATTCCGGCTGTGCTTTTTGAACACCCGCGTATCCAGGGCATTTGCATGCCCGGACCGTTCCAGCGGGAAATGGGAAGAACACCGTCTGCACTGCGAGAATGCCTGGACGTTTCACTGGATGGGATATGAACAACGGTTCATATCCCATCCAGTGATCACATCCGAACCCGGCACTTCCACCGGGAATCACTGGCCTGCCGAGGGAAGCGATCGTGATTCAGCGTATGCAAAGGAAAACGGCTTGAAACCGCATGGAGTTCATTGCAACTGCTGGCTGGATGGACGGAACCTGTTGCCATCCGAACCACTGGCTTGACCTTCGACCGTGGAAACAGCCAGCCGGTGCGGGTGCAGGATGATCGTTGGCGTGATCAGCCGATACCTGTGCAAAATGGATGGCTTTGTTCATCGAATGGTTCCCCTCCCAGTGGGTTCCGGGAAACCGCAGGTGGTACAGGAGCTCAAAGGTGACAGGGGAGCAATGCACGCAGGTCCTGGCTGGACGCTTGGCCCTGCAGGAACCAAAGCGCAACCGGCCGTGAGATGGTCGGTTTTTTGTTTTCGGCCACCTTTCTGGAGGGGATGGTGGGTTGCACGGCTCCACGGATCCCCGGGACAGTTCATTGGCACAACATTTTTCAGGGTTTGCCCGTTTCGGAGATTCCGCTGCGGTGACCGCACCACAGTCCGGGAAAGCCAGATGCTTCCATGACCCAATCGGGCGGAAGAACCACCACGAATACAGCTGATCACCGGGTTTTCTAAAGGATGACCGGCCGGTTGACGGCAGAGTTGTCGTGAGGTGTGGACTGCCGGAAGCCGGGTCAATGCAGGACCTGCCGGGCAGACGTCGAATCTGTTCAGTATAGAGGATATAAGAACAAATTCGTGTACGAAGTGCCGGTGGTTCATCCGGCCAGACAGTGGAACCGCTGATTGGGAGGTGTTGCTTCATGCCAATTTGTGACCGGGAAGGGACAGGCTGAGCTGAGATGAGGTTGTTAAAGGAGGAAGCCTCATGAAGACAATGAACAAGCTGTTCATCATTGGGATCCTGTTTGCTGTTCTGCTGATCCCTTCGGCGGTGTTGGCAGCAGAGCTGCCGGACCTGACAGGCCACTGGGCCGAAGGTGATGTCAGAGAACTGGTGGCCATGGGCGCCATCTCCGGCTATCCGGACGGCACCTACAGACCGCAGAACACCATTACCCGGGCGGAGTTTTCCTCCGTGATGGGGGGCGCCCTGGGATTGGCAGACTTGCCGAATGCGACGTTTGCGGACACCGCGGGGCACTGGGGAGAAGGACGGATTGAAGCCCTGGTGCAGGCCGGAGTGATCGACACCGCTTTGTATGGACAGAACTACAACCCAAACGGGGCCATCACCAGAGAAGAGATTGCCATGATGACGGTTCGAATGCTCGGAACCATGACGGGCGCAACAGACATCCCGTTCATCGATAACGATCAGATCGGTGCAGGGTATCACGGGTATGTGGCGGAGGCTTACGGACGGGGGATCATCCGGGGTTATCCCGATGATACCTTCCGGCCCAAAGGCAACGCCACCCGGGCAGAAGCAGCAGTGATGGCCGTCAGGGCGCTGCGGATCCTGGGGATGACAGATGAAGTGCCCACGATTGTTTCCTTTACAGCGGATTTTGAGTCTATCTTTGCCGGATCAACGGCAACGTTAGGCTGGGAGGTCACCGGGGCCACGGCCATTGCCATTGCCCCAAATGTCGGCGCGGTGTCCCCATACGGCTCTGTGGAGGTTTCGCCTGCAGCAACCACCACCTACACCCTGACGGCAACGAACAACACGGGCAGTGCCACAGCACAGGTGACGATTGACGTCACGCCCTTTGGGGGGATCATTCCACCGCCGAACGGGTTTATCCTGCCTCCGCCCTCGATTGCATCCTTTACCGTGGACAGGGAAATCCTGCCGCAGGGGCAGACGGCCACCCTGAGCTGGGAGGTCAGTGGTGTGGCCGCAGTCACCATTGCCCCGGGAATCGGGGAGGTCAGCACAACCGGAACCCGTGCGGTATCTCCTGCTGAAACCACCACCTACACTCTGACCGCCAGCAATGCTTCGGGCAGCGTCAGTGAAACCGTGAAGATCAGCGTGGCCAGGCAGGTCGTGATCCAACCGGGACCGGGGGTGGGGATGGACACCTTTGTGTTCAACTACAGCCAGTCAAAAAACTATGGGACGAGAAAAGACCTTCAGGTTGGAACAGACAAACACATCGGCATGCATTTTACGGCAAGGGCCCTGTTGCAGTATGACTTAAGCAGCATACCCCAAAATGCGGTGATTGTCTCGGCTGACTTGTCGTTGTATCAGCATCGAAACGTCGACGGGGAGGCGTTCAACGTCAGTGCCCACCAGATCATCACACCGTGGGATTACCTGATGGCAACATGGAACAACCAGCCCCACTATGCCAAGACAGCGCTAGGCACAAAGTCTGTCACACCGGGTGTCACCCAATGGGTCAGCTGGAATATCCGGAGCCTGGTGCAGGACTGGGTCAGCGGCAGCACCGATAATCACGGGCTTGTGTTGAAAAAAGCCAACGAACTGGCATACACGCAGTACAGTGCCATTTTCTTCAGCTCCAGGGCAGACAGTCCGGGCGTCAGGCCGCGGCTTGACATCACGTACTATTTACCCTGAGGCCAGAGGATTCCGGAGCGCAAAGGCCCTGCAGAACAACCGATCGTTTACGAACGAGGACGCAGCGTCCGGCCCCGGGCGCTGCGTCTTTCCCGTTTCCCGGGACGCCCCCGTTCAGGAGACTCCACGGTGTTCTGTCCAGATCATTCCTGCGGGGGAACAGTGGAATGCCGGTGACAGACGTGGTTAACCGGCGGAAAACGGGCAGAAAAGAGAACTTTCAGGACCAAATCGGTGAAATCACCCGAAATTCCCCTTGCCAGTCACCAGTCAATTACGTAGAATGAGACCAGGCCGTTTCGTTGAAAGGGCTATCTTGTGTGGAAGAAGGGGTTGGGTTGAAAGAACGGATAGGCAGGTGGATTGACCAGGGCGGGCTGATTGTCCTGATGACGGTTTCCTGGGTGGGGCTTGCCCCGTCAGTGAATCTGCAGACGATTGGAACAGGCTTTATTCTGAGTCTGGTGATTCGCCAGCTGGTGGCAACGCTGTTTCACAGAACGTACCGGGTCCGGACGGATCTGGCGTTCATCGGGAGCATGCTGGTCTATCTGAAGAATCTGATCATCGCGATGATCCGCAGTTCGCTGACGGTCCTGCCGGTGATTTTAAAACGAAGTGACGAACCGATCATTTTCCAGGTGCACTTAACCACCAGCGACCGGCTGGTGGTTCTTCTTGTGGCAAATGCCATCACACTGACACCGGGGACGATCACCCTGGACGCCAGCCAGGACAACGTGCTGACCGTCCTGTCGCTGGTGGACGACGGGGCCCATGGCCTGTCTCTGACCACGGACATCCTGAACCAGTTCAACAAACCGTTTGAGAAAGCCATGGCAAAAGGAGAGAACCAATGAATCTTCTCGTGATAACCATATATGTCATCAGCCTGTCAATGCTCGGAGAGCTGTTCCGGATCATCCGGGGTCCCACGTTCTGGGACAAACTGATGAGCGCCAATGTGATCGGCCTGAAGACGATTATGCTTCTGGTCATTTTTGCCAACCAGTACGATCTGACGTTTCTGCTGGACGTGGCGCTGATTTACGGCCTGATCGGGTTTATCGGCATCGCGCTGATTGCCAACCGGCTGGCGGAAGGGAAGCGGGACTATGATTGATTTTGGCAGTGTAACCTCGGTTGTCGGGGCGGTGTTTCTGATTTCCGGCTGGGTGCTGATCCTGATGCAATCCCTGGGGATGGTGGTGCTCAAAAACATCTACAGCCGGATGCTCATCGCCGGTCTGACGGACTGCACCGGGCTGCTTCTTGTGTTTGGCGGCCTGATGCTCTACAGTGATGAGCTGGTGAACATCTGGAAGATGGTTCTGTTTCTGGTGTTTCTGATTCTGACCAGTCCGGTGACCATTCACCTGATCGCCCGGTCTGCCCGGAAGAACATGATCGGGCTGTCGCCACGAAGGAGGAATCACCGGTGAGAATCGTTCTTCTGCTGTTCATGATCCTCATTCTGGTCCTGATCATCCTGTCGGACAGCAATCTGCGTTCCATCATCCTGTTGTCCGTCTTTTCGATCCTGGCGGCTCTGGTGTTCTACCTGTACCAGGCCCCGGACGTGGCCATGGCGGAACTGGCCCTGGGGGCTGCGGTGGTGCCGTTGATTTTTCTGACCAGCACCACCCGGCAGAAAAAATATGTGGTGGAAGACAACACCAGCGACGGTTTCATGTCGCCTGGCCAACCGGGCCGGGACATCCTGGAGCGGTTTGCCCGGCAGCACGATCTGGATCTGGTGGTCATGAACGACCGGGAAGTGGAAAAGTCCTTCCTGTTCACCCTGACGGACATTGATCTGGTGGTGGACGATGATCATGGCACCAAGCCCCATCATGCGTTTGTCTGCGAGATCGGGACCTCAAGCGCCCGGTATCTGTTCCGGGGGAGCCGTTCCAGTGTTCTGTTTGAAAAGCTGACCGAAATGATCCTGGAGGGCCTGGAGTGTCCCCAGGCGCGGATTGTCTGGCTGGAAGAAGGTGACCAACATGAAGGAGAATAGCTTTGACACGCCGGGGGTGTTTAAACTTCTGGTCCTGTTTGGCTGCCTGTCTTTTTTGTTCGTTCGGATCTCCGGGGCCATCCTGCATCCGGCCCTTTACGAGGCGGTTCCCCAGCTGGCCCGGTACTATACCCACAATTTCGTCGCGGACACCGGCGCTTCGAACGCCGTGTCAGCGGTCTATCTGGATTACCGGGTGATGGATTCCCTGTTTGAGGTGGGCATCCTTTTGATTGCGGTCACCGGGATCCTGTTTATCGCCGGCGGCACCGGAAGGGGAACGGGAAGGGGTCTTCATGAATAATTCGAGACTGCTGGTGAGCATTACACGGCTGACGTTTCCTTTTGTGATCCTGTACGGATTCTACCTGATCCTTCCCGGCTCTCCGGGCCCCGGAGGCGGGTTTCAAAGCGGGGCGGTTCTGGCCACGGGCATTCTGCTGTCGTATTTTGCCGACCCCAACAAACACCTGAGCCTCCGGCTGCTGGTGGTCCTGGTGAACCTGTTTTTTGTGGGGCTGACACTTCTGGTGTTCTCACACTTTGTGGTGCGCTACAACGCGGCGGTCTACCTGTTTCTGATCAACCTGTTCATCGGGATCATGGTGGGGGTCGGGTTGACGGCCATCCTGGCGATATTTCTGGAAGAAGGGAGATAGAACATGGAATTTGCTGTTGAGATTTCCCTGATTCTGATCATTATTCTGCTGGGCTTAGCGGCCATTGCCAATGCTAAGACCATCATCCGGACCGTGCTGTTCATCAACATCATGCAGACGGGCATTTTCACGTTGTTTCTTGCCCTGGTCTACCGGCCGGAGCTGCTGCCGCCGATTCTGCCGGTGCGCCCGGAGCTGATGGTCGACCCAACTCCCAGTGCCCTGGTGATCACGGCCATCGTGATCGGGGCGTCGGTGACCGCCCTGGCCCTGATGATGAGCATGAAGGTCTTTTACCATTTCGGGACGGTGAACTGGAAGAAGATTTCAGAAAGGCAGGGACAGTGATGCAGCCAATCTACCTGAGCCTGATTTTTCTGCCCATTGGGTCGGGCATTGTCCTGTATTTGACCCGTTACCGAAATTCCGAAGCCCTGGTCTTTCCGGTCCAGGCCGTCATGACCCTTCTGGCGGGAAGCCTTTTGGCCAACTACCAGACGGTTTCCGGGGTGTTCGTTCCGGTGGGGGGCTGGTCCATCCTGTCGGGAATCGTTCTTCTTGTGGACAACCTGTCCATGGCGTTCATCGCCCTGACGGTGTTCATGTGGTGGATGATCCTTCTTTACAGCTGGCAGACCGGCAACAGGGACCACAACTATCTGTTTTTTTTGAGCATCCTGCAGGGACTGTTCATGGGACTGCTTCTGGTCAACGATCTGTTTTCTTTTTTTCTGTTTTTTGAAATTGTCACGGTGACCGCGTCGGTCCTGGTGGTCTTCAAGCGTCAGGGCAAAGCCCTGACTTCCGGGCTGTACTACCTGCTCCTGGGAACCACCGGCATGGCCTTTTATCTGTTGGGCATGATGATTGTCTATATGCTCACGGGAACCCTGAACTGGAGCCAGTCCGCGCAGGTGCTGGCGGAACTGGGGGCCATCCTGCCGGTACAGGCGGCGTTTATCTTCATGGTGGCCTCCATGACCATCAAGGCGGCGTTTTTCCCGACATTTGACTGGCTGAGCCGGGCCCACAGCAACGCGCCCCACGCCATTTCCGCACTGCTGTCGGGGCTTCTCGTCAAGGGCGGGGTGTACGGGTTCATTCGCATTCATCAGCTGTTCGGAGGGGCTGTGCTGGGACCGTTTTTCTTCTATGTGGGATTTGCCACCGCGCTGACCGGGGTGGTGTTTGCCGTGTCCCAAAAGGACATCAAAATGATCCTGGCCTTTCACACGATCAGCCAGGTGGGGATTGTGCTGATCGGGGTCAGCCAGGTCAGCGGTGACGCGTACTACGGAGGGCTGCTTCACCTGGTCAATCACGCCATGTTTAAATCCCTGCTCTTCCTGTGCGCCGGCGTGATTGCCACCCACTACAACACCCGGAAGGTCGTGGAAATCCGGGGAGCCCTGCGGACCATGCCGGTGGCCAGTGTCTGCATGATTGTGGGGGCCCTGGCGATCACCGGAACGCCCTTTCTCAACGGGTATATCGGCAAGGCGATCATCGGGGGCGGGCTGAAATATGATCCGGCATTCAACTTCCTGTTCCGGCTGATCAGCCTGGGGACCATTGTGTCCTTCATGAAACTCAGCCAGATCTTCTTTCCCGGGGACGTGCCCTGCCGGGCAGAGATTCCCGAGGGAACAAAGGCCCCATCCCGCCGGGTCCACTGGAACATTGCTCTTCTGGTGCTGGCGGCCAACTGCATTCTGCTCCCACAAACCTACGGCCGACTGGGTCTTCTTCTGGGGACCACCTTTCCGGCGGTTGACCTGTTGGATCCGGCAAAAATCACCGAATGGGCGGTGCTGGTGCTCATCGGGCTGGTGATCATGCGGCTGTATATCTTCACTGACCGCTCGAAGGCTCATCTGCAGCGGATCCGGGAAGTGCCGCTTCCCTTCCAGCGCTCCGCGTACATGTTCCTGTTGTTTGTGACCATCATGTTTCTGCAGGGGATCGTGTAGAACAGACCGCGGGATGACGACAGCACATCCAGTCCCGTCTGCCCATTGACAGATGCAGGGAAACGTGGTATTTGTGGGTAAAGATGGTTTAGCAAAGGAAGGAGGGTGAGAGATGCTCTGTTCATACGCTCCACTGGACCACCGGAAGCTTGACACCCTGCAGAAGGCGGAAGCCGACATCGGCAAAACCCTGGTGGCCTTTTCCTGCCAGGATGTGCAACCGGCCGAATTGTCTGCTGAGCAGCTCCAGCGCCTGCAGACGCTGGAAAAAGAACTGGGTGTTGTGCTGGTGGCGTTGTAATCCGTTTCAATGTTGAGAAGAATGACCAAAACAGTCCCGGCGGGAAGTCCCGCCGGGACTGTTTTATCTTATGCACCATGAGCACAGAACAGTGTTCTTTGCAGGACAGTCGCAGCTGACAGCCGGAATGCCTGTGCGGATGGCAGGCTGTTCAGTTCCGAAAAAAGGATTAGCCAAACAAGAAGAGAGAACCAAACAAGAAGGAAATACCAGGAAAAAGAGAAAATTGAGTATGCACTTGAATGCGTGTATACTATGGGCATCATCGGATTCGGGAATGAGGAGTGATGGTGGATGGCAGGATGGAGAAAGACCCTGGGAACACTTGGTTCATCGGATCGAGGAAGGAAGATGACACTTGGTCTGGTTGCGTTCACGCTCCCGGTGTTCTTTGTGCTGGTTGGCTTCTTCCGGTCTGGCATATATCCGTTTGGTGACCAATCCCTGCTGAGCATGGATCTCTGGGGCCAGTATTTTCCAATGTATGTCGAACAGTGGAACAACCGTCGAATGCTGGTGCCAAACCTCTTTTCCTGGAACGGGGCACTTGGATTCAATGCCTACGTACAGAATGCCTATTACAGCAACAGCCTGTTGCATTGGCTCTTTCTGCTTGCAGACAAAGACAATCTGATCGGTGCGTTGCACATGGTGACGTTGCTCAGGATTGGGCTCAGTTCTCTGTCGTTTTATATCTTCCTACAGTACAGGCACAGCAAGCCGACAGGGATGGCTGTTGCGTTCTCGACTGCATATGCCCTGAGCGCGTATACCATTGCCTTTATCGGCCAACCCATGTGGATGGATGCAGTGATCCTGTTCCCGTTGGTCATGTTGGGCCTTGAACGATTGATATTTCAGAAAAAACCTTTGCTTTATACGGTCATGCTTGCCCTGATCATTCACGCGAATTTTTACATTGGATACGCAGTATGCCTTTTTCTGGCAGTGGCGTTTATCCTTTTATTGGGTGTTTTCTGGACGGAATTGGGGGAAGGGAACCGCTGGAAGGCAGCACTTCGTTTCGTTGTGTTTTCTGCCCTGTCAGGTGGTCTGGCGGGTTTTGTCCTGATTCCAGTGCTTTTTTCGCTCAGGGAAACCGCAGCCTCCTCGTTAGGTGGGCCACAATCACTGTGGCTGTATCACTCTTTTCCTGAATACCTGAGCAAATTGCTTCCAGCAACACCGGTTTCTCTTGCATATGGCATTCCCAATATTTTCAGTGGAACCGTCGTCCTTATTCTGGTCCCCCTGTTCTTCGCGAACCGGAAAATCCCCGGAAAAGTGAAAGCCGCTTTTTTGGGCCTGCTTGTCGTTCTATATTTTTCCATGAATCTAAACATTCTCAACTACGTTTGGCATGGGTTTCATTTTCCAAACCAGCTGCCCGGCCGTTGGACGTTTATGGTGTCGTTTGTGCTGCTGGCAGGTTCTTTTGAGACGCTGATGCGAAGGGAAGGCATCAGTGAAACTGGGGCCATCATTGCCCTGTTCAACGTCATATTTGTGCTCAGTATCCTGAAGGTCCTTCCGCCGGAGTCCAGAGGGTCCGACCAGGTGATGCATGTCACGATGTTTGTGGTGACACTGCTGACGTTTCTGATCCTGCAGTCCGTTTCAGTTAGAAAAGAGGCGTTTCGGAAAATCGCACTGGTGCTTGTCGGACTGGTTGTGGTGGCAGACGTAGGAATCAATGCGGCGTTTTTGATCGACCGGGATGTACCGACAAGCAGTATTTCGTTTTACCAGCGAGCCGATCAAGTGATGGCGGATATCGTTTCAGAATATGAAAGCGGTGATCAGGATTTTTACCGCATGGAGATGTTTCCACCATGGACGTTTAACCCCGGACAGCTTTACCGTTTCAAAGGCGTAGGATATTACTCATCCACAATGTCCGAAAAGGCCTTCCGCTTTTTCGAACAGATGGGGTTCAGAGTGTATGCTCAGAACGTCAGCACAGTATATGATCCGTATTCTCCGGTATCCAATGCGCTTTTCTCCATACGTTATCTGATCGATCCCACCAGCGAGCTGGACGTTCCGGGGTTTATAAACGTTGGGTCTCTCAATGAATATGGTGTACTTGAAAACAGTTATGATCTGCCAGTCGCTTTTATGGTGAACAACGGGGTACTGGGCTATGAGGCCGATCCTGAGGAAAAACCGTTTGGGAGACAGAACCGTTTTTTTAATGCAATTGCCGGAAGAGAGGTCAATGTATTTGAACTAATCGATCTGACGCTGATCAGTGTGTCAAACGCCTCGGTTGATCAAGACGGAAACTGGAAGAACCAATTATACTACCGGACAAATCCAGATCAACCGGTTGTCTTCAGGTTCATTCACGAAAATGATCGAGAACAGGACATATTTATTCAGCACAATTTCAAGGCAGGGGATCTGACGTTGCATGTCAATGACCAGCAGAGGGTGTTCAGACGAGATCATACTCAACACGGCTATCTGGGACACTTTGATGCAGGAGATGAAATTGTTCTCACACTGACTGCCCATGATGTGGAGGTCGGTCTGTGGGGACTGGATCTCTTTTCGTTCAATGAGCAAGCCCTCTCGGAAGCACACCTGTCACTTTCAACAGGAGCGATGGACATTACCGGAACCGGACCTGCAACCTTAAGTGGGACTATTCAGGTGGCGGATGAGGGTGTACTGTTCACCTCCGTTCCGGGAGCCTCTGGATGGAGGGCAACGATAAACGGCGAGCAGGTGCCTACAGCGTTGATCGCTGGTTACTTAATGGGAATTGAACTGCCGGCCGGTGACCATGTGGTTGAATTCACGTACCGTGTACCCGGTATGCTCCCGGGTATTCTTCTCTCACTGTTCAGTTTGGGGATAGTAACAGGGAACTGGGTGATTGAAAAGAAGCCATGTCCGGCCAAAAAATTGTTGTTAAACGCGGCTTTTCGAAAGAAAAGAAGTCCAGAGAATTAATGGATTACTGGGGACATATTTTTCCGAACAGGCAGGAGAATAATGTTTTGGCGCGAAAGTATACAAACATGCAATGATTATAAACAGATGTTGAAGGACATGATCTGCAGCCACAGATGGACGCCTGATGCTGCAGTGATCCAGTGGCGTAACCGGCAACCTGACATGGAGCCGGTTTTTTTGTGCAGTGAAGGAGGACAGACAATGGCGGCAATGAAACGGAACGAACGGTTGTTGTGGTTGCTCTTGATGGGCATTTTTGCGTTTAACAAAGTGGATTTCCTGCTGACGCTGGATGCCCTGGAGATGGGCTTTCGGGAGGCCAATCCGTTTCTGGTCCCTCTGGTCGGTACTCCGGCCTTTCCTCTGGTCAAGCTTCTGGTGGTGCCCCTTCTACTTCTGCTGGTGTGGAGCATTCGGCACCGGGTGGGAGACCGGCTGGTCCGCTACATGGCGGTGCCCTTTGGGGCCTACTTTTCCCTGATGCTCTACTTTCAGCGGTTTCTTCCGCTGGTTTAGAAGACAAGCGACTGAATGCAGTCCCGGGTGACGGGCTGCATTTTTTTTGGGGTCTGTTTTCAGGATTATTTCCCGTTGTTTGGCAACCTGTTTTGGACTTGCAGTGAATCCATTGCGTGTTGGTCGGACTTTTCGTATGCTCAGTTCAAAAGAGAAGGCCAAAAAACGCCTTCCGAAAGAGAGGAACAATCAGATGATCGTGATCGGTGAAAAACTCAACAGCACCCTGAAAGCCATCCGCCCGGCCATGGAGGCCAGAGACAGTGAGACGGTTCAGGATCTGGCCCGCCGGCAGGTGGCCGCGGGTGCCAACTATCTGGACGTGAACGCCGGCATGTTTTTGGAGGAGGAAAGCGACATCCTGACCTGGCTTGTGGAAACGATCGGAGAGGTGACCGATGTGCCCCTGGTGCTGGATTCCCCCAGTCCGGAGGCGCTTCGGGCCGGCCTGAAGGTCCACCGCAACGGCCGGCCGCTGATCAATTCAATCACCGGGGAGACCGGGCGCTGGGAGGCCGTGCTGCCCCTGGTGACCGAATACGATGCCGGGGTGATCGCCCTTTGCATGGACGACGAAGGCATGCCCGAAGACGTGGACGGCCGGCTGGCCATTGCCGAAACGATGATCCGTGGCCTGACCCGGGCCGGGGTGCAGCCCGGGGACATTTTCATCGATCCGCTGGTCCGCCCGGTATCGACCGGATCCCATTACGGGGTGGTGGCCCTTGAGACCATCCGGAGGGTCAAAGAAGACCATCCGGATGTGCACATCGCCTGTGGTCTGAGCAACGTGTCTTATGGGATTCCCGGGCGCAAACGGATGAACCAGGCGTTTCTGGTGGCCGCCATGGCTGCCGGGATGGACGGGGCCATTTTAGATCCTCTGGACACCGACCTGATGGACTTTGTCTGTGCGACGGAAGCCCTGCTGGGCCGGGACGCCTACTGCATGAACTATCTGAAGCGGCACCGCAGCAGCCAGAAAGAGGCCGCTTTGCAGAAAGGTTAGGAGGACGGGAGAAAACATGGACAATAAGACCTGGGACCGACCATACCATGTGGAGGTGCTGCCTCCCAAACAGGACACCGAGACGCTGGAAAAAGACCTGCAGGTGTTTGAAGAAAAATACCGGGCCGTGCTGGACCGGGGAGACTGTGTCTGCATCACGGACAACGCCATGGGGCTGTTGGCCTTTCAGGGCACGGAACTGCTGGAATACCTGAACCTGCCGGTGGATCCCGACCGGATCATGATCCACCTGAACGCGTTTCATACCAAGGACGATCTGCACAGGATCCTGGACACATGCCGGACCATGGGCATCCGGGACCTGCTGGTGATCAGCGGGGACGGCTCCGACCGCCTGCCCCGGCTGCAGCCGGACGACCTGGGGGTCACCGGTGTGGAGGCGGTTACCTCGGTGGAACTGCTGGATTACATCCGCCGGACCTGGCCGGGGGTCTTCCGGCTGGGCGTGGCCTTTAATCCCTATGAACCGGCGGACCATGAGTTTGCCAAGCTGGACCGGAAACTGGCGGCCGGGGCAACGTTTGCGGTGACCCAGCCCCTGATCGAACGCCATTCGGAAGTCGACCGGCTGCTGCGGGAATACCCGGATCTTCCGGTCACCGTGGAAGCCTGGATGAGCACAAAGCTTCATCTGCTGTCTGACGCGGTGGGCTATGAGATTCCCGAGGACACGGCGTTCGATCCGATGGCCACGTTGGAGACCATGAAGAACATCTATCCGGACTGCGGGTTTTACCTGTCTCTTCTGCGGTTTAAGACCCAGTATCCCCTGCTGAACGGACGAAGAGCCGGTATCCCGGAGGCCTCCGTTTCCGGTGATATCGTGGTCTGCATCAAGCAAGTTCCGGCCACCCATGACGCGAGCATCGACCCGGAGACCAAGCGGATTGTCCGGGAAGGGGTCAAGGCGGTGATGAATCCGTTTGACCTGTACGCCCTGGAGGAGGCCTTCCGGCTGCAGAAACTGCGGGGCGGCCGGGTGATCGCCCTGAGCATGGGGCCCCCGAAAGCCGAAAATTCCCTGCGGGAAGCCCTGGCCCTGGGGGCCGACCGGGCCATTTTGCTCAGTGACCGGGCCTTTGGGGGATCGGACACCTGGGCCACCAGTTACGTGCTGGCCAGGGCCATCGAGACCATTGGGAAGGTGGATCTGGTGATCTGCGGCAAACAGGCCATCGACGGGGACACCGCCCAGGTGGGCCCGGGGATTGCCGCCCATCTGAACTGGCTGCAGGCAGCCTGTGTAATGATGGTCGAACAGGCGTCTCCCGGGGAACTGGTGGTCCGCCGGATGCACGAGGATGGCTACGACCGCTGCCGCCTGACGGGGCCTGCGGTGCTGTCTGTGGTCAAGGGGATCAACACCCCCCGGGTGCCCACTTTGCGCTCCCATCTGGCGGCGCTGCCACAGGAAATCCCCGTATGGGGCCCCGGGGACATCGGGGTGGACCCGGAAAAGATCGGTCTGGAGGGCTCACCCACCCGGGTGGTCAAAAGCTCCCCTCCGGCTCCCCGGCATACAAAAACCCTGCAGATCCAGGGGGCGCCCAGGGAGGCCGCCCGGCAACTGGTTCACGAACTGCGCATGCGCAGCATTGTGTAAGGAGGCGCCAACATGCTGATCACAAATGAAGAAGAACGCCGGCTCTACCGCAACATCTGGGTGGTGGCCGAGGTCCAGGACAACACATGGCAGCCGGTGACCGGCGAACTGATCGGGGTGGCACGGGCTCTGGCCGAAAAACGGGACAGTGAGGTCTGGGTCCTGCTGATGGGTTCCGGGGTGGAAGCCGGTGGAGCCGGGCTGATTTCCCTGGGGGCGGACCGGGTGCTCGTCACCGACGATCCCCGGCTTGAAGGGTTTGGCGATGAAACCCTGGCCAGGCTGACGGTCCGGCTGATTGAAAAGCACAGGCCGGAGGTGATTCTCTGCGGGGCGACCACCCGGGGACGGGCCCTGATCCCCCGGGTGGCCGTGCTGACGGAATCCGGCCTGACGGCGGACTGCACAGAACTGTCCATCGATCCGGACACCGGGGATCTGTTGCAGACCCGTCCGGCCTTTGGGGGAAACATCATGGCGACCATCCGCTCGCCCCGGCACCGGCCCCAGATGGCCACGGTCCGTCCCCGGGTGATGGCGGCCCCCGGCCCGGAGGAAGGCCGGACCGGGATCCTGGTCCGGGAACCCCTGCTGGAGGCGGACATTTGCGAAACAAAACAGGTTTTGGAGACGTTTCGCAGCCCGGAAAGTGTGGTCAATCTGTCTGACGCCCGGGTGATTGTGGCCGGAGGCCGGGGAATGCAGGGATCTGCCGGATTCGGGCTGCTCCGGCAGCTGGCCCAGACCCTGGGGGGATCTGTGGGAGCCAGCCGGGCCGCTGTGGATGCCGGCTGGATTCCCTACACCCAGCAGGTGGGACAGACCGGGCAGACCGTCCAGACGGAGGTGTACATTGCCTGCGCGATTTCCGGGCAGATCCAGCACCTGGTGGGCATGCAGTCCTGCGACCTGATCATTGCCATTGACCGCAATCCGGACACCCCCATGATGCAGATGGCGGACATCGCCCTGGTGGGGGACGTCTTCGAGGTGGTGCCGGCTCTCCTGGAGGAGCTGACCGAGCGCTGAGGACCCGGGCGCGGAACACAAAGCCCGCTGGCTGAACGGATTTAGCTTGTTAAAAAAAGCACAGAACCAACAACTGTACGGCGGCCCTTCGGGCCACCGTGCAGTTTTTGATTGTGCAGGCAGTTTGACTGTTCGTTGGAAGAGGAAAATGAAGGAAATGGGCGAATTCATTCTTTAAGTAGAGCATGTGGCCTTGTTTAATGTTTATCGATTCTCTATGCTTTCTTGTTGTCTGTGTTCTCTTTAAAGGGATAATGAGCGCAGATGAATCAGTGATTCTGAGAGGAGAGGATGAAGCGATGGAACACCCAAGGAGTGGATCGCCGCAGGTGGGATTTCCCCGGATTCCCCGGCCGGTGACGGTGGAACCGGCCCCCATACCCGGGGGGGAACGTGAAGGGGGGCGTCCATCCGGGACTGAACCGGAGTCTCTGGTCGCCTGGTTCAGGGCGTCTGCCCGGCAGGGACGCCGGGCGCTGCCCGGAATGTGGAAGACACTGGCCATCCAGCTGGCGGTTATCGGGCTGATCAACCTGGTGTTCTGGTGGTACGTGGATCCGTTCTGGCTGCCGGCTCCCCTGTCCACCCTGGCCTGGGGAGTGATCTTTCTGACGGCGGTCTACAACGATGTGATTCCCAAAACCATCTTCTGGCTGGTCGTCCTGACGGTGGGCAAGCGGGTGTTTTTCCGGGTCCGCCGGGAGGGCCTCATGCCGGTGGCCGCCCAGCTGGCCGGTGTGGTCCCCCGGATGAAGGCGGCCATGGACCGGGCTGCAGAGGCCTCGTACGCTCTTCTTCTGATCGGCGGCGGTGCCGGCCTGGTGGTGGCCAACTGGTTTGCCTCCTACAGCCGGTTTTCGGGAGCCCGCAACAAGATGGACAAGTACTTCGTGGTCATCGTGACCGCCCTGGCGGTGGGCTATACCCTGGGGGATGGCTCCCGCAGCGTGCCCCGGCGGTTTTTGCTGCTGGCGTCCGGTGATCTGGCCCGCCTGCTGAAGAAACCCCCCTTTCTGCGGGAGGAACACGCCGATCTTCTGCTGGGCGGATTCATGGGGGGCCTTCTGTTCAACGGTCTGCTCATCCTGATGCGCCTGATGTACGGCGGATACATGCTGGGAACCGTTTGTCTGGCGGGGGGCATTGTGCTTGGGGTGATGCGCCGTAAAACCCCGGGAACGCAGGGGTCCGCCCCATGAAAGTCCTCAAGGATCCACGCTACGGGTTTGCCACGGGCTTTGATCCGGACACAGGCATGAACATCCGCAGCAACGTGTACACGGTCCGGGGAATGGACACCGGAAGAGCACCCTTTCAGGCGTCGTTTCCCCATCTTCTGGACATCGGGGTGATGGGACACTGCGCCCACGGGCTGAGCGGGCGCTGCCTGGCGTCCGGGGTCAGCTGTTACCAGGACGGAAAACACGTGGTCCGGCCCCATATGGAACTTGATCTGTTCGAGCGGATTCTCAGGCAGTGCCGGGGGCGGGTGTTTCAGGTGGCCCTGGGGGGCCGGGGAGACCCGGACGAACATCCCCGGTTTCCGGAGCTGCTGCGCCTGTGCCGGGACCACGGGGTGGTGCCCAATTTCACCACCTCGGGGTTCGGGTTGACGGACAGACATCTTTCAGTGGTCCGGGAATCCTGCGGGGCGGTGGCGGTCAGCTGGTACCGGAGTGAGTACACTCTGAGGGCAATCCGCCTGTTTGTGGAGGCGGGGATCCGGACGAACATCCATTATGTCCTGAGCACCCGGACCATCGAGGAGGCCATTTGGCGGATGGAAACGGGAGACTGGCCTTCCGGGATTAACCGGGTGATCTTTCTTCTCCACAAGCCGGTGGGGCTGGGGACCCAGGCGGAGGTTCTCCGGGCGGAGGATGAACGGGTCCGGCGGTTTTTTGGTCTGTTTTCCCAGCCGGACCATGGCCGGATGGCCGGGTTTGACAGCTGCAGCGTGCCGGGACTGGTCACCATGGCCCGGGGGATTGC
>SKMO01000186.1 GCA_007121025.1 Bacillota bacterium | reverse complement strand
GAGGAATACGATGAAAATTGGCATTCTGATCAATGAATCCAAAGAAGAGGCCCGGGCACTGCAGCTGGAACTGATGGCCTGGCTTGAGGCCAGAGGCATTGCGACCGCCTGCCCCAGAGACGTCTACTGCAGGGAGAACGTGGACCTTGACAAGGCATTGCACCAATTGGACCAGGCAGATGTGATCCTGGTTTTGGGGGGAGACGGGACTCTGATCCACGCGGCCCTTCTCTTGGCCGGCAGGAACACCCCTTTGCTGGGCGTGAATCTGGGCCGGCTGGGTTTCCTGACCAGCCTGGAACGCGACACGCTGTACCAGGGGCTGGAAAAGTTTTTCGGGGGGGAATACCGGATTGACGAACGGATGATGTTTGACGTGGAATTGTTCCGGAATGATTGCATGATTGGCAGTACCCGGGTTCTCAATGATGCGGTGGTCAGCAAGGATGCGCTGGCCCGCATGGTGGACATCCGGATCCGGATCAACGGCGAGTTTGTGGACCGGTATTCGGCCGACGGGCTGATCATTGCCACGCCCACGGGCTCAACCGCATACTCCATGTCTGCCGGCGGGCCCATCGTGGCGCCCAACCTGTCAGCGGTCATTCTGACACCGATTTGTGCCCATACCCTGTCTTCCCGTCCCATGGTGGTTTCGGGGGAGGAAGAGGTGGAAGTGACCCTTCTCAAGGCGTCGACGGACGTGATGCTGACCTGTGACGGACAGACCGGGATGCGGATGAAGGTCGGGGACATGGTCCGGATCCGCCGCTCCACTGTGCGCACGCGGTTCGTCCGGTTTTGGGACCGGTCGTTTTACGATATCCTTCATGAAAAACTGAACCCGGGGGTGTCCAATGGCTGAACGATTGTATCTCAATGGACAGACGGTGGTGGACCGGGTGCTTTCTGCTGTGGTCAAACCCGGGGATCTGGTGGTTGACTGCACGGCCGGAAACGGGCATGACACCCTGACCCTTGCCCGGCTGGTGGGCCCCCGGGGACGGGTGGTGGCTCTGGACATTCAGCCTGAGGCCCTTGCGTCTACCCGGGAGCGTCTGAAGGAACAGCCGTATGGCGGAAACGTGGAACTGCATCAGATGGATCATCAGGATCTGGAGGAACTGGACCTGTCGGGTGCCCGGGCGTTTGTGTTTAACCTGGGGTATCTGCCTGGGGGGGACAAATTGAGAACAACCCGGGCGGACACGACAATGCGGGCCCTTCAGTCCTGCCTGGACCGGGTGGTTTCCGGCGGCGTGGTCACGCTGATGGTTTATCCAGGCCATGGGGAGGGCACCCGTGAACACTGGGCACTGTCCACGTTTGTCAAAGAGCTGGACCAAAACCAGTTTGATGTGGTGCGGATGGATTTTCCCAACAGGAAAAACCACAGTCCCTATCCCCTGATCATACAGAAACTCTGAGGAGGCACACGCTATGAAAAAAAACCGGCACAGGGCCATTTTGGACCTGATTACCACCTTTTCCATCGAGACCCAGAGTGATCTGGCGGCCAGACTCCAGGAGATGAACTACGATGTCACCCAGGCCACTGTCTCCAGGGATATCAAGGAGCTTGGCCTGGTGAAGATTCCGGATGAAACCGGGAAACACAAGTACATCCTTCCTTTGCAGAGCACAGCCGGCCAGGCCCTGACCCGTTTTGAGCGGGTGATGCGTGACTCCATCGTGAGCATTGACAGCACCCAGAACATGATTGTCATCAAGACGCTCCCCGGATCGGCCCAGCTGGTCGGTTCCGTGCTGGACCACTCGAAGTGGGAAGAGATCATGGGGACCATTGCGGGAGATGACACGCTTCTGGTGATTGCCAGGGACGAGGCCCGGGTGGCCGAGCTTCTCCGGCGCATCGGACAGAAAATCAAGTAGAGGTGACACTATGCTGCAACAACTGTCCATCCAGAATTACGCCCTGATTGAGTCACTGCGGATTGAACCCGAGGAAGGACTGAACCTTCTGACCGGGGAGACCGGCGCGGGAAAGACCATTGTCACCGGTGCACTGGCGGTGTTGACCGGCGGCCGGGCAACGGTGGATATGATTCGAAAAGGGGAAGAGGAGGCTTTCGTGGAAGGCTTTTTTGACGTGGAAGATCCCGGAAAGGCCGTTCTTCTGGAAAGCTGGGGAATCGAAGATCCTGCAGAGGGCCTTCTGTTGCGCCGGGAAATTGCGCGCAGGGGAAAAAACCGCTGCCTGATCAACGGACGGATGGTCCCGCTCAATGTGTACCGTGATGTGGGGGCTCTTCTGATTGACATCCATGGGCAGAACCAGGAACAGTCCCTGCTCCGGGCGGACCGGCAACTGGCCCTTCTGGACCGGACGGCCGGCCCGGAACTGACAACCCTGCGCCGTGAGGTGGCCAGCCTGTGGAAAGAACGCAGTGAAGCGGCGCAGATGCTGGAGGCCCTCAATTCCCATGTGGCCGAAGACGCCCGGGAGGCGGACTTTCTGACCTACCAACTGAAGGAAATCGAAGCGGCTGACCTGACGCCTGACGAAAAGGAAGAGCTGGAACGGGAACGCAACAAGCTGGCCAACCTGGAGACGCTGTTCAGGGGGACCCGTCAGATGGTGGATTGGCTGACGGAATCCGGTGGCGTTCTGGAGAACCTGGGAGCGGCCATGGAAGAATCAGGCAGGTTGGAGGTGTTTGACTCTGCGCTGGATGAGCCAGGTGACGTGCTGCGTGATGCCTACTACAATCTGGAGGAAACCGCCCGGGACATCCGGTCGTACCATGAGAGTCTGGATTTTGAGACGGGCAGGTTGAATGAGATTGAGACCCGGCTGGCGGACATTCATTTTCTGGAGAAGAAGTACGGCGGTTCGGTGGAAGCAGTGCTGGCGTTTGCCGAAAAGGCCCGGGAACAACTGTCCCTGATTGAAAACCGGGATGAGGAAATCACCCGCTGGACAGGAATTCACAAAGAAAAAGTCCGGCTTTACGGGCAGAAGGCAGAGGCGCTGACGGCGCTTCGCCGCCAGGCGGCAGAACGGTTGGGCGAACAGATGACCGGAGTGGTCCGGCGGCTGAGTCTTCCCCATGCCCGGTTGGAGATTGCGGTGACCGAGGGAGCGCCGGGTCCCGGGGGGATTGACCGGGTGGCGTTTATGTTCTCGCCGAACCCCGGGGAGGGCCTGGCCCCTTTGGCCAGGATTGCTTCCGGCGGCGAGGTGTCCCGGGTGATGCTGGGGGTCAAGGTGATCCTGGCGGACGCCGATGACATCGGCATTCTGGTGTTTGATGAGGTGGACACGGGAATTGGTGGAGAGGCCATTGTTTCGGTGGCCGAAAACCTGAGCCGGCTGGCCCGGGGAAAGCAGGTGTTCTGCGTGAGCCACGCCCCCCAGCTGGCTGCGTTTGGAGACTGTCATTTCCGGATTGAAAAGCGCTATGACGGTTCCCGGACCCGGACGGGCATCGCGAAGCTCGATGAAGCGGGGCGGATCGGGGAGATCGCCCGGATGCTCGGCGGGGAAGGTAACATCGAAGGGGTGCAGGACCAGGCCCGCAAAATGCTGCAGTCCGCCCGGAACCGCCGCAACGGGCCCCCCGAACAGCCGGGGTAAATTTCACTTGTGCCCCGGGGTGGGGTGGGGTATGATGAGAGGGTGAAAGGTATATACAAGTGAGGGGGACGTAAGATGATTGATTTGCTGATTGTCAATGCAACGGTGGTGACCGTGAACGCCAAACGGGAGACTGTCTACGGCGGGGCGGTGGCCATTGATGGCGACCGGATTGTGGAAGTGGGGGACAGCCAGGCCTTGGAGGCGAAGTACCCGGAGGTCGGCCGGAAGATTGACGCCACCGGAAAGGCCGTTTTTCCAGGCCTGATCAACACCCACAACCACATGTTCCAGAGCCTTTTGAAGGGGCTTGGGGATGACCGGGTGCTTTCCGACTGGCTGGTGGAATGCATGTTTCCAAGCGCGGCAAAGATCAGTCGTGAGGCCGTGTACCATGGGGGAATGGTGGCCTGTCTGGACAACATTCATTCGGGAACCACCACGATTCTTGACTATATGCATGCCCAGTCAAGCCCGGAGCTTTCCGACGGGGCCATTCAGGCCTTCAGAGATTGCGGGGTCCGGGGAATTCTGGGCCGGGGCTTTACCAATGTGGGCGAACAGTTCGGGACCCCCAAGGCCCTGATCGAGGAGCCGGCAGCCATCCGCAAGGATTGTCTGCGGCTTTTGGATACATACCACAATACAGACAACGGCCGGATCCGGATCTGGCTGGCACCAGCAGCCGTCTGGCTGGCTTCCAAGGAGATGCTGACCTGGTCCATGGACACGGCCCGGGAGTACGGCACCGGGGTGACGGTGCACTGTTCGGAGACGCCCTTTGACCGGATGGCCAGCGAACAGATCCACGGGATGCCGGATACGGACGCCCTGGCGGCCTACGGACTGATGGGCCCGGACTGCCTGCTGGTGCACTGTGTTCATCTGACAGACCGGGACATCCGGATGTTCAAGTACCATGACGCCCGGGTGTCTCACAATCCGGGAAGCAACATGTATCTGTCTTCGGGTGTGGCTCCGGTTCCCCGTCTCAACGAGGTGGGGGTGACCGTGGGTCTGGCCACTGACGGGGCGGCGTCCAACAATTGCAATGACATGATTGAAATGCTTAAACTGGCTGCACTGATGCAGAAGGTTCACCATCAGGATCCGACCATTATTACGGCGGAGAAGGTTTTGGAGATGGCCACCATTGACGGAGCCCGGGCCATCGGGCTGGAGGATGACATCGGTTCTCTGGAGGCAGGCAAAAAAGCGGATCTGTTCATCTTCGATCCCCTGGCGGCCGCCAAATCGACACCCATGCACAACCCGGTGTCCACCCTGGTCTACTCGGGCAGCGAACAGAACGTGGAAACGGTGATTGTGGATGGCCGGGTGATCCTGGATGATTTCCGGCCGACCTTCCTGACGGATGAACGGGCCCTTTTGGAGAAAGCCCAGGCGTACGCGGACGATCTGTCTGTAGCGGCGGGAACCTGCGTCAACAAGCGGCGCCCCTGGAAATCCCTGGCTTACTGATTCCGCCCTGTTTCCGGACCATCTGAAGAGTCCGGGAAACAGACAGAGCGCAGACGGACATGCGGATGATGACCGAAAAATCAGAAAGAGCCGCAACAGAAAAAGAGACGGGACCCGTTAGCGGGATCCCGTCTCTTTTTCTGTTTACTAGTTTTCAATGATGGCATCGTTGGGGCAGGCGGCCTCGCAGGAACCGCATTCGATGCACTGCTCCTGGTCGATCACGTAGATGGAATCTCCTTCGCTGATGCAGCTTACCGGACATTCATCGACACAGATCCCACAGGAAATGCAGTCGTCTGTAATCTGATACATGGGTCAATCCTCCTTCCTGTCGCTTTTTTTGTGTTAGTTCTGAATGATGTTTCGCTTATAGGTTGTATACAGCTCTCTGAGCTCGGCCAGTTTGTCCTTCATGGCCAGCTGGAGCCGGGACACCTCATCGTAGTTTTCCGTGGCCAGGTTTTCCCGGATCCGGGTGAAGATGGACGTGGATTCCGGTGAATCTTTCATCAGTTCGGCCCGGCGGCGGCTGACCTCTTCCCAACGATCCAGATCCATGGCATTGGCGTTGTCATCGGTGTGGACCCGGACCATCCGGGTGACCTCTTTGGCGGCCTGGGGGATCAGGCTGGTGGAAATCTCCGTGGCCCACTTGATCCGGCAGCCCCGGGCATAGGAGTGGATGATCGCGTCGGTGAACACGTTGCCCTGTTTCAGGACGTCAGCTTTTTCCGGATAACGGTGAAACGCCTGAATGTTTTCCCAGACGGTGGCCGGGTGAACACCAAAATAGCGGTCCCGCTCCTCTTTGGTAAAGTCTTCGAAGATGTCTTCTTCGCTTCGGTACTGACGCCCCTGTTCCAGATAGATTCCCGGTTCATCGGCGGTCTTGTTGAACTCGGCTTCCAGATCCTGCGCACTGCGGTTGGACCGGATGGCCGCCCGGATGCCGTCCAGGGCTGACTGGTAAAGAGAGGCCATGGTCAGGTAGGTGTTGCTGTGGGGGTTGGGCGAACGGACCTCAAAGCGGGTAGCCATGGGGTTGTCCAGGTCCCGGATCAGACCGACCAGAACCGTCCGGTTCCGGGAGGGGGTCTGCAGGGTATGCCCAATGGAGGCAACGATGCACACCGGAGCTTCAAAGCCGGGCTGCAGCCTGTTCAGGGCATCGT
>SKMO01000067.1 GCA_007121025.1 Bacillota bacterium | reverse complement strand
TGATCATCTTCCAGGATGGCAAAGTCAAACGCGGCGATCCGGCCGTCTGTTCCAAATCCCATGGCCAGATCCACTTCACCCTGGTTCAGCGCGCCATAGGTGAGTCCGGTTCCCATAAAGATGACACTGCTGGGTTCAAACGTGAAGTCGTAGGCTTCCTGGAGTCCCATGATGCCATCGGGCCGTTCGTAGAACACATCGTCTGTGGCCAGTGTCAGGGATCCAGGGCTGTCATTCAGATAGTCAGCCAGATCGGAGATGGTGGAAAGACCCAACGCATCAGCCTGGTCCCGCTGCATCAAAATGGCGTAAGTGTTGTTTGCCGATGAATAGGGAAGCCACGCGACCTGGTTTTCTTCTGCATCCCAGGCCTTGACCGTCTGGAATGCTTCTTCCGGATCTGTGATGACGTCATGGTGCATAAAGGTCATCAGTGTCGTCCCCGTGTATTCCCAGTAGGCATCGACTTCGCCACTGTGCAGTGCCGGACGGATGACATCCGATTCCCCAAGGCCCAGGCGATCCCGGGTGGGGTAACCATGGTGGTCCAAGAGTTCAAGGAGCATCGAACCGAGGATCAGCTGTTCGGTCCAGGCTTTGGACGCAACGGAAATCGTCGGACCGTCGGCGTCTGCGCCTCCACAGCCCAGGGGAACAATGGCCAGAGCGGCAACAATGAGCAGCGCAAGAAATGGTTTTAAAATCTTCATGTTTGTGGTGCCTCCTTATAGTCAGCTGGTGTAACGGGCACTGAGCTTACGTTGTAGCAGTCCAAGTGACTGGTCCAGCGTAATGGCGATCAATGCAGTAATCAAAGAACCGGTGAGCACAAACTCCGGCCGGTTGTTGGAGATTCCGGAGAAAATCAGCCGGCCAAGACCACCGCCGCCGATCAGGTGCGCAATGGTTGCGGTGCCCACCGTCAAAATGGCGGAGGTCTGAATGCCCGCCATGATGATCGGCAAACTCAGCGGCAGTTCAACCTTGGTCAGGATCTGATTTTTGCTCATGCCCATGCCCCGGGCGGCTTCCAGGATATCAGGGTCCAAAGAGTAAATTGCAGCCACCGTGTTTCGGGCAATGGGCAGCAGAGCATACAGGGTCAGGGCAAAAATGGCCGGGCGCACACCAATGCCCATCAATGGCAGGAATATCGCCACGACGGCCAGGCTGGGGATTCCCTGGGCGGTGTTCAGAAACGACAGGATGCTTCCGATCCGCCGGTTAAACGGTGGACGGGTCACCAGAATGCCAATGGGCAGAGCAATGACGATGGCAAAAAACAGAGACACACCGACCAGAAACAGATGCTGGCGCAGCAGGATCGGTCCCTGCGTCTGCAGGACCTCCAACAGATAATCGATGTTCACTGAACGTCACCTCCAGTCGTTTGCGAAGCGTCATCCCGAAGGATTCCTTTGGAGACCACCAGATTTTCGAGCCGGCCCACCAGGATATCAATCACAATGGCAAACAGCGACACCACAATGGCTCCCACGATGATCATGTCGGAGCGGGTGCGGGTGAGTCCCTGTTCAATCAGAACCCCCAGATTCCGTTCGCCAATGTAAACAGCAAGCGTGGCAACCCCCACCATCATGACCATGGCTACCCGAACGCCGGCCAGAATCACTGGAATGGCCAGCGGAAGCTGAACCTTACGCAGGATCTGACGTTGGCTCATGCCCATCCCTTTGGCGGCTTCCATGATGGATGGATCCACAGAATTCAGGGCGATCACCACGTTCCTTACAATGGGGAGCATGGAGTATAGAACCAGGCCGAGCACCGCACTTTGACGGCTAAGGCCGAGACCCGGGATGCTGATCAAAATGCCGTAGAGTGCAAGACTGGGGATGGCCATAATAATGCTTCCGACGCCCAGGACACCATCTGCAATGCGTTTGTTGTTCCGAACCGCAATGCCCACAGTTACCCAGACAGTGACAGAAACGACGACTGCAATCAAAATGAGAATGCTGTGTTCCAGGGCGTAGCCGGCAATCCGTTCGATGTTGTTGATAAAATAACGCAGAACACGAAGCAGTTCATGGATCATCTAGACCACCTCATTTTCGTCGTCTCGTTGTTCATACTCCTCGTAAGCTTCCCCGATGTATGCCCGGATGTCGTTGAACGAGACCAGTCCCTGGTAGCGGTCGTTGCGGTCCATCACAGGCAGTGCACCAATGTTGTGCTGGAGCATGTCAGACATGGCTTCCTTGAGTGTGGCGCTTTCCTTTAAGTGGGTCGGAAAAATCTTGATCAGGCGGTTCCATCCGCTGGACGAGGAGGCAGTCAGAATGTCCTCCTTGGCCACATAACCGATGATTTCTCCCTGTTCATCTTCAATCAGGATGCGGTTTTTCTCGGGGGTGCTAAAGAATGCCTTGAGTTCTTCCAGGCCGGTTGTCCGGGAGGCCCGCTTGATCTTCCGGCTCAGCACATTGGTCACCCGCAGAAGGTTCAATACTTTCAGAGACCGGTCAGACCCGACGAATTGTTCGACAAACTCATTGGCGGGTGCGAACAGAATGTTTTCCGGGGTGTCGTACTGCACCAGCTGTCCATCGTACATAATGGCAATCCGGTCTCCCATCTTGATGGCTTCGTCGATGTCATGCGTCACAAAACAGATGGTCTTCTGGACTTTTTTCTGAAGACGGAGAAACTCATTCTGCAGCTGTGTCCGGGTGATCGGGTCAACGGCTCCAAACGGTTCGTCCATCAGCATGACCGGGGGATCGACGGCCATGGCCCGGGCAACACCCACCCGCTGACTCTGCCCACCGGACAGGTTTTTGGGATACTTGTTCCGGTTTTCTTCCGGGTCCAGATCCACAAGCTGAAGCAGCTCGTCGACCCGTTCGGCAATTTTTTCTTCAGGCCAGTTCAGAAGCCGGGGAACAACGGCGATGTTTTCGTAGACAGTGTAATGGGGGAACAGTCCTGTTTTCTGAATGACATACCCGATGTGTTTACGCAATTCATCCGGGTCCTGCTCCATGACATTGCTGCCGTTGACAAAGATATCACCGCTGGTGGGTTCGATGATTCGGTTGATCATCTTGAGGGTCGTGGTCTTCCCGCAGCCGGACGGACCGACAAACACGCAGATTTCACCTTTGCCCACTTCCAAGAACAGCTCGGAAACCGCAGGCCGTTTCATCTGTGGATAGACCTTGCGAACGTTACGAATTTCAATCAATAGAATCACTCCTTCTGCTGCCCGCAGGCGGCAATGAATTGTTTAGACAGCATAGCGTGTGGCAAACCCGGACCAAATGCAACAGAAAAAGTCCCCTTGGTATTTCCAGGGGCACTCTGTCGAGATGAGAAGTCACGGACATTGCGGCTCAGGGGATAACATCAAACGATGATCACAATGTTGATGTCTGAGCCGGAAGGCACCGGTTTTCGAATGAAGAAAGATGCCTGCAGAACGCTTGTCGCCAGTTGCCTGAATCGAAAGCATATTGATGGGGTTATCAAACAAGAAAAAGCGCAGTTGCATCTGGTCGTTCCAGGAGGCGGTTTGCCAGCGGAGAGGTACGTGCTGTGTACGGCCTGTTGCTTGAAACGATGCTTGATGCACATTGCGTTATTTAATCATACCATGATCAGGGAAAGAACACAAATGACGCAGCATGCGGCACCATTACCGGGGAAACAGAAAAGACCAAGGACGCCGAATGCATCTGGTTGGGCTGAAAGGCCGGAAACGGGAGGAAAAGAACATGATGATGACAACAACCGATTTGATCGTGGAGTATGAGGTTCTGGGCATAGTGAAAGGGAACCGGGTCAGGGCCGCTCACCTGGGACGCGATCTGATGGCGTTTTTGAAGAACCTGGTTGGCGGTGAGGTCAAGGAGTATGCAGACCTGATGACCAGCGTCCGGGATGCAGCCATGGATGACATGATCGCAGAGGCAAAAGCGATGGGAGCCAATGCCATCGTGGGAATCCGGTTCTCTTCGTCGCAGGTGGCCTCAGGAATGGCGGAGATTCTGGTCTCCGGAACCGCTGTGAAGATTTAAAGTCTCTCCCGGAACGTGCTATAATGGGTGCACATAGCACACAACACATTGCGGACTGAATCATCCGGTCCGCACGGAATGATCCGGGAAAGGGGAGCCGATGTCACAAAAAGACAATTACCAGAAGGATCTCGAGCATCTGATGGAAGAGACGAAAACCTTTGCTCAGCTTCGGCCCTGGGAATGGTTGGATGATACAGATCTCTTTGCATTCCGCCTGGACGGTGAGGAGCCGGTGTACTGTTCGGTTCTGGGAGCTTCAGGCCAATTGTCGGGGATTGCGTTTTATCCAGGGGACCTGGGACTGCAGGGGTTCATCGATGTCGTTGAAGACAGACTCGACGATGTGGATCTCTATTTCAGCCAGTTGTCGTATTCCCTTGAACTGACGGATCGTGATGCGTTGGATTCCCAGGATTACAAACTGGTCCGTTCCTCCGGCGTGACGTTTCGTGGAAGAGGGCAGTGGCCGTCCTGGATGTATCTGGAGCCGGGGTACCTCCCCCGACAGCCCGCACGGGAGAAATTTGGCATGCTGGCCCGCTGGATGAAGGCTGCAGAACAAAGTGTCCGCTGGCTCAGGGAGCGCCCCGAAGACAGGACCCTGATCCGGACAGGCCGTTGCATCCAGTTTGATATTGATCAGCAAGGCCGGATGACCGAGGAAGTCATCGCGCTTGAACAGGTGTTGGACCGTAACGGGAGACAGCAGGAAACAATCCGGATCCATCACGATTTGCAGGTCAGGGCCCTGCGTGAAAAATGCCGGCGCACCGATGCTGTCTGGGAAATCGATGCGTTTTACCAGGGGGTTCCGGTGGATGGTGATCCACCGTTTGTCCCCCTGTTGTTACTGATGATCGATCCCCGAGCAGGGGTGGTCCTGGGTTCTCATCTGGCCCATCCGTCAACACAGGTCGAAGAGTTTCAAGCGTATCTGTTTTCATTTTTTGAGCAGAACAGGGAAATCCCCAGTCAAATTGTGACCACGAACAGCCGCCTGCACGGGCAGTTGGCTCCCCTGTTGTCCCGTTTGGGCATCACGTTTGATGAGGTCGACGAACTCTTTATCATTCCGCACGTCAAGACGCAAATCCGGGAGGAAATCGAAGGGATCATTGATGGAGGGCAAGAGTTATGACGGCGGGCGGACTTCGTCAACGGGTGTTTCTGCTGGAAAACAATCCGAAACTTGAGGCGTATTCCAATTTGACGCAGGCGCTGGAAGCGATGCTGTCCAGGCAGAATGACCGGTTTGTTCAGCTGGCTCAGACGGTGGCCCGTTTTGGCGCCACCTCGGAGACATCCGGAGAAAGTGCGCTGCATGACGCATTGGCAAAGACCGCCCGGGCCCTGGATCAGCTCAACAGTCGCCGCCGGGAACAATCCCCGGGGCCGCCTGTTGAACTGGTGCTTCTGCTGTCCGGACAGGAAACATGTCAGCGGTCACCGGGTCTTCAACAGGCCAGGGAGCTTCTGGCAGACCGGTGCAGCCGCGATCAATGGCAGATCCTTGTGCTGGCCGTCGGAGCGCAGGCAGTTGAACAGGCCCTGGATCTTGGGATTTCTCCCGAAAGGATTGTGGCAGTGCGGCCAGACGCCCGGGATGTCAAGCGGGGCATGCGATGGCTGGAGGAGGCCCTGATCAGTTTGGGGACAACCGGGGTGCTTCCGGACGGATGGAACCGTTCAGTTGGCGGCCTGCGGATCCTCAGGGGAGACATCACCCACTATACCGGAGAGGCCATCGTGAATGCGGCCAACAATGCACTGAGCGGAGGTGGCGGTGTTGATGGGGCAATTCACCAGGCTGCCGGTCCGGAGTTGTTGGTGTACACATCCAAACTGGGAGGTTGCCCGACCGGAGAAGCCCGGGTGTCCCCGGGGTTTCATCTTCCGGCTGACTGGATCATTCACACCGTTGGTCCGGTCTGGCAGGGGGGCGAAAGTGCAGAACCCGAACTGCTGGCATCCTGTTACCGCAGCTGCGTGGCCCGGGCAGTCGAAAACGGTCTGAGCACTCTGGCGTTTCCATCCATCAGCACAGGTGTTTACGGGTATCCGACGGATCAGGCGGCAGCCATTGCCTTGAGAGAGATTCACAGGGCGCTGGCCGAACAGGAACGACTTACGGAAATCACGGTTGTCTGTTTCAATGAAGCGATCTACCAGACGTATCTGGCCCTGGAAAACGGTGCAGAACTTACGCAGAACGAATAGAGAGTGAAAGCGTCTCCTCCGGAGGCGTTTTTCCATTCGGAAACCTGATGAACAGCCCCTGCTTCATGAAACAATTCTTCATTTAAGGGGATCAAATTTCCGGTGCGAATGTGCTATAGTAGGGACAGCAAGGACAATGAAAACGGTCTATCC
>SKMO01000145.1 GCA_007121025.1 Bacillota bacterium | reverse complement strand
TTGAGGAACGGAGGCACCGCCATTGTTCCGGTTACAGCCAGGGTCCGTGATCCGTACACGCCAAACCGGCAGCTTGTGTATTGGCCGTACAGCGATCCTGCAGATCCGAGACTGTCGTTTGGTAAAGAAGAATTACGGGTCCAGGGGAATGTGGAAGCGCAAGAACCCCTCAAAGTGGGGTGGTTCAATGAATCCGGATGGATGGCCTGCCAGTGGCAGGACACGGTTTTTGTCAAACGGTTTCCTGTCCCCAATCTGGAACGCCGCGATCAATACCCGGACCATGGGGTCAACTGCGAGATCTACACAGACGCTCGGGTGCTGGAGTTGGAAAGTCTGTCCCCGATCGCCCTGCTGAATCATGACGAGTCCGTGGAGCTCACGGAATACTGGTCAATACACCACGCAACCGGGCACTGGAAAAATCAGGTGCATGCAGAAAGGACAGAAACATGATGTTACCCGACATTGATTGGAAAAGCCATCTTACCGAAGAGGTGCAACAGTCCAAAGAGGCGATCCGGCGGTTCTGGTTTGATCAGGAGGGGGCCGGGAGACCGTTGTTGTCTTTGCGTTATGAGAACTTTGCGGACGGGATTTCCGTGAAAGACACCATCGAAAACGATGAACTGGATTTACGGCTGCAGCTCAAATACAACGATGATGTTCTCAGATATCGAAGTGATTATGTCCCCCGCCTGTCCCCTTATACAGGGTCGACGGCGTTGGCATCCGCCTTCGGGGCACAGATCGTCTACCCGGATGACAATCAGCCAACCTGCCTTCCGGTGATTCTGCAGGCGGAAGATGCCTACAGAATCGAAAAACCCGATGTGATGACTGCCGATCTGGGGAGGGTGTTTGAAAAAACCAGCTATTTCCTGGAGCAAACAGGTGGTCAGTATCCAATTACCATTTTTGACTTTCAATCTCCCTACGATACCGTTCATTTGCTCTGGAACCATGAAACTTTTTTTACGGACCTGGTGCTCAACCCGGAACCGGTGCTGCACCTTCTTGATATCGTGACCGACCTGACCATTGAGGCCGGGCTTAAGCTTCGCGACATGATTCCTGAGTTTGCAGCCGGACACTGTCCAAGTGTCTGGATCCCGGGAGAAGCCGGGATCACCATGCCTCTGGACAGCATGGTTAACATCAGTCCGCAGATGTTCCGGCAGTTCATTGCCCCGTCTCTGGAAAAAATCTCAGACGCCTTTGGCGGGCTGATTGTCCACTCTTGTGGAAACTGGACACACCACAGGGAAGAACTCAAGCGGATCCCGGGGTTGAAGGGAGTAAATTTCGGTGCGGGTGAAATGATGATTGAGGACGTTGTGGAGGTGTTCGACGCCGAAAGCGGCGTAAAGATCATCCCGCACATAGGGTTGAACCTGCCGCGAACCTACCGGAGCAATACGGAGTTCATCGGCCATATGCTGGATGTGGTGCCTAATCACAACGATTTGTTCATGCTTTGCTGGGCGGATGACCTGAACCCGAACACACCGTGGAAACATGAAGAGTACAACGATGTCAGGGCATTTTACAATCAGTTTGGATACGATTGGTAGGAGGTAACGTATGGCAGAATTACGATGGAACCCTCTTTTGAAAGACTGGGTGATGATTGCTTCACACAGGCAGGGAAGACCACAGATGCCCAAGGACTGGTGTCCGTTCTGTCCCGGGTCAGGCAGAGTGCCGGACACCTATGATGTTCATAAATACGACAATGATTTCCCGGCACTCTCACCTGAACCTCCTGAACCGGATTCATCCGGGAATGGATACTATAAAGTGGAAAAAGCATTCGGGAAGTGTGAGGTGATCCTGTATTCACCTGAGCACAACATTCACTTATCTGAACTGAGTGTTCCCCATGTCCGGAAACTGGTGGATTTGTGGACAGAACGCTATTCAGAGCTGAAAAACGATCCCCGCATCAGATACGTCTTTATTTTCGAAAACAGGGGGGAAATGGTCAGCGTGACCATGCCTCACCCGCACGGTCAAATTTACGGGTATCCGTTCCTGCCCAAGCGGATGGAACAGGAACTGGAGGCAGCCATCGAACACCGGTCTGCCCAGGGGGAATGCATTTATTGCCGGATGCTTCAGGAAGAACAAACGGGGGACCGGCTGATTTTCGAAAACGACAGTTTTGTGGCCTTTTTGCCTTTTTTTGTGGAATACCCCTATGGAATCTATCTGATGAGCAAAGAGCACAGAAGCAGTCTGGAAGAACTGTCAGAAACTGAAAAAACCGACCTGGCAGATGCTCTGATCAGCGCCACTACAACTTTGGACGGGTTGTTCGACAAGCCCTTTCCCTATCTGATGTGTGTCTACCAGAATCCGGTCAACGGGACAGATCATCGGCAGGATTCCCACCTGCACATCAAATTTTTCCCGCCCCTGCGCTCGGAAGACAAACAGAAATTCAATGCATCCAGTGAAACAGGGGCTGGTGCACACTGTAACCCTTGCAGTCCGGAAGAAAAAGCGGCAGAATTAAGAAACAGTTACATGAAAAATGTTTCAGAACGGAGAAAAACGTATGGATTGCAGACCTCTGATTGATCAGTTCATCCGACGATACGGCGAAAGCCCGGAGACGATCCGGGTGGTGTATGCGCCTGGCCGGGTGAACCTGATTGGCGAACACACAGACTATAACGGAGGACGTGTGCTTCCTGCCGCACTCCGGCTGGGTACGTGGATCGTCTGCAGGCCCCGCCCGGACCGCAGAATCCTGCTCCAGGCGGATGATCTTCCGGATCAGGTGGACGTTTCACTGGACGAACTGGATCAGTACAAGTCCCTGCCCTGGGGAAACTATCAACTGGGAGCCCTCTGGGCCCTCCAAACAGAAGGATACGAACCGACCGGGGGCGAGTACCTGTACCACGATACACTGCCCCATGGGGCCGGACTGTCTTCATCGGCAGCCATCGAAGTGGGCACTGTCTGGGCAGCCGCAATAATGGCCGGCCATTTGCTCACACGAGAGAAGGCCGGGCGCCTGGGCCATCTGGCGGAAAACCGTTTCATCGGCGTGCAGTGTGGCATCATGGACCAGTTTGCCTCTGCTCTTGGGAAAAAAGGTCACGCGCTGCATCTGGACTGTGCCACGCAAGACCACCGGTATGTTCCGCTTCATTTGCAGGATATCCGCCTGGTGATGGTCAACACCAACCGCAAACGCAGTCTGGCCACGGCGCCCTACAACGAGCGCCGAAGCCAGTGTGAGGAGGCTTTGGCGACCATCAACCGGTGGGGACACAACTATGCACATCTGTGCACCATCCCGGAAACAGACTGGGGTCAGCTTGAGCCCCTTCTCCGTGAAAATGACCAGACAACAGGACAGGTTCTCTGGAAACGGACAAAACACGTGGTCGAAGAGAACCAGCGGGTCCTCTCCATGGCCGACGCTCTTGAGCATTCAGACTGGAACCGGATCGGCCAGCTGATGCGCCAGTCCCATGAAAGCCTGCGGGATCTTTATGAGGTGACCGGTCCTGAACTGGACGCTCTGGCTGAAGCCGCCTGGCAGACGGAAGGGGTTGTCGGGGCCCGAATGACCGGTGCCGGATTTGGGGGCTGCACCGTGAACCTGGTGAACGAAAATCAGCTTGAGCATTTCATGGAAGCCGTCGGTCGACAGTACCGGCAGGCCACCGGGATCTGTCCGACATTCTATGTGTCCGACAGTGCGGATGGTGTCGGGGAGGTGAGTCAGCCATGTCTGTCCTGGTAACCGGCGGAGCCGGATACATTGGGAGCCACACTCTCAAAGAGCTGACTGACCGCGGAGAAAAGGTCCTGGTGGTCGATAACCTGGAGCGGGGTCATCGCCAGGCTGTTGGCGGTGCAGCATTCATCGAGGGAGACCTCACAGACGCCCCTTTTCTCGAGCACCTGTTTTCCAACCATACGATAGAGTCCGTGATCCATTTCGCCGCCCATTCACAGGTGGGAGAAAGTGTTCAGGATCCGCTCAGGTACTATCGGAACAATGTCGTTGGCACACTGACACTGTTGGACGCCATGGTCCGATGGGGTGTCGGCAGGATGGTCTTTTCGTCCACGGCAGCCGTCTATGGGGAGCCACAAAACACGCCAATCGACGAAGAGGATCCACTTCTTCCTCAAAACCCGTACGGAGAGACGAAAAGAGTCATCGAGGAGGCCCTGCACTGGATGAACCATGCCCATGGGTTAAGGAGCATTTCCCTGCGGTATTTCAATGCGGCAGGTGCTCATCTGTCGGGACAAATCGGAGAGGATCACCGCCCGGAAACCCATCTGATTCCCATTGTCCTGGATGTTGCGCTCGGGAAAAGACCGCATCTGACGGTGTTTGGCAGAGACTACAACACCGGTGACGGGACTTGCATCCGGGATTACGTGCATGTTTCAGATCTGGCCCAGGCCCATCTTCTGGCTCTGGATCAGCTTCGACAGGGGCATCCCGGCACCTCATACAACCTGGGAAATGGCCAGGGGTTTTCCGTTCTTGAAGTGGTTGAAACGGCCCGAAATGTCACCGGAAAGGACATCCCCATCCAGTGGGGAGAACGCCGGCCTGGCGACCCGGCTGTTCTTGTGGCAGCATCAGAAAAAGCCCGCACAAAACTGGGTTGGAGCCCACAGCATTCAGATCTGAAAACGATCCTGGAAACGGCCTGGCAGTGGCATCGCAACAACCCTGAAGGCTTTACTGCTCCTTAGCGAACAACGGCAATCAAGCCGAAATCACAGGAGGAACCAATGTCCAATATTACCCTGAAGAACATCGACAAGGTCTACCCGGGTGGAGACGAAAAGGCTGTGGATAACTTTAACCTGGAAATCCAGGACAAGGAATTCATTGTCCTGGTGGGTCCGTCCGGTTGCGGCAAATCCACCACACTCCGGATGATCGCCGGGCTGGAGGAGATCACCTCCGGTGAACTGTACATCGACGATCAGCTGGTCAACGATGTGCCGTCCAAGAACCGCAACATTGCCATGGTGTTTCAGAACTACGCCCTGTATCCCCACATGACGGTCTACGACAACATGGCCTTTGGGCTGAAACTCAAGAAAATTCCCAAAAAAGACATTGAACGCCGGGTCTCCCAGGCAGCCGAGATCCTGGGGATCACCGAGTATCTGAAACGAAAGCCCAAGGCCCTGTCCGGCGGACAGCGTCAGCGGGTGGCCCTGGGGCGGGCCATTGTCCGGGATTCCGGGGTGTTCCTGATGGACGAACCCCTGTCCAACCTGGACGCCAAACTGCGGACCCAGACCCGGACGGAAATCCTGAAGCTGTACAATGAGCTGAACACGACCTTTGTGTATGTGACCCACGACCAGGTGGAAGCCATGACCATGGGCACCCGGATCGTGGTGATGAAAGACGGACTGATTCAGCAGGCAGACACCCCCCAACAGGTCTTTGAACACCCCAACAATCTTTTTGTGGCCGGATTCATCGGAACGCCCCAGATGAACACCATTGCCGCCAACCTGCTCAGGGAAGGCGATGACTATCTGGTCTGCTTCGGGGAGCACCGGTTTGCGCTGGACGAACGCCACCAGGATATTCTCCGGCAGCGAGAGACCGCGCCCTGCGATGTGGTTCTGGGAATCCGGCCGGAGCACATTGTGCTTTCAGATGAAGCCAGTGGTTTGCGGGGGGACGTGGTGGTGACCGAGATGCTCGGTTCGGAAAGCTACGTGCACATGGACCATGAGGGGATCCGCCTGATTGCCAACATGGAGACCGAGAACGTAGGCCGTTCCTCCACAGTGTATTTTTCATTTCTTCCCTCGAGAGTCCACCTGTTTGATGCCAGGACGGAAGAAAACATGCTGTTGTAGGTCCGGACACCCGGCAATGACAGACAAAAAGGAGGCACACCCACTTGGATGAACTTTGCAGACTGGACTTTGATCCGGAAAAACTCAAACTGAGCCCGGTGTTTATGAACGGGAAACTGCAGGACTACACGGACACTCCCGTCGATGGTCCGAAAATCGCCAGCATGTACGGCGCACTCCGGTTTCCCGAGATGCTGCCGGACCGCCCTTATGTGTTCGGGGCGTTTGTGACCAGTGTAGACGGATGCATCGTGTTTGAAGACAACACAGAAGGACCTTTGGTTGCCCAGGCCAACAAGGCCGATCCGGATGGCGGGTTGGCCGATTTCTGGATCCTCAACCTGCTGCGGGCTGCCTGTGATGGAACGATTGGAGGAGCGCCGGTCCATCATGCAGCCAGTGCTACAGAAGAGCAGTTTGGTGTCTGCCTGGAAGGAGGCGGCCATCTTTATGACAGGGACCTGGAAGAATACCGGTCCCGGAGTGGTCGGGGCAGGGTTCCGGTGAGCATCATCACCTCCCTGGACGGAACCGACCTTTCGTTTGAACACCCGCTGTTGAGCGGACAGTCCGTGGTTCCGGTCAT
>SKMO01000065.1 GCA_007121025.1 Bacillota bacterium | reverse complement strand
GCTGGGCATGTGCCCGGATTTCGTTCAGGCTGATCCGGCTGTCGTCCAGTCGGCAGCCATTCTTCATGACCTGTTTCAGCAAAGGGCGGCCCGGTGCCTTTTCCAGAAGGCCGGCGATGGTATCAAAGATGGCGATGCCATCCCGGGTTTCCCGGTAGACCTGCTTTCTTCCGGGAAGGACCGGTTTGCCGGAACTGAGTTTGAGCCGCCCTTTTCCGGCGTACTCACACAGTTTGTAAGCGATATCCAGTGACGGGGCATCAGCGGACACCCCCATATTGGTCCCCACACCGAACCCGTCAATGGGGGCCCCGGCGTGAACCAGCTCATGAATACTGTATTCGTCAAGTCCTCCGCTGGCAAAAATCTCCACACCGTTGAGCCCGGCACTGTCCAGAAGGGCGCGACTGCGGCGTGCAAGAGACAGGAGATCACCGGAATCAAGCCGCAGGGCCCGAACCTGGAAGACCGTGCCCATTTCTCCGGCCAGTCCGATGATTTTATGCACACCGTCCAGGGTATCATAAGTATCCACCAGAAGGATGGTGTCCGGATACTGGCGGATGAACGCCCGAAATGCATCTGTCTCATCATCATGGGACTGGATGTAACTGTGGGCCATGGTTCCCGATACGGGAATCCCGTAGGTCTGTCCGGCCAGGACGTTGGAGGTTGCGGCAACACCGGCAATGTAGAACGAACGGGCCGCTTTCAGGGCTGCATCTGTCCCGTGCATCCGGCGGGCTCCAAAGTCGATCACCGGACGGCCCTGTGCGGCCTGCACCACCCGCAGGGCCTTGCTGGCCAACATGGTCTGGACATGGACCTGATTCATGATGAACGTTTCGATCAGCTGGGCCTGCGGCAGCGAAGCACGCACTTCCATTATGGGTTCATTGGCGAAAACCGGTGTTCCTTCGGGAACGGCAAAAACATCTCCGGTGAACCTGAAGTCTGCCAGCCAGTTCAGAAAGCTGTCGGAAAAACGGTTCAGCGAACGGAGGTAGGAGATCTCATCCCCTGTAAATTGAAGTGACTGAAGATAGTCGAGGACTGTGTCCAGTCCGCAAGCCAGAAGAAGGTTGCGCTGCGGGGGCAGACGACGGACAAACAGACTGAACACAGCGTCGTCGGTCATGTCCTCTTGGAGATACGCCTGCATCATGGTTAATTCGTAAAGATCGGTGAACAGTCCTGATTGTAGGGCCATGGTCTGGTTCCTCCCCGGGGTGTCATGGTTGCCTGGAGTGCTTTAAGTTTAGTATAGCATGCCACCGGTTCAGATCAAGTTTAGGGCAGGCAACAAAATACCGCCGGACGTTTGCCGGCGGTGAGAAGTCTGTTCGGGTCTGCGGGTCGGGCGGTCTCCCCTAGGGAGGATGTCAGAACAAAAGCTCTGCTGTGACGCTGTTTCGGGCAACCACCCGGCCATTTTTGATGACATGTGTTCGAATGGCCTGACTGAGCAGGGCTTCCGGTGCAGAAGTGGCATCAAAAATCACCAGATCAGCCCGTTTGCCGGGCGCCAGTCCATAGTCGGTCAAGCCCATGGCCCGGGCCCCATTCACGGTTCCCATGGCGAACACCGTTTCCAGTTCAGAGGTGGTGACCATCTGGGCCACCTGGGCAGTCAGCAGACCTTCTTCCAGCATGTCTGCGTTTCCGAGGGGGCGGAAGGGATCCCGGATGTTGTCTGAGGCATAGGCGATATTGACTCCGGCCTCCACAAACTCACGGATCCGGGTCACCCCCCGCCGAATGGGCTGCTTGTCTGTCCGGCCCATCAGGTAGAGGTTGCAGGAGGGAAGTGTGATGATGTTCAGGTCCGCCTTACGGGCATGTTCGATGGCCCGGGCGGCTGTCACATCGTCCACTGCGTTGAGTGCCGTGACATGCCCGCAGCTCACCCGGCCCTCATAGCCGTGTTCCATGGTCAGTCGGGCCACCTGCTCGAATTCCGCGATGTTGGGTTCGTCGGACTCATCCACATGAAAGTCAACCGGAAGATCGTGCTTCACGGCAATCTTAAACAGCCGTTCGGTCAGCTCAGCGCAATTGTCGTGATGGTGGTTGGCTCCGCCCACAAAGTCGATCAGTCCTTCCCCGCAGGCCTGGTCAATGAGCTGGAGCCGTTGTTCCTGGGCCTCCGGGCCGTCATAGAAATTGGGCAGACAGGTGATCCGGATGTCCACGACGTCCCGGACATGTTCTTTGAGTTCATTCAGGGCTTGGATTCCCTGAAGACCGCTGGCGGCCTCCACGTTGGCGTTGGTCCGCAGAGCGGTGGTTCCGGAAGAAACCGCCAGCCGGATGACCTGTTCTGCCCGGCGCCGGATATCCTCTCCGAGCATTCCGGCGGGGATCCCCTGAAGATAAAGCGTGAAGTTCCGGATGGCAGCGTCCAGGGTTTTTGATTCTGTGTCTCCAAGGGACAGCACCTTGTCCAGATGCATATGGCTGTCCACGAACCCCGGAGACACCAGATGCCCTCCGGCGTCAATCACTTCCCGGGCCTTATTGGCGGGGATGTTCCGGTCGATGGATGCGATCCTGCCATCTGCCACAGCGATGTCCAGGCCTGTCTGGCCTCCCGGGATATTGGCGTTTTGAATCAGTAAATCAAACACAGGCATACCTCCAATGGATTGTCTCAGTTCAAGGAACCGGTTCCATCATAGTTTAGCAGAAACCGCCGGAATTGCAAAGAAAAAGCCGGTGCCGGAGAACAGATTTTGACCGATTTGTGCAGACGTTGAATGACAGTGCGTTGGTGTTTGAATGATCCTGGGCAGGGTCAAACGGGTCATGAACCGGAGCAGGACGGTGATTTCGTTCAAGCAGGAGACTTTCTTGAAAAACCATTCCCAGGTGGACTGTGAACGTAAGAAGGGTTGAATAGTTAACGTTTGGTTCCTGCAGTCGATAGGGGTAGTAACAGGAGGAGCAGATTCGTTCATCAATACGATTTATCATTCCAAACTATACTGTGTCAGGAAAGTGGGGAATTTATGAAAAACTTGAAAATGAGGTACAAATTGTTACTGATGTTCCTGGTGACCGGTCTGGTACCCATGCTGGTGATTGCCGGAATGTCCTATGTTCAGGCCAGAAGTGCTTTGACGCAGGCCATTGTTGAAGAACTGGAACTGTTCGGCGAGATGACCGAAGAGCGCATCGAAACGTACCTGGACGGAAAACTGGTTGCCGGGGAGGCCATGGCCGATACAGCCCGGATTGCCCGGGCGGTTGGAGTCTATCAGGAGTTTGGGGCTAACAGCCCGGAGTGGCAGGCGGCCTACCAGGAACTGGACGCTTTTCTGCCGCCGGTTTCCGACCGCTACGGCTTTCTGGCGGTCTATCTTGTGGATGCTTCAGGAAGAGGAATCTACGGATCGGACTTCAAAGACCGGATCGAAGGCGCCGACTATTCGGTGCGGGATTATTTCCGTCAGTCCATTGCCGGTGAGCAGACCATTTCGGAATTTGAGTATTCCGACATCATCGGGGATCACTACATCGCCGTGGCCACCCCCCTCAGGGATCCGGATTCCGGGCAGATCATCGGAACGGTCAACGGCTATGTGCCCATTCCGACGATTCAATCGATGATACAGCAGGGGATTGAGAAAATTGGCGAAACCGGCGACATCTACCTGATCGATGCAGAGGGTCTTCTCTACACGGACACCCGTCTGGGAGCGTTTGCCAGCAACGCCGCGTTTATGGAACGGATCAATACCCAGGCACAGCAGCGTCTGGCCCCGCAGATCCAGGCGGGTGTCGATGAATTCCATGAAACCGGGATCTACGATGACTATCTTGGAAACCAGGTGTTGGGCAATTATGGTGTGATTCACATCGGCGCGTCAGATCTGGGACTGATCGTTGAGCTGGACGCCGATGAAGGGCTGGCCGCATTAAGCACACTGCAGGCAACGATCGTCGGGGTTGTCGTGGTGGCCCTGCTGTTTGGCATTGGTCTGGCTCTGTATTTTGCTTTTATGATCAGCGGACCCATCCGCCGGGTGGTGGATGATGCCAGCCAGGTGGCCAGCCTCAACCTGACCCAGGACATTCCGGAGAAAGTGACCAAACGCAAAGACGAAGTGGGCGACATTGGCGGAGCACTCCAGTCAATCATCCAGAGTCTGCGGGACACCATGAAAAGTGTCTCGGAAGCCTCCGAGCAGGTGGCTTCTTCGTCCCAGCAACTGACTGCGACCGCCCAACAGTCAGCGGCCGCCACAGATGAAGTGGCCAAGACGGTGGATGGGATTGCCCGGGGAGCAGAAGACCAGGCGCGCAACACCGAAGCTGGAGCTGAGCAGGCCAAAGTTCTGGGGGATATTATTGAGAAAGACCAGGGGTACATGGCGGGGATGAATGATTCCTCACGCTACGTCAGTGAAGTGGCCCAGAAAGGACTGCTGGAAATTGAAGAACTGATCCGCAAGGCTGCGGAAAGCATGAAGGCCACGGAAGAAGTCCAGCAGGGGATCAATGAAACAAACAACAGTGCGGACAAAATCAGTGAGGCCAGCCGCGTGATTTCTTCCATTGCCGAACAGACCAATCTCCTGGCGCTCAATGCCGCGATTGAAGCCGCCCGGGCCGGTGAAGCCGGCAGAGGATTTGCCGTGGTGGCCGACGAGATCCGCAAACTGGCGGAACAGTCCAGTGAATCCACGAAAACCATTGATCTGGTGGTGGATGAACTGCAGAGCAATTCCCGTCATTCCGTTCAGGTGATGCAGGAAGTGGCACGGATTGCCCAGGAACAGCAGACGTCCGTCACCAACACCCGGGAGCAGTATCAGGAAATCGTACAGGCCATCCGCAAGACGGAAGAAGCCATCACTGACCTGAATGTTTCCGGTCAGGAGATGGATAAGACCAAGTCGGACATCATTGACATGATGCAGAATCTGGCAGCCATTGCAGAGGAAAATTCCGCTTCTTCGGAGGAAGTGTCAGCCTCCATGGAGGAACAGACGGCCTCCATCGAAGAAATATCAGGCTCAAGTGAAACCCTATCGTCACTTGCACAGGATTTGCAGGGGCTGGTCAGCCGGTTCTCGTTGTAAATCGGATCACCTGAGAAGAAAATCAATCGTTCCGGACCCCGTTTCATCTGGTGTCCGGAACGATTTTTTTGAGCGACCGGTGAGAACAAGCACAGGCGGATGTTGCTTTGCAGGGACTGGCCGGGCCATAGGCAGAGTCTCCTCCTGAGCATTGGCACTGCGCAGGACAGATCGACCCCAAGGCGTGTTTGTTGTTTGGTCCGCAAAAGGGTTCCCGAGGGTTCCCGGCCGTGGCAACACCTGGGTTGCAGGGGCGCTCTAGGAACCGGGGGAAGAATGGATGTTTCAGATTCGGGTTTTTAGTTCATCCCGTTTTTTGACTTCAGGCAACAGGACAATGGCCGATGCAGCAAGAAACATAACTCAATAACAACGTGGTTTCTGCAGAAGCAACAATCGGCGAACTGCTGTTATGACCGGAACAGTCAGACGGGCAGCCAGAGATGAAAGGAGTGGGCATATGAAACGTTGGAGGAGACGGTTGGCCGTAAGTGGGGTGGTCCTGGCTGTTCTTGGGGTCATGGCGGTGGTTGTACTGCGCATGGTGTTTCCCCCCTACGTGCCGACGGACCGTGCGGTGGATCTCATCCTGAATGAAGACGGATACAGCGTGCGCAGGCAGCCGTACGGGTTGGTGTTTTTCCCGGAGGGAGAACGAGAGGATCCCGGCCTGATATTCTATCCGGGAGGCAATGTGGACTACAGGGCCTACAGCTACTGGGGGGCTCGACTGGCTCAGGCCGGACACGTGACGGTCATTGTCCGGATGCCCTTTCACCTGGCGGTTCTGGCTCCAAACCGGGCGGACCGGGTCATCGATGATCTGGATATGGTTGAGCGCTGGTACCTGGCCGGTCACTCTCTGGGTGGGGCCATGGCGGGGCGTTATGTGGCTGGGGAACAGCAGAAGGTGTCCGGTCTGGTGCTGCTGGGGGCGTATGTGGACCAGGATCTGCGACCTGCCGACCTGGCGGTTGCAAGTCTTATGGGAAGCCGGGACGGTGTCATCAGCCAGGACAATCTTGACCGGGGGCGGGCGCTTCTTCCGACCAATACGATATGGGCTGTGCTCGAGGGGGGAAACCACGCCTATTTCGGGGATTACGGCCTGCAACGTGGGGATGGCGCCACTTCGATTTCTTTTGAAGTCCAGCGGGACTGGGCAGTCGATGAAGTGTTGCAGTTTCTGAGGGATTCAGGAGTACAATGACTGGAGGAAGGAAGACGTGGAAGGGGACAGAATCAGAGAGGAACAGAACGTGGTGGAAACGATGATTCGGATGTACTGCCGGAGTTTACATCAGGAAGAGGTCCCCTGCCGGGAATGTGAAGCGCTTTTGGACTACACCAGAAAACGGGTGGCCGGTTGCCGGTTTGGACCGGACAAGCCGTTTTGCTCCAATTGTCAGGTTCATTGTTTCCGACCGGAAATGCGACAGCGAATCCGTGCAGTCATGCGTTTTAGCGGACCCCGCATGATTCTGGTCCACCCAACAATGGCCATCAGGCACTTTGTGGCCTCAGCCAGGGCTGTGTGGAGCCGCTGACAGCGGAACCGAATCAATGCAATGGCTGACAGGACGTTTATCAATGCGCTGGGAACCACAGCCCGCTCCTGTTGACACTGTGTGGGAGATGGGATTATAATGACATGATTGGGAAAGTGATTACATTCACAAACTAGGGGGTAAAGGTATGGGATCAGACTGTTGCCGCTATGAGGAACTGGACCGTTATATCGAATCGCTCTGCGCAGAGAGGGATCCATTGATCCGGGTGCTGCACAAAGCCCAGGAGATCTATGGGTTTCTTTCGGAGGAACTGCAGATACACGTTGGAGAAAAAATGGACATTCCCGCCTCGAAGGTCTACGGAGTCGTGTCGTTTTACTCTTATTTCACCATGGAACCACGGGGCAAAGTGGTGATTAATGTTTGCATGGGGACCGCCTGTTTTGTACGGGGAGCGGAGGACGTTTTGCGTCGGTTCGAAGCGGAGCTGGGCTTGCGGGCCGGGCAGACGGATGATGAAGGAATGTACACCCTGCAGGTTCTGCGTTGTGTGGGGGCCTGTGGCCTGGCTCCGGTGGTGACGGTCAACGACAAGGTCTATGGGCGTGTGACACCGGAACGGGTTTCGGGCATTCTGGCGGAATACGGGGGTGGCGCTCATGAGGTTGCATAACCGAACACAGCTGGAAGCACTGCGCAGCGAAATGCACCCCCGGATTGAGCGGCGCAGGAGTCAGTCACAGGGACAGGGCACCAGGGAAGTCCTGGTCTGTTCGGGGACGGGCTGTCGTTCTGCACTGGGTGAACAGATCGTTGAACGGATGCAGGAGGTTCTGTCATCGCTGGGTCGCGATGATGTTCTCGTATCCCGAACGGGTTGTTTTGGCTTTTGCGAAAAAGGCCCCATCCTGAAAGTCGTTCCGGAAGGCACGTTTTACGTCCAGGTGACCCCGGAAAGCGCCGAAGACATTGTCCGGGAGCATCTGGTGGGCGGATGTCCGGTTGAGGGTCTTATGATGCGCGACCCCCAGAGCGGCGAGTTGTATCAGGTCCAGGAAGAGCTTCCGTTTTACAAAAATCAGGTGCGCATTGCGCTTCGCAACTGCGGTCTCATTAATCCGGAGCGCATTGAAGAATACATTGGTGCTGACGGTTACACGGCCCTGGCCTCAGTCATCGCGTCTCCCCCTGAAGACACGGTGGCCCTGATCCGGGACAGCGGTCTTCGGGGACGGGGTGGTGGTGGGTTTCCCACCGGCCTGAAATGGGCTTCCGCCCGACAGTCTGTGAGCGACGAGAAATATGTGATCTGCAATGCGGATGAGGGCGATCCGGGTGCCTTTATGGACCGTTCCATACTGGAGGGCGACCCCCACAGCGTGCTGGAGGCGATGGCCATCGCCGGGTACTGCATTGGTGCCGCACAGGGTTTCATTTACATTCGGGCCGAATACCCCCTGGCCATTGAGCGGCTTACCGTCGCCCTGGGAGAAGCGCGTGAATTTGGGTTGCTTGGCGCGAACATCCTGGACAGCGGGTTTTCCTTTGACGTGGACATCAAACTGGGGGCCGGGGCATTCGTATGCGGCGAAGAAATGGCCCTGATTCATTCGATTGAAGGGAAACGCGGGGAGCCAACCATCAAACCCCCGTTTCCGGCGCAACAGGGGCTCTGGGGGAAACCCACAGTGGTGAACAATGTGGAAACGCTGGCCAACGTGCCGGCGATTGTTGTTCAGGGACCCCGGTGGTTCCGCCGTTTCGGAACTGAAGATTCTCCGGGAACCAAGGTGTTTGCCCTTGCGGGAAAAGTCAACAATGTTGGTTTGATTGAGATTCCACTGGGAACCACCCTGCGGGACATCGTGGAGAAGACCGGCGGGGGGATCAAAAACGGCCGGTCCTTCAAGGCGGTCCAGACAGGGGGTCCGTCCGGTGGATGCATACCGGCCCAATACCTGGATACTCCGATCGAATATGCCACGCTTCGCGAGCTGGGATCGATGATGGGTTCCGGCGGCATGATCGTCATGGATGAGGACAATTGCATGGTGGACCTGGCGACGTTCTATATGGATTTTACGGTGGATGAATCCTGCGGGAAATGCACGCCCTGCCGCATCGGAAACAAGCGTCTGCTGGAGATTCTGAAGCGGATCCGGGCCGGTGAGGGTGTGACCGGTGATCTGGAGGATCTGAAAAAACTGTCTGCGGTGATCAAGGACACCGCGCTTTGCGGGCTGGGGCAGACTGCCCCCAATCCGGTGATCAGCACCCTGGCGTATTTCGAGGATGAGTATTTGTGCCATGTCCGGGACAAGCGGTGTCCGGCCGGCGTTTGTCAGTCACTGCTGACGTTCTCCATCACCGGAAGCTGCATCGGCTGTACCCGTTGTGCCCGGGCCTGTCCGGTGGGAGCGATTTCCGGCAAACCCAAAGCGCTCCACCGGATTGACCGTGAGACCTGCATCAAATGCGGGCTGTGTCTGTCCAGCTGCCCGGTGGACGCCATTGTGAAAGGCTAGGTGACCCATGCGCAATGTATCATTGAGCATCAACAACAGAACGATCAAGGTTCCGGAAACCGACACCATTTTGGATGCGTCCAGGAAAATGAACATTCGGATTCCAACCCTTTGCCATTTTTCCATGTCGAACACGTCCATGGACAGCCATCCCGGATCCTGCAGAGTCTGTATGGTTGAGGTCAAGGGGCAGGAACGGCTTCTTCCGTCCTGTTCGACCCGTGTGAAAGAGGGCATGGTGGTGCTGACCCACAGCCTGCGGGCCATCCGGGCCAGAAGACAGATCGTTGAACTGCTCCTGTCGGATCACCCCAGAGATTGTCTGATCTGCCATAAGAACGGCCGTTGTGAACTGCAGTCCCTGGCAGCCGAACTGGAGGTCAGACATATCAGTTACCCCGGGGAGCGGTCTACCTATCCACTGGATGTGTCCAGCAAAGCCATAGTCCGTGATCTGGACAAGTGCATTTTATGCCGGCGTTGTGAAACCATGTGCTCCAGTGTCCAGACGGTCCATGTGCTGTCTGCGGTGGGCAGAGGGTTTGAAACCGTCGTATCCCCGGCGTTTGGCCGTCCCATGAGCGAGACGGCCTGTACGTTCTGCGGGCAGTGTGTGGCGGTCTGCCCGACCGGTGCGTTGACTGAAGTCAATCAACTCCCTGAAGTCTGGAAAGCCCTTGAGCATCCAGAAGAAATCGTTGTGGTCCAGACGGCACCGGCGGTACGGGCCGCTCTGGGGGAGGAATTTGGAATAGCCCCGGGAACAGATGTGACCGGACGGATGGTCAGCGCGCTCAAGGAGCTGGGGTTTGATCTGGTGTTCGACACCAACTTCGCAGCGGATGTCACCGTGATGGAAGAAGCCCACGAGCTGATTCATCGGCTCAAAGGCGGAGGGCGTCTGCCGATCCTGACCAGTTGTTGCCCCGGATGGGTGAAGTTCGTGGAACACCAGTTCGGAGATCTTCTGGATATCCCGTCCACCTGCAAGTCCCCCCAGGAAATGTTCGGGGCCATTATCAAGAGTTATTACGCCGATCAGATGGGCATTGACCGGGAACGGATCCGCGTGGTCTCAGTGATGCCCTGTCTGGCCAAAAAGTATGAAGCCGCCCGTCCTGAACTTACGTATGAAGGACTGCCGCTGGTCGACACGGTGATTACAACCCGGGAATTAGGGCAGATGATCCGTGAGGCGGGAATTGCCTTTGAGAAACTGCCAGATACACCGTTCGATGATCCCCTGGGAACGTCCAGTGGTGCGGCAGATCTGTTTGGTGCCTCCGGGGGTGTCCTTGAGGCGGCCATCCGAACGGCCGCCGATCTGCTGACAGGAGAAGACCAGAGCTCTCCGGAATTCACCGCCATTCGGGGCATTGACGGCATCAAAGAAGCCACGGTGGACGTCGCCGGCCGCCCTCTGCGGATTGCCGTGGCCAATGGTCTGGGAAATGCGCGCACACTTCTTGAAAAAATCAGGCGTGGTGAAGCGGCGTATGACGCCATCGAAATCATGGCCTGTCCCGGGGGGTGCATTGGTGGCGGCGGCCAGCCCTTCATTCATGGGGATACGGATATTCTGACGAAACGGGCCGGGACCCTGTATGCGATTGACGGAAAAAAGGAATTGCGCAAGGCACACGAAAATCCGGCAGTGCTCAAAATGTACGAGGACTACCTGGGCCCCCCGTACGGTGAAAAGGCCCATGCGTTGCTGCATACAAGTTATACCTGGAGAAAACGGCTGTGAAGGGGGGAGTCTGATGCAGAACAGCAATCGGACAGTGATCCGGGCAGCGGTCTGTCTGGGGATGTTGTTGGCGGTTCAGACCTTGGGGTTTCCGCAGCCAGTCACGGGAACACTGGTGAATGGCATCCTATTGATCACCGGGGTCTTTGTTCACCCGGGCTGGGCAGTCGCTGTCGGTTTCATGAGTCCTCTGACCGGCATTCTGCGGGGCATTGTTCCGGCAGCCATGCTTCCGGCGGCCGTGTTTATTGGACTGGGCAACATGGTGTATATTCTGGTATATTATGGGGGAGACAGGTCGGGCCATCTGCTGGGAAGAGCTGGGGCCGTGGTCCTGGGAGCCGCAGCAAAATTTGGCTTGCTGTGGATGGCCGCCCACGTGGTCCTGGATCTGCCCGGGCCGGCCAGGGTGATGCTTGGTCTTCCGCAATTGGGGACAGCTCTCGCCGGAGGGGTGTTGGCGGTGCTGTTGGGGCAGGCGCTGCGCCGGACGGGTCTGTTTTCAACCGGTGACAAAAGGGACCGTCTCTGAGAGGAGATCCGATGGAACAAGAGGAACAGGTGTTCAGGGGAACACCGCCAATGGAAACGAAACGCACCATCTTACGGTGGTTGAAGCCCGAGGATGCTGAAGACGTGTTTGCCTATGCTCAGAGTCCGGATGTGACGGCGTACATGTCCTGGGACCTGCATGCATCAATCAGAGACACGCAGGTGTTTATCCAACAGTGCATGTCGGATGTTGATGAGGATCGGGCAGGGATCTGGGGGATTGTCTGGAAGAAAACCGGTCGTGTGATCGGGACGATCCGTTTCGTGTCTGTGGACACGGCAAACCGGTCGGCGCCAGTGGCCTATGTGCTCTCAGAGGTCTATTGGGGACAGGGAATCGCCACGGAAGTACTGGAAAAAATTTTGGAATTTGGATTTGATTCCATGGGACTGAACCGGATTGAGGGGATACACATGCTCCGCAATGAGGTGTCCGGTCGGGTACTGGAAAAGGCCGGCATGCGTTATGAAGGCTTGATTCGGGAAAAGTTAAGGGCAAAGGGCACGTACTGGGACGTGCAGCAGTATGCCATCCTGAAGCGGGACTGGGATCTGCGAAGAACGGCCCGGGTAAAAGGCTTGCGAAAGTGATGTGAGATGATGGACAGACACAGCATGGTTGAAAAGATGAGCATTGTCCGATGGGAATCGGGAGAACACAGCAGGCGGGATGATTTTCTGTCTGTGGAGGAACCCCTGGCAGTGGACGTCAATGGCCAGCGGGTGGCGGTTCTGATGCGCCTTCCGGGAGGAGAAAAAGAGCTGGCGGCGGGTTTTCTGGTGTCCGAGGGCTTTGTCAGCCGCTTTGATGACATCCGGATGCTGTCGCATTGCGGAGAGACCGGCGAGAACACTTCCGGCGAATCTCTGGGACCCTCGCGTAATGTGGTCACCGTCCGGTCAGACAGTCTAAACCGGCCGCAGGATGCGGCCACTCTTCTGATCCGGGCCGGTTGCGGCCGGACCTCCGTGGAGGATTTGGGTGAAAATATTCCCCGGGTTACCGGGGAACTGGGCCTTCCGGTAAGAACCCTTACCGCAATGGCCCGGCAGATCCTGGATGAACAGGACGTCAGACAGATGGCCGGAGGTGTCCATCTGGCGGCCCTTTTCGACCGGGAGGGAAGACTGCTGGTGACGTATGAGGACATTGGACGTCACAACGCCGCCGATAAAGTGTTGGGGTATGCGCTGATCCGGGACATTCCTCTGGAAGACAAGATTCTGTACAATACAGGCCGCGCCAGTTATGAACTGGTGATCAAAGCCGCCCGTCTGGGAGTCCCGGTGCTGGCATCAAAATCCTCACCGACATCGCTGGCTGTGACCATGGCCCGACAGGCCAACGTGACTCTTTGCGGTTTTGTCCGACCGAACAGAGCCAACGTGTACAGTGGCGCGGAACGGATTTTATTCGAACACAGTTAGCAAAAACACGCGGTGCCTGCGCACCGCGTGTTTGGTTCAGTCTGTGATTCTTGGTCCGAAATTCCACTTTCGCAGAGAACGGGGCTGGATGACTTTCGGGTTGAAAAATGTCTGGCTGTGGCTGGTTTCCAGATCAGCCTGATCAAAGATGATTTGGTTCCAGGACAGCATTGGCGATCCCCCCGGGAGCTGAAACATACGGCTCAGTTCATCTGTGACCAGGACCGGTTCCCAGGTGATCATTTCATGGGCCAGGGACTTGTCGCAGTATTCCCAGAGAAACTGGTCGAACTTATCGATGCGGATGTTGTCCGGAACGTCCCGGATAAAGAACTTCCTGGGCACCCGATGAATCTCCAGGGCAGCGGCGTCCCCGTCGGCCAGATACAGCAGGCGGATCTGGAGAATGCTGTCTTGAGGATCGACGCGCATTGCGGTGATTTCCAAATCGTCCGGTGCCTGGACAGACAGGTCCAGCAATTGGGTTTCCACAGCATAACCGCTGATTTTCAGCAGATTTTCCACGCAGTAGGTAATGTCGATGCGATTGTTCCGGTCCAGCGCACTGTGGTGGATGAAGTTGCCCAGCCCCTGCTTTTTTGTGATGTAGCCTTCAGCAGCCAGAACGGTCAGTGACTGACGCAGGGTGACGATGCTCACCCGCATTTTCTTGGCCAGTTCCGCTTCGGAGGGAAGCCGGTTTTGCGGAAACTGTTCCGTCGTGATCAGTTTGAGCAGGGCCAGCTTAGTATTTTGAAAATTGTTCAGATTCATAAGTCACCTCGCGCGGTTATTGATCCATTATACTAGAAAAACTGGTTGACATATAGTAGAATGACCCCAGTGAAACTCATTAGCTGAGTATATGGGAAGGGGAAACAGGATGAAAACATTTCAACCGTTTGTGGTGAAGAATCTTGAACTGAAAAACCGGGTGGTCTTTCCACCGATGGATCTTTACTGTGCCAAAACCGATGGGAACGTGACTGACGAGCATTTTGTTCATTATGTCAGCCGTGCTGCCGGAGGCACGGGCCTGATTATCATGGAAGCCACGGCCGTATTGCCCAATGGCAGGATCTCCGACAACTGTCTTGGGATCTGGGAGGATGCACAGGTGACAGGTCTGTCCCGGGTTGCGCAGGGATGCCGCCGGTACGGTGCGAAGGTTGCCCTGCAACTCAATCACGCCGGTCGAAAGTGTACCGCCGGGGCACAGGACCCGGAGTATACAGTGGCACCAAGCCCGATTGCTTTTGATGAAACCTACCGGAAACCCCGGGAGATCAGCACGCAGGAGATGCGTGAAGTGGTGGAAGCGTTCCGTGAGGGTGCCCGCCGGGCGGATGCAGCCGGTTTTGACGCCATAGAAATCCATGGGGCCCACGGCTATCTGATCAGTGAATTTCTGTCTCCGCTGACCAACAAGCGGACAGACGAATACGGGGGAAATACGGAGAACCGGACCCGATTCCTCCGGGAAGTCCTGGAGGCCGTCCACAGCGTCTGGCCGGAGGAAAAGGCGGTTCTGCTGCGGGTGTCGGCCACAGACCATCTGCCGGACGGGATGCAGGTGGATGAGATGGTTGAGATGGTTCGCATCGTCCGGGATCTGGTCGATGTGGTCCATGTGAGCTCCGGCGGTGTTGTGCTGGCAAGAATTGACACGTTTCCCGGATATCAGGCGGCGCTCTCCGAGACCATTCGCACCAGGTGTCAGGTGCCGACCATCGCCGTGGGGCTGATCAAGACACTGGATGTGGCGGAAGAGATTCTCGGAAACGGACGGGCGGATCTGGTGGCCCTGGGGCGGGAGTTGTTCCGCAATCCGTTCTGGGTCCTGCAGAACGCCTTTGCCAGAGGGGTGGACATGGACACCATGGAGGTGCCGACCATCTACCGTGAAGCATTCCTGGATAAACTCAGATAGTCCGGCTTGAGCTTTCGTTCGGTTGAGGCATAATGGACAGAAACAACAGGGAAAGGAGCTGTGGCTGTGAACATTCTTCATGATATAGAGCCGGAGCGGATCACCCCGGAAACATTCATGACGGTGATCGAAATCTCCAAGGGCAGCAAGAACAAATACGAATTGGATAAAACCACAGGGCTGCTGGTGCTTGATCGGGTGTTGTACACATCGACCCATTATCCGGCCAATTACGGGTTTATCCCCCGGACCCACGCGCAGGACAATGATCCCCTGGATGTGGTGGTTCTCTGCTCGGAGAGCATCATGCCCATGACACTGGTGGAATGTCATGCCATCGGAGTGCTGCAGATGATCGATCAGGGAAAAGTCGATGAAAAGATCATTGCCGTGGGCAACCATGATCCTCATTTTGATTTTTACGAGGATGTGAAAGAACTGCCGCAGCATCTGTCCATGGAGCTGAAGCATTTCTATGAGGTCTACAAGATGCTGGAGGACAAGAAAACAGAAGTGCATGAAATCAAGGGCCGTGACGTGGCAATCGCGTCGATCGAACGCTGCATTCGCAGATACAAGGAAACATTCGAATCATGAGACGGGCCGAAACGACACACCAGGGACTCCCTCAACAAGGGGGTCCTTTTTGTTGCTGCGCGGCGCTTAACCCAATATCCATCGACGTTTTTTCAGGCATCATGTTAGGTTGATCCCCCTGGAACAGGGGTTTGCCAGAACCGGTGGCGAAAGAAAATCAAAAAAGTTGTCGGGATGGGAAGGAGTTTGCCCCAAACCGTAGAATATACGTATATACAACTATACAGAGACGGGTTCCTCCATCCGAACGGAAGGACCACGATATCGGTTTAATTGTACAGCGGGGTCAGCAAATCAAAAGGGACAGGAAAAGGAGGAGTCTATGGTTAACAGGAGTAAACTGCCATACCTGTTATTGTTACCTGCAATGGTGTTGTATGGCATTTTTTTTGTCTTTCCATTTTTTTACTCACTGATGCTCAGTTTCAATGACTGGAACCTGCTGACGGGGCAAACAACGTACGTGGGCATGCGAAACTACGAGCAGCTGGTCAACAGCAAGGTGTTTTGGGCTTCAGTCCGCAATACGCTGTTATTCGTGCTGGTGAAAACACCGTTTTCCATGGTGCTGGGTCTGGCGTATGCATTGTTGATCGAGCAGACCAAGAAAGCCAAGGTGGTCTATCGGTTTATCTTTTTCATTCCGGTGGTGATTTCCGTTGCGGCGGCCAGCCTCTCTTTTGGGCTGATGTATAACCAGCGAAACGGACTGATCAATCAATTCCTGGCACTGGTGGGCATCAGCGGGCCAAACTGGCTGAACCAGCCGACCACCGCGCTGATTGCCATCATGATTTTGGGGGTCTGGCAGTCGTTTGGTTACAATGTCATTTTGTACATGGCGGGGATCCAGCAGCTGGACCGGGAGCTTTACGAGGCTGCTGACATTGATGGGACGTCGTCCTGGACGAAACTGACCCGGATCACCATTCCGCTGTTGTCGCCGGTGACGTTCTTTGTGTTTGTGATGACCACCCTGTTTTCCTTCCAGGTGTTTGCCACCGTTCAGATTCTGACAATGGGAGGGCCAAGCAATGCGACGAACGTGATGGTGTTTTTTGTCTGGCAGGAGGCATTCAAATTCTTTAATACCGGCGTGGCCAGTTCAGCAGCGACCGTTCTGTTCACCATGATGCTGGTCCTGACTGTCTTTATGGTGCGCATCGTGCAGCAAAAGGTCCACTACCAATAGAGGTGATGACAATATGAACAAATTCAATCCGAAAACCCCGGTCCTTCATTTGCTGCTGGTGTTGTCTGCCTTGGTGGTCCTGATGCCGTTTCTCTGGATGCTGAGCATCTCATTGTCATCATACGGATCGGTGTTCAACCGGTTTCTTCTGGTTTTTCCAACGGAGTTCAGTCTGGACGGGTACCGGCAGGTCTTGAATCAAACCCCGTTTTTGCGCTGGTTTATGAACAGCGTGTTTGTCTCAACCACTCTGACTCTGGGACAGTTGACACTGGGTGTTCTGGCGGCCTATGCGTTCTCCCGGTATGAGTTTCCCGGACGGGAACCATTGTTCTTCTTTGTCCTGTGCACCATGATGATCCCGCCTCAGGCGATATTGCTTCCGTCATTTATGGTTGTCAATGCATTTGAATGGGTCAACACATACAAGGGGGTCATTGTCCCACATCTGGCCAATGGCTATGCCATTTTCGTGCTCCGTCAGTTCTTTCTGCAGGTGCCAAACGAACTGGATGAAGCATCGCAGATTGACGGCTGCCATGCATTTCAGACGCTCTACCATGTGTATCTGCGTTCCGCCATTCCGGCCCTGGTGTCCGTAGGACTGATCCAGCTGGTGCGTAACTGGAACGATTATTACTGGGCCCTGGTGGTCCTGATGGATTCCCGGAAGCTGACACTTCCCGTGGGGATCGTCACGTTCCGTGATGAGACCCTGGTGCAGTGGGTGCCAACGATGGCGGCAGCCACAATGTCCGTGATTCCGGTGTTGATTATTTACTTGCTGGGACAGAAGTATTTTGTCCAGAGCCACACACGCAGTGGCATCAAATAAAAAGGAGAGTGTTGAAACGTGTTGAAGAAAAGATTGTTGCAAGTTGGTTCTGTGATTTTGGTGGCCGCAATGGTATTCTCCGCGGCAGCTTGTGGTACGGGAGGAAATGGTGAGCCGGATCCCTCTGACGGCAACGGGGTGGCTCCGGATGAGCCCATTGTTCTGTCATTCCTCCATGTTTTTTCCGGTCCCCGGGGCGAGGCCATGGACCTGATCGTGCAGGGCTTCAACGATTCCCAGGACCGGATCATCGTCGAGCATGAGCATGTTCCCGGCTGGTACGGCGGACTTCTGGAGCAGTTGCAGACCCTGGCCGTGGCCAACCAGACGCCGGATCTGACCATTATGGGGCTGTCCGGTCACAACTTCCTGATGGATGGACTGGGTGCTGTCAGCATGGCATCGTACATCGAGCAGGACAATTTCGATCTGGATGACTTCTTCCCCCAAATGCTGTCTCTGGGGTTTGATGCGGATGGCAATCAGTTTGCCCTGCCATTTGCCATCAGTACGCCGCTTCTCTATGCAAACATTGATCTTCTGGAAGAAGTGGGATTGTCCTACGTGGACCAGCCGGAAACCTGGACGGATATCCGTTCATGGGCGAAAACGATCAGCGACGGGACGGATGCAGACGGTGTTGCTTTCCAGCTTGACTTTGACACATGGCAGTTCCAGATGCTTCTGGAGACCCATGGCGGGCAGATGGCCGACCTTGACAACCAGGAGATTCTGTTCGACGGGGAAGCCGGCCGTCGTGTGATGGACCTCTGGCTGGGGATGAAGCATGAAGATGGCAGCTGGCCGAACATGAGCGGTGGCGAAGCGGCGGAGAACTTCCTCAACGGTGACCTGGGCATGATCACAGCAACAACCGGAAACCTGACGGCATTTACTGCCGGGGCCGACTTTAACATGGGCATCATGCTTCTGCCATTGTACGATGACGCGCAGAACCGCAATCCCCGGGTGATCCCTGCCGGCGGGAGCAACATCTACATTCTTCCATCGGAAGCAGCCCGTGAAGCAGCAGCCTGGGAGTTTGTGAAGTACGCCATGTCTCCAGAGGCCGGAGCAATTATCGTTGAGGGCATGGGATACATGGCTGCACGGGAGAGCCTTTTGGATGAAGGTGGCCTTTTAAGCGATTACATCGCCCAGAATCCACAAGCCACCCGTTCCTATGACCAGGTGGTGGATCTCTCGGATTGGTTCAACTGGCCCGGAGTGACGGGAGCCAGAATCGACAGCATTTTCCTGGCGAATTTTGAAGAAGCGTTCCTGCAGCAGAAAACCGGAGAAGAAGTGCTGGATGATGTTGCAGACGAAGTCAGAACGATTTTGGGCTGGTAATCCAGCCTGTGGGGGCGGGGACCCGAATCGGGTCCCCGGCCTTCCTTTCGAAGGAAAGCAGGTGCAGACACCATGAAGGAAGAGATCTGTATATTCGCCACATCGGACATCCATGGGCGCTTGCTGCCGAAAGACAAACGGCCGAACGACGGGTCTCCGGCTCCGTGCCACAGTCTGGCGCAGATCGCCACGCTCCTGAAAGAGCGGCGTAAGACGTGCGCCCATTCCATCTATCTTGACAATGGGGACACCATTCAGGGATCATCCCTGGTCCATTTTTTCGGAAAATATGCTGACGGGAAAGAGCATCCGGTGGTCCGGGGGCTGCAGGAAATGGATTGTGATGCTCTGGTCATTGGGAACCATGAGTTCAACTATGGCGTTGAGACACTGCTGTCCCTTTCCCGGTCTTCTCCGTTTCCCTTCCTGTCCGGGAACATCCGGGACGCCCGTACCGGGACTGCGTACTTCGGTTTGCCTTACCGAATCGTTCAGCGCGGACCCCTGTCGGTGGCTCTGGTGGGGCTGACCACACGGGTGGTTGAACGAGGGAGTGAGCAGGTGGTCCTGACGGATGAAGTGCAGGCTCTGAAAGACTGTCTGAAAAGCATCCGGGAGCAACAGCCGGTGGATCTGGTGGTGGTGGGGTATCACGGCGGGACAGACCGGGATATGGACACAGGAGAACCCATTGCCAAACCGTTTGAAAACCGGGGCATTGAACTGATGGAACAGGTGGAAGGAATCGACGTTTTGGTTACCGGACACCAGCACAGAACGTTCACATGGATCCAGGGCACTCAGACCATGATTCAGCCGGGAGCGTTTGCTGACGGACTTGGAGAAGTCAGGCTTGAACTGGAACAAGACAGCCCGGGTGAGCGGTGGAAGGTTGTGAACGCGGAAGCCACCGTCTGGAGCAATGAAAAGCTGGAACCGGACCGCGGTTTTGTGGACGCGATGGAACCCTTTGTGCGAAAAGCAAGACGTTGGGAACAGGAAGCACTGTCCGAACTGAAGAAGAGCTATCCGGTGAACGACATTTTATCTGAAATCTGTATGGAAGAACACCCCCTGGTGCAGTGGATGCACGATGTACAGATGCGTGCCAGCGAAGCGCCCTTGTCGGCTGTTTCCTATGTCAATGAACAGTTCAAGGGATTTGTGGATCCCCGGGTGACCCGGGAAGATGTGATGCAGTTTTTCCCTTATCCGGACGGGCTTCAGGTGATGGAGCTTTCCGGCCGCCATGTGATGGCACTGATGGAGGTTTCGGCGACGTTGTTTGACCTGAACGGCCACCAGGCGTTTCCGGTGGTGAACCGGGAATGGCTGAGGCCCCATTTCCGGATCTACGACTATGTGATGTGGAAAGGGCTGGACTACCGCCTGGATTTGCGAAACCCTCCGGGGCAGCG
>SKMO01000126.1 GCA_007121025.1 Bacillota bacterium | reverse complement strand
TCTTTATGGGAACCGGACTCACCTATGGCGCGCTGAACCAGGGTGAAGTGGATCTGGCCATGGGATTTGGAACAGACGGCCGGATCGCCGCGTTTGACTTTGCCATCCTGGAAGATGATCAAGGATTTTTCCCGGTCTACAACCCGGCACCCGTTTTCCGTCAGGAGATTTTGGATGCCTACCCGGACATCGCCTCTCAGGTGGGTGAACTGTCCGCTCTTCTGGACCACGAGACGCTGATCGAACTTAACATGCGTGTGGACATCGACGAAGTGGAACCTGAAGACGTTGCCATCGACTTTCTTCGGGACCATGGCCTGATCGACTAAAAGGTCCCTGACCGATCCTTCCAGCCTGCCGGCTTACAGAAGCCGGCAGGCTGTTTTTTTGCCGCAATCAGTAGTCCTTTCTGGAAAAGGCCCGGATATTCAGCAGGGTCAGCAAAGAAAACAGTATGAGGGCTGCACTCACGGACCACAGGGGGTTTTGTCCCTGCAGGTAATAGCCTCCTGCCCGCATCTGGTAAAAGATCGACAACACCCGCCAGGAGCCTGCGAAGATGGGCAGTGACAGTCCAAGGCCCACCGCTGCAGTGATCACTGCTGACAACACCGGTTCCAAACCGCCAATGGAAATCCGCACCGCGAGGGCATAAAACACAGCCATCCAGCAAAACCCGACCAAAAATGCCACCAGAAACCGGCCGGCTGGGACATCATAGCCAAACAACCGGGAAAGCAGAATCAGCGCCAGAGTTCCCGCCCCAAACACAGCGCCCAGGGCCATCAGACCACTCAGCATTTTTCCGGCCAGCCCTTCCCGCCGGCTGATGGGACGAGTCAGGTAAAACCCCATGGTTTTTTTCCCTGCTTCCTGGGCAAACTGCATTGTGGCAATGATAATCACAAACAAACTGCCCAGCTGAATCATGTTTTTGGCATTCCACTGAGACCACAGGTAAACATCGAAAGAGGCCACCAAAGTGAGCAACTGCTGCCCGGCATCGTAACGCAACAACACGTCCAGGACTTCGGGTGGGATTTCCTCGATCATCTGCCCCAGCGTGCCATAGAACGCCACTGTCAGGACGGCTGTGACCAGACAAAGAACCCCACCAATCACCCACACCCAGCGAAGCTGTCGCCACTCCTTGGCCATCAGGGCTTTAATCATCGAAATCACCACTTCCCGTATAATCTGAAAACAGTTCGTCAAGACTTCTGTGATAGGTGTCCAGGACGAAATGGGGCCACTGGGCACATGCGTCCAGAACCGCGCTGAAGTTTTCTTCCACCGTGATCAAATACCCCAGCTTTCCCTCCCTCTGCACATCCCGAATTCCCGGCATTTGGAGCAATTCTTCGGGAGGATCTTTTTGAAACACCACCCGGATGGTCTTGGATTCTGACTTGATCTGTTCCATCGGGGCCAGATGTTGAAGGACTCCGTCGCTGATAAAGGCGATCCGGTCTGCCATCCGCTCCAGTTCCTCCAGGTAGTGGGAAGAAATCAGAACGCTGCAATCGTCTCCCTCCAAAAAGTCCTCTAACACAAGGTTCAGAAATTCCAGACGTCGTACCGGATCCAGGCCTTCCAATGGTTCATCGAGAATGAGCAGTTTGGGCCGGGTGCACAGGGCCAGAATCAGTGCCAGCTGCGAGCGCATCCCCTTGGACAGATCACGGATTTTCTCTTTGCGGTTTAGCCCGAACCGTTGTATGAACCGATCACAACGCTTCTGGTCCCACTGGGAGAACATCGTTCTTTGAAATCTGAGAATCTCATCGATGGACATCCACTCATACAGATTGATCTCATCCGGGACAAATCCGATCTGACTGCGCTCACTGCGGGTCAGTTCAGTCCGTTCTTTCCCGAACAGATGCACCGTTCCACTGTCCGGAATCACCAGCCCCATCAGCACACTGATCAGGGTGGTTTTCCCAGCACCATTTGGACCCACCAACCCCAGTATTTCTCCCGGTTGGATTGTCAGATGAATGTTCTTCAGAGCTTGTTTGGCCCCAAACTGTTTGCTGACTTTTTCAATTTTCACCATTTCAGCGGCCATTGTTCTTCTTCCTTTCTTCCAGCACATCACAAAACATGTTTTGAAGTTCTTCCGGCGAGATGTTCAGCCGGACCGCCTGGTCGAGAAGTTCCTCCATGGACTGTCGGAACACCGCCATCCGTTCCTGTCCGGAATCCCTCATTCCCTGAGCTGCCACAAATGTTCCTCTTCCCTGCACGCTCTCAAGCAGTCCCAGGGCCTCCAGTTCACGGTATGCTCTGGCCACCGTATTCGGGTTGACCGTCAGTTCCAGTGCCAGCTCCCGGACCGTGGGCATCTGTTGGCCCGGTTCCAGAAGATTCCCCAGAATCCCCTGACGGATCTGCTCCATCAGTTGTTTGTAAATGGGAATACCACTGGTCACATTGACCATATATTTCATTGGATTATCCTCCATTGTCTATTTGTATTAATACACTAGACAATTACATCATAACCCCTCTCAACGATTTGTCAAGCATCAATGTGAACTTTTTCAATGTTATTTTAAGTTATTTTAAGTTATTTTAAGTTATTTCAATGTCATGTCGTTGCACAAATCGCGAAATCCGGAACCATTTACAAATCACCTTGGGCCAACCTTGGTTCTGCTGATTCACTGGATGAACAAACGTTGCATTGAACGTGCGAAACAAGAGAGTCCGTCCCAGGACGATTCGCGCTCTGCCATGACCTGTCTGGAAAAACAAACATCCGTCAAGAGACCAGTGCCTCCTGAAGGGGTACCGGTCTCTTGACGGATCAACAACTTGTATAAGCCACCTGTTTGTCGGCTCCTCAGGCCAGACCACTGTGACAGAAAACGAGCCGGGAGGTGTCCCTGTCCGGGGCAGATGTGGAAAACATCTTGGGGAACCAGCACAGGCAGGAAAGGTGTCGTTCAGCGTCTGTTCTGTATACGCTGCCAGAGGGACTGCAATCGCCCCGGGGACCGGTTTTTCCGGCGCTCCTGTCTTTCGGCCTGCTTTCTCTCCCGGATGCGGCTGAGTTCCTGCTGATCTTCCTGTCTGGCCAGGATTTCTTCCCCGGCTAGACCCTCCACGTGATGGCGTAATTCGTGTCGGATGGTGTCCGCCACTTCCTCTTTCCAGTCCGGAAGACTGCCTTCTTCCCAGAGTGTCCGAAACGATCCATAGTAGAGGATCACCTGGTTTCCCAGTTCATTGCGGACGTATTCACCCAACACCACACTGTCACCATCGTCCTCTTCTTTTTCATCCGGTTCCACAATCATGCCCATGTTCAGATCCGTCAGCAACTCCGGTGGAATCTGCTCCGTGACCACCTGATCTGCCCATTCAGTAAACTCCCTGAGATTCATTGTTTCTCCCCCTTACACAAAACCCGGAAACAGGGCCATGGCCACCATGGTCACAAACACGGCCACAAAAATAGCCGGAAGAAGATTGGCAATGTTGATGTCTTTTTTAAAAAGGATGTTGATTCCAATGCCCAGAATCAACAGACCACCGGTCGCCGTCATGTAGGACACCACCGAATCGGTCAGGACCCCTCTGACCGAGCTGGCCAAAAGCGTGATGGCCCCCTGATAAACCAGAACCGGCAGGGCCGAAAACATCACACCAATGCCAAACGTCGAAGCGAAAATCATTGACGTGATAAAATCCAGAGCCGATTTTGCATAGAGGATCTGGTAAGAACCGGTTAATCCGGCTTCCAGTGCCCCCATAATGGCCATGGCGCCCACACAGAAAATCAGGCTGGCCGACACAAATCCTTCGATAAACGCCCCTTCATCCCCACCGGCCCGCTTATGCAGATTTTCAGCCAGCCGGTTCAGTCTCCGGTCGATGCCAATCAGCTCGCCCAAAATGGCGCCAATCACCAGGGAGATGATGACCACAAGCTCATTGCTGGCCCCAAAGCCCATTTTAAGCCCGATCAGCACCACCACCAGACCAATCCCCTGCATAATGGTGTCTTTTGCTTTCGGTGGAATGCCCTTTTTGAAAACCAGGCCCAACATTGATCCGATGATCACTGCAGCCACATTGACGAATGTTCCAAACATATCTGTTCTCCTTTTCTGATCGTTGTTCTGTCCTATCCATTATATGCCGGAGGCCGTCTACAGGCAAAGAAAACCTGGTCTGTCCTGCGATCCAAAGTCTCAGTTGTCAGAAGGGTTGCCGGTGCCGTTCATTCTGTTGCTTAACCTGTCGATCCGGACTGCCACATCACGGTAATGGACATCATGGGCATAGACCCGTTGCAGCTGGTTCAGAGCCCGTTTGTTGTCTCCCTGCCGCTCATAGATAATCCCCATCAGGTAGCGTGCCTGCATCAGCTCAGGTGTCATCTTTCGTTTCCGACCCATCCTGTCCCGCAACAGATGCAGGGCTTCGTCGTTCCTTCCGGCTTCCATGAGAAGGTGGGCTCTGATCAGAACGCCACTGGGCCCGTTGCGCATTTCTTCGGGCAAACGACCAGCCTCTTCAAGTGCCTTTTGGGCATCACCGGCTCCTGCCAGGGCATCCACCAGTTCCAGGCGCAAACCTGCATCCGGTTCCCGGTATTGCAGAAGACGCCGGTAGGTGATGACACTGTCTTCCCACCTTTCCAGATTTCGCTCCAACCGGCCTTTGATCAGCAGCACATCCGCATCAGGCGGCTCCATGCTGTCCGTCAGCGTTGCCAAACCATCCAAAGCATCTGTCAAGCGTTCCTGCCGCATGTTTCTCATCGCCTCATGAAACAGACGGTTGTGCTTCAGGCGTCCGGACCGGACAAACCCCGTCCAGCCAAACACCGCGGCCAAAAGCATTCCCGAACCGGCAGGCGGCACTGCTGCCAACAAAAGGATTCCCCCGGCTGACAGTGCCCAAAGCCAGCCTGGAATACGGATGGACCGGGGCACAGGAACAGCTGACGTTCCAGGTGGGCGTGACGGTTCTTCCGCCATTTTCGGTGACTGGCTCCCCCCATTTCCCAACCGTTCAAAGTACACCAAACCGGTTCCAGGAATCCCCACACTGCGGTAGGCTCCCCGGGGACCGGTTCCGATCCGGGCTCCGGGGACACCTGCACTGATGCCAACCCCTGTTTTGCTCAGATTGAGATGAACCCCCTTGGCCAGTCGAATTCTTCTTCGGAAACGGATTCCCATTTGCAGTCCTCCTCTTGATGTTTCCTCTTTCTTCGGGATCGTTCCCTGAATTCCTTCCAGCAACCGTTTTTCGGATAACAACCGTCCGGTGCCAGTCCTCATCCATTCAAGGGATGGTCCGGGACGGATTCCTGCACTGGAAGCCTCCCTGCTGAACCTCTGCACATCCCTTTGGTAGTATTGAGACAGATCCACTTTTGGAGACCGTACCCGGCGGTAGTCTTCGCGGATCTTCAGGTCAATGGTGGCATCAATGGACACCTTGGTGTGGGTTCCGTCCGGACCGGTGGGCGGATCATTCTTCATACCCTGTGCATGGGAGCAATCAGAATGTCCCTGTTCCCGTCTGCACGTGTGGACATCGCCCAGAGCACATCTGCTGGATTTTGACACTCCCCATGGCTTAAGCCAGGGGCTTTACGACGTATTTCGGTTAACAGGCCAATGGGCCGTCTTTCCTGGAGCATTGTTTCCACGACTGGAGCAAACTCAAGATCCCGGACCACCGGTTTGCTGATCTCCATAAGCTCGCCATGGTCCCTGAGCTTGTCCAAAAACGCTCTTAATCCATCATTGTTCAACTAATAACCACTTCTTCTTCAGACAAGCAGCCCAGAAGGCCACGACAGCAACACAAACATCCAAGACAGGCCGGCAAAATTTGAAGGTCCGGCGTTACGCAGCTGAGGCGCAACGGGCGAAGAAAAGCAGAAGGGCTGCGGGAGAGGAAATTAATTTCCTTCTCTTGCTGGTTGAGGAAAATTCCTTTCTCGCATTGTATCATACTCCAGGGGTTTTTCCTCGCCCCTTGCGTTTCTTTCATAAAAAAGCCGGACCGAAACCGGACCGACTGACGTCTATTTTTCCAGTCTGAATGTTTTTTGCACTGATATCCGGCCCATAAGACCTGTTGTATCTTCGTTTGCTTAGGGGTTTCACACTCAGCTGTCCGGATCGTCCAGCGTCGCTTAACTGCAAACAGATAAGCGTTTTCCTTGAGCCGGCTGATCGTCCCTGCTGTGAAAAACAGTCAAATGGTCTATAATTAAAACAGAATCACACGCAACCACACATTTTCAAGGAGGGATTCAAATGGGTCACATCGTAAACGGATACATCCTTCCCCATCCGCCCATTCTTGTTCCCGAGGTGGGAAAAGGGGAAGAACTGCGAGCACAGAAAACACTCAACGGAGTAGAAAATGTCGTTCAGGATATCTGCCAGGATCAGCCGGAGACCATCATACTGACCACACCGCATGCGCCATTCTTCAAGGATTACGCCTATATCTCCGGGGGAGAGATGCTCTTTG
>SKMO01000005.1 GCA_007121025.1 Bacillota bacterium | reverse complement strand
GACGATGAACGATATGATCCTGTAAAGTGGGCGCAGCAAAAAATCAACCTGTCCCAAAAGCAGTACAACAATCAGCACAAGAATCGTACTGATGGCACTTCTGAAGAAACGCCGCTCAACAAACGGTTTCTCGACGGAGCAACCCGTTGTGTGGTTTGTTGAATTCATCATGGTGTGTTCTTCTCCATACGGATGCAGATGTCCTGAGGCAAAGCAAGCCCTGCCGACGCTTCAATGCCCTTGAGCAGGGCAACCGGAACCGGACAGCTCACGTGTCGTAAATGCTCGCCTGCCAGCCGGTAAACCCGCGATGTGTCAAACGACGAAAACACCTCCGCATAACCGTCCACAGGACCGAGGGCATCCAGCATTCCTGTCACCTGCGGGCAGGCCGATGACCCTTGCACCGTAATCTGTTTCCGGGGATCCGCTCTGAACTGCAATTCGGTTTTCAGTCCGCAGTTTCCGGGACATAACACAACTTTCATGGGAGGTCTCCTCTACTGATCCAGAATCATGTCCGGATCGACAGTCGTAAACATGGATTCAATGGCCAGTCCAACCGGCTCATCACCAGCGATCCGGTGCATGGCCTCCTGGGCCTTTCGCCGTTCACTGCGCTCAAAAATCATGCGGGTTAAATCCATCGACCGGACCAGGCTGATCAGGTACACCATAGGCCGGTCCGGGGGTTTGTCGTTCAGGACAACGTCCCGCAGGCAGCGAACCGCCAGATTCTTCGCCGTGGGATCGCGCAGCGGGTAGCGAAAGGACGAAAACACTCCGAGGGTCCTGTGTTCTTCCTGAGTCACAATCCTGTTTTGGACCAGCTGTTCGATCACTTGTTCCTGGTAGTTTTGTTTGTCATCGCCAATGGCGCCAACAAGGGCGTCCAGGGAGCCATCCGGGTAGTTCGGAATGCGCTCCAGCAGATCGTTCAGGATCGGATGGCTTGTGGGCGAACGGTCAGCCATCTTTACCTGGCCGTCCTGAATGCGGATGCGATCGGACAGCAGAAGATCCATCAAAAGAGCTCCCGCCACCCCATAATCCATCGGGCGCAGAACACTGCTGTGGAGCGTTCCTTTTTCGTCATCGATGGCAATCAACAGGAGTTCTTCAGCTAAAAGGAGCATCCACGACACCTCTTTTCTTCCTGAGTCCTTTACTCCTCATTTCTTCATTCCCCTGTCGTTTTCCTCTTTTTCACTCTTTTTCACTCTTTTGGACCGTTCTGTAAAAACACATCCACATTCCGGGTCCGGGGCCCGTCAAATTCAGTCAGGAACACGCCCTGCCATGTTCCAAGAACAAGCCGTCCGCAACGAACCGGAATCACTTGGGAAGCGCCCATCAGACTGGCTTTCAGATGTGCCGCGCTGTTTCCCTCCCCGTGCTTGTAGCCGGCTTCCCAGGGCACCAGTCGATCTAGTGCACTGATCATGTCCGCACACACATCCGGATCCGCGTTTTCATTGATGGTGATTCCGGCAGTGGTGTGCAGGACCGAGACCACACAATGGCCTTGCGTCATACCGCTGCTTTGGACAACACCTTCAATCTGACCGGTGATCTCAATCCACTGGTCTCTGGCTGATGTTTCGATCATGATGGTCTTTTTCATCTCGTCTTTCCCCCCTCGTTCATCATGTGTTCATCCTAGCGGTCTTTGGAAAGACTGACAAGTCAAACCCTCAACATTCACCTTTTTCAGCCGATAGTACCAACAGGAAACTGTTTCACGGCAAAAGGAGGCATCCCACATTGAAAATCAGCGGTCAATATCTGTATGGCACCAGCAATTCCTGGCAGCAGACACTTCCGCTGGCACGGATCGGAAGCACTGTCTTTATGAAACTTCTCAACAGTCAAGACCAGTCTGCTCAACTTCTGTTTGCCGGGGAAACAATCCTGGGGAAACTGCTTAATCTCCCCCACCATTGCGTGGAGCCGGGCACATTGGTGCAGGTAAAAATTGAAGGGCTGGACGAAAACAACCATCTGCATCTTCGCCTGGTTGCTGACGGGGCAACGACTGCCCGATCCTACAGCGATGCGGACATCCGTGCGCTTTTGCAGCAACACGGGATGGGGAACACTGAACAGAACCGGACCATTGTGGAGCACTTGCTGACACACCGGCTTCCTGTCTGTCCGGAAAACATCCGGGCACTGCAACAGGCACTGTCTGATCCCACATTCCCCCGGGACCTGACCATCCGTTCCGTATTGTTTCTCATGGAACGAAATCTGCCCCCGACGCCTCATCTGACAAATCTGTTGGCCCGGGTACTGAATCGGGAACGGCTGTCCGGAGATCTGTGGGCGTCCCTGCAATCCCATTTGGAGACGCTCTCCAGCCCTGCACTCAAACAGGCCGGACAACAACTGACCGGCCTACTCGACCCTTTTGTGCTTGACGGGGATTCTCCGGCGGAAAGACTGCTTTCTCCCACTGCCAACACCACAATCCCACCGGAACACTTAAGCCAGGACGGTATGCGCACCGCAATCCGCTACCTGACGAACCGCTTTGCCTCCCTGCCGGAGGAAACTCGGTCCGCCTTTCCGCTGCTTGACCGGCTGGTGTCTCTGCCCGATGGTTCCGGTCAGCCTGCCCGACTGCCGCATCCCGGGACGCTGGACATGGCCGACGGCCAGTGGAAAGAACTGGCCCGGGAATTCAGCCGCCTGTCCCAAACCGTTGTCCGGATGGATGTTTCCCGGCCGGCCGGCCTTCCTCAGCCTCTGGCAGAAGATCTGTCCCGCCGGATCCCCCAAACGCTTCGCCATTACCAAGTACGGGAATCCGGCGGTTCCACAGTCTCCCAGGACGTCCGTTCATTGCTTTCTTCCAGCCCCCTGAGCTGGGGACGGGAGATTCGGGATTTTCTGCAGCATATCCTGTTGCAGAGCATTCTCAACAGACCGGCCGTCGATCCTTTGCCCTACGCGTACTATCAGATTCCTCTGCAATGGCAGGACAACAGTGACACGCTGCACCTGTTTGTGTCTGAACAGAACCATCGCAGACAGGACGATCTGCTAAGTGGCATCCGGATGCTCTTTTGCATCGAAACCCGGGAACTGGGGCTGATTAAAACAGAAGTCCGGACCGAACAAAGCGCTCTGTCACTTCTGATCTCCGTCGAGAACGAAGATATCCGCAAGTATGTCAGCAGCAGGAAACACTTGCTGCGTGAATTCATGCGTTCATCTGAAATCCCGCTTGGCGCAGTCCAAGTTTTTATTGATCGTCGCAGCCCCTTTGCTCAAATGGAAGACAGTCTGGAACGACCGCAAAAGGTCGATCTGTATCGATAGGAGTCCAAGATGAAACCAGCCCCAGCCAAACGGGCAGTCGCCATCCGCTACCGCAAAAATCACGACCGTGCTCCGGTCATTATCGCCAAGGGCGAACGAAAAATGGCCGAGAGAATCCTGGAGACTGCAAAAGCGCACGACATTGCCCTTTATGCCGACAAACACCTGGCTGACCAGCTGATCCGTGTTGAGCTGCACACTGAAATCCCTCTTGAACTCTATGAGGTGATGGCACAGGTGCTGGCGTTTGTTTACCAGATCCGCGATGATTCCCCTAAACGGCAGGATCTTCAGGCACACCCGCCCCCTTCTGCGAAATAAAACATGGACGGCCAATGACTTATGGCCGTCCAATGATATGTCTGATGCTGCATCGTCTACTGCAGTCGGGAAGCCGCCTGCCGGACTGCATCCGCCGTCCCTTCCGGGAGTTCCATGGCCTGCAGATCTTCTTCGAACTGCTCTCTGGTTCCGTAACCACCGATGTATCCGTTGACCCTCGCAGCCGTTGTTGAATCCACAAAGGCATCAAAGTCAGGGTATAACGCGAGAAGACTCCTGTACACCCCTGACCGGGACTGCAGATAATACTTCTGGTGATAACCTTCCGCCGTATAGAAGCGGTCCAGAGGAACAATTTCCGTGTAGATAAACTGCCCGGTCTGCTCACCCAGTTCCTGCTTGGTCCGCTCGGCCACGGCCTTCTGTTCTTCATTATCGTAAAGGATCAGAGACATGTATTGCCGGGAATAGGCCCGTTGCGTAGGAACATGCCCTGTCCAAAATACGTCCACCAAATCCTCGTAGGTGATGACAGAGGGATCGTAAACGATCTGGATGGCTTCCGTATGGTCCTTGATGCTCTGATAAGTGGGGTTTGGCTGTGTGCCACCCGCGTATCCAACCCGGGTTCGCACCACGCCGTTCATTTGCCCGAACTGGGCATCCGGTCCCCAGAATCAGCCCATGGCAAATGTCGCCGTCTTGGTTTGCTGTGGTGTTTGATCCAAATTTCGTGTGGTCATCCCTTCCTCCATTTCACTGTTTTCTTCATGACTTCTCCCTGCCTGTGTGCATCCTGAGATCAGCAAAACTGCCAGCAGGACTGCTGCCAGCCATCTGAATCCATTCATGGTCATCCCTCCCTTCCTCTATTATAGCAGTAATCAGTACAAATTGAGAATGAATTTCATTTCAATTCCCGTTTTCGAAACAGCCCACGTGGAATATTGACAAGGTCTTCTGAGAGTGTATAATTAGACTTGTACCGGAAGATGAATAACGCACTCAAGCAGGATCCGTCCGGACACCGTTCACAACTGAATAGCAATGACCTCAAAACCCTTAAGTGTAGTAACTCGTTGCCAGTGAACGACGTGGTAACTAGGTTTGCTTCTGTTTTTAAAGGGTTTTTTAGTTTCTCAAATTTATTGTTGTTGTCCAACCTCTAGCGAGGACAAATACATTCTGTATTCTGGGAGGAAGAACAAATGAAAAAAGGATTATCATTACTGATCGTGTTGTTGTTTGCGATCACAGCTGTCGCCGGTTGCGGTACAGGTGCAGATGCACCTGCAGATCAAGACGGTCTGCGTGTGGCTCTACTGCTTCCGGGAACCGTGGACGATGGTGGCTGGAACGCCGCTGCGTACGAAGGCCTGTTGCTGATCGAGTCCGAGTTGGGCGCTGAGATTTCCTACAGTGAGCAGGTGGCCATCTCTGACTTTGACGAAGTGTTCCGTCTCTATGCATCTGAAGGGTATGACGTCGTCCTTGGACACGGCGCAGAATTTGCCGATGCAGCCAAGCGGGTTGCTCCGGAATTTCCTGACACCCACTTTGCCATCAACTCCTCTGACGCGGTCCAGGAACCTAACGTGTCTTCGATCCTGAACGACAGTTTTTCTCAGGGCTTCCTGTCTGGCGTCGTTGCGGCAGTCGTCTCGGAAACCGGTACTGTAGGCATTATTGGCGGCATGGAAATCCCTTCCATTTCCGCTTCTGTGGATGGCTATGAAGTCGGAGCCCGTTACATCGATGAAAACATCCGTGTTCTGTCCACTTTCCTTGGCAACTTTGACGATGCTGCCGGTGCCAAAGAACTGGCCCGTTCCATGAACAACCAGGGCGCTGACATCATCATGCACAACGCCAACCAGGCGGGCATGGGTGTCATGGAAGCTGCTGAAGAAGAAGGCTTTTACGTGATCGGCTCCATCGGCGACCAGGCCAACCTGTCTCCAAACACCATCATCACGTCCGGACTGGCAGATATGCCTGGTGCGATGAAAGTGTTTGTTGAAATGTTCCTGTCCGGTGATCTTGAAGCCGGCAACTACCTGATGGGACCACGGGAAGGCATTATTTCCCTGGCTCCGTTCTACGAGTTTGAGGACATTTTGACTGAAGAGCAAAAATCAACGATCCGCGAAATCGAAGCGCAGGTCATTTCCGGCGAACTGGATCCCTGGGACTTCAGATAACCACCGGAACCCTTGAACGATAGAAAAAAGCCACACAGCTGTGTGGCTTTTTCTATGGGCTTTTCAAGATCATTCCTGGTTCTCAGACTCTGTCGCAGGGGTTGCCTTGCGATCGAAATTGATCTTAGACAGAATGTCAGGCACCATCTCCACCAGCTTCTCCAGGCCAGCCTGTCTTTGAATCGGCAGCATTTCAATCCGCTCTCCCTGAATGGCAATCACTGCAGTGGGGGTCCCCTTGGCGCCCACACCGCCACCACCGCCATTTCCCTTGTTGCCTTTTTCGTCAACTCCGTCTCCGCCTCCCAGACCGACACCAATGCTGACATCAATGATCGGTATGAGCGTCGTATCTCCCACTTGTATGGGTTCACCAATCACCGTGTGGGAGCTGAAAAACTCTTCCAGTTTTGCAAACAGTGTGTCCACGTTTTCATTGAAGTTCAATTCCACGTTTCAATAGCCTCCTTTGCCTCCAGGCCTGTCGGACAGGCTTGGAAAAAAACAACCGTGCAGCAATCACCAGATAGCGGGCAGGCACCAGCCGGACTTCCAGCCGATAGCTCCCCCGGAACAACGGTCCTGTGAATACCGGCTCCATCCGGATTCCATGACCCACAAACCAACGGTAGCCACTGTAATAGAAAGCAGCCAATTGACCAGTTAATGAAGGATCATCCAGACCGACCTTCAGGTCTGCCTCAAACAAATGGGGACGCATGGTTTTCAGGACCCGGCGAAGCGCAATCGCTCCTTCCTCTAAGACGTCTCTGTTGAGAAAAGGTTTCATGGACGGCTTCT
>SKMO01000143.1 GCA_007121025.1 Bacillota bacterium | reverse complement strand
CACAGAGTTTGACGGACACACCATTCACGAGGGAGCCATCCTGGGGCTTCACGAAGGAAAGATCGCACTGACCGGAAACGATGTTCACGAGGTGACCCGTGGACTTCTGAACTCCATGTATGACGGAGAGGAAATCTGCACGCTTTACTACGGCGAGGACGTGACCGAAGAAAACGCCCGGAAACTGGCTGATGAACTGTCGGAACTGTTTGAAGACGTGGAAGTCGAGGTCTATTACGGCGGGCAGCCCCTGTATTATTATCTGGTTTCTCTGGAATAATCTCCCGGTGGTGCGGATCCCTGCACCACCGTTTTTCGTCTTGTGGTCTGTGCAACAGGTAGCGGATCGGATATAATGTATTCCATACCGTTTTGAAGGATGATTCAGATGATTGCAAAAAAAGAAATGCTCACAATCGATAATTTAATCAAAAAAACCCAGCAGTACGATCCAGACATGGATGTAGCGCTGATCCGCAAAGCCTATGAAAAGGCGTTGCAGTCTCACCATGGCCAAATGCGCAAGTCTGGTGAGGCCTACATTACCCATCCCTTGTCCGTGACCCATATTCTTGCGGAACTGCAAATGGGCGATCGCACACTGATCGCGTCACTGCTTCACGACGTGGTGGAAGATACACTGGTCACCCTTGAGGAAGTGGAACGGGAGTTTGGTCCCGAGGTGGCCATGCTGGTGGATGGTGTCACCAAACTGTCCCGCATTGAGTACAAGGACCGGGAAGAACAACAGGTCGAGAACCTCCGAAAAATGCTCCTGGCCATGGCAAAGGACATCCGGGTCATCATCATCAAACTGGCCGACCGGCTGCACAACATGCGGACACTTTCGTTCATGAGTGCGGAGAGACAGAAGGCCATTGCCCAGGAAACGCTGGAGATTTATGCGCCGTTGTCCCACAGGCTGGGGGTCTTCCGGATCAAGTGGGAACTGGAAGATCTGGCGCTGAAGTATCTGGAGCCCCAGGCCTATCAGGAACTGGTGCAAACCATCTCCATGAAACGCAAGGAGCGGGAGGATTTCATCAACCATGTGGTGGATGAAATCGACAACAGTTTGAGTGAGATGTTCATCAGTGCCGATATTCAGGGACGCCCAAAGCATTTCTATAGCATTTACAACAAAATGGTCAAACAGCAAAAAGAACTCAGCGAGATCTACGATCTGATTGCCATCCGGATCATTGTGGACAGTGTGAAGGACTGTTACGCCGTACTGGGGATCATCCACACCCTCTGGAGACCGATTCCAGGCCGGTTCAAGGATTACATAGCCATGCCCAAGCCGAACATGTATCAGTCGCTGCACACCACGGTCATCGGCATGGGCGGAGAGCCTTTTGAAGTCCAGATCCGAACCTGGGAAATGCACCGGACGGCAGAGTTCGGCGTGGCGGCCCACTGGAAATACAAGGATGTCAAAAAGTCCGCCAACACCAATATGGATGTGCAGTTCAACTGGCTGCGCAAGACCATTATGGATTTACAGGATGAATCCGGCGACGCAAGGGACTTTGTGAATACCCTGAAAACTGATTTGTTTTCGGACCGTGTCTACGTGTTTACGCCTCGGGGGGATGTGGTTGAGCTGAAGTCCGGGTCAACCCCCATTGATTTCGCCTACCGGGTGCATACTGATGTCGGGAACAAATGCATTGGTGCCAAAATCAACGGGAAGATGGTGCAGTTGGACCATGAGCTTCAGACCGGGGACATCGTGGAAATCATGACGTCCAAGACGCCGAATCCCAGTCTGGACTGGCTGAAAGTGGCCAAGACATCGCAGGCCAAGAATAAAATCCGGAACTGGTATAAAAAGCAGAACCGGGACAAGAAAATCGAACTTGGACGAGACCTTCTGTCCAAGGAATTCAAGAAGGAACACATAGACCCGGAATACCAGTCCAAAGAGTTTTTAAGCAAGATTCTGAATGTCTATTCCATGGCCACCGTGGACGATCTCTATGCGGCCATTGGAGACAACGGGCTGACCGCACGGCAGGTTGCCTCTCGGGTTCGTGACCAGATCAAAAAGGAAACGAAAGAAGACATTTCGTTCTATGAAAAAAGCATCAAGCCCTGGGACGGGTTCGGTACCCCGTCCAAAGGCATCCGGGTCAAGGGACTGGACAATGCAATGATTAAAATCTCCCGATGCTGCAACCCTCTCCCTGATGATGACATTGGCGGTTACATCAGCCGGGGCGCCGGAGTGTCTGTTCACCGCAAAGACTGCTCCAACTTTCGCAACCTGGTGAAAACCGAACCGCAGCGCATCATCGAAGTGGCCTGGGACATGAAACACTCCAGTGCCTATCAGGTCCGGCTGGAAGTCATTGGCATCAACCGTGATGGACTGACGCTTGATATAATGAAAAACATTCATGAGACCAAGACCAGCATCAATGCCATCAACGCTCGGGTCAACAAAGACCAGATGATTCAAATAGACCTGAAAGTGGTGATCAACGACCTGGGGCAACTGGAGTTTCTGATCCAGAAGCTCAATCGCATCAAGGATGTGATCAATGTACGCCGGGTGACACCAGGAAAAGGGAAACAGCGTCTCCGCAAGGAGGCTGAAGACAGCAATCAGAAAGAGGACAACAAGGGGGGCAAAACTAAATGAGAGCCGTTGTGCAACGAGCCAAAGAAGGAAAAGTCACTGTCAATGAGAACACTGTGAGCAGCATTGGACCGGGACTGGTGGTTCTGCTGGGTGTGGACCGGGATGATGAACCCGGCGATATGGATTACATGGTGAACAAGATCACCGGGCTGCGGATCTTTCCGGATGAGAACGGAAAACTGAACCGGTCAGTGGCGGACATTAACGGGGAGATCCTGCTGGTGTCCCAGTTCACACTGCTGGGTGACGCGCGCAATGGACGGCGTCCCGGCTTCACTCAGGCCGCACGACCGGAACAGGCCGATGCCATGTACCTGCAAATCGCAGAGCGGATCCGTGACATGGGCATTCCACTGAAAACCGGGCAGTTCCAGACAGAGATGGAAGTGCATCTGATCAATGACGGACCCGTGACCATTCTGCTGGATTCCCACAAGACATTCTAAGGAGGTCCCATGATATACAAACGAATCACTTCAGGTGACATTGCATCCAACACGTATATTCTTGGATGCGAAAAAACCCGGGAAGCCGTGATGATCGATCCGGGGTATACCGACCGGGAGGCCGATGTCTTTCTCGACGAAGAAGGCCTGACGCTGCGCTACATCATTGACACCCATGGCCATGCGGACCACATCCACAACAACGCGTATTTCGCCAGAAAATATGGCGTGCCCATTCTGATCGGGGAAGAGGACGCGACCTATCTGAGCAGTGCAGACAAGAATCTGAGCAGCTATCTGGGTTACGAGCTGGAATCACCTGCAGCACAGCAGACGCTGAAAGACGGTGATGTGATCGAAGTGGGGACGCTGAGACTGGACGTACTCCATACCCCGGGGCACACCCCTGGAAGCATCTCGCTTCGGGTGGGTGACGCCATCTTTGTGGGAGACCTGGTGTTCTACGGCTCCGTGGGGCGTACAGACCTGTATGGGGGGAACCAGGAGACGTTGAATGAAACCCTGAGGCGTAAGATCTTCCCCCTGCCTGACGAGACGTTGATCTTTTCCGGCCATGGGATGACATCGACCACCGTGGGAGAGCAAAAAGAGATCAATCCCTTCTTCAGGGAGCTTCTGGAGGGTGACCATGTGTAATTCTACCAAATGGGTCCCGGCACAACGGCTGGAAGAGTTCATGGGCGAAGTGCTGGAAAAAGCCGGTGTTCCCCGGGAAGACGCGAAAATCGTGGCAGAGGTTCTGATCCGGGCCGATCTTCTGGGCATCGACTCTCACGGGATCAACCGGCTTAAGCCGATCTATCTGGACCGGATCCGGGATGGCATTCTCAACCCGGTGACCGAAGTGGAACTGGTTCGGGAGAGTCCGACAACGGCTGTGTTCGATGGACACAACGGCATGGGCCATGTGGTCTCCGTCCGGGCCATGGAGACGGTGCTCCAAAAGGCGAAAACGTACGGAATGGGCATGGCTGCGGTGCGAAATTCAACACACTACGGCATTGCCGGCTACTATGCACTGATGGCCGCTGAACAGAACATGATCGGTATAACGGGCACCAACGCCCGTCCGTCCATTGCCCCGACATTTGGTGTGGAGAACATGATGGGAACCAACCCGCTGACCTTTGCGATCCCCAGCGATGAACCGTTTCCGTTTTTTCTGGACTGCGCCACGTCAGTGACGCAGCGGGGCAAAATCGAATACTATGCCCGCAACAATATGGATACCCCGTCCGGGCTGGTGATCGACCGTGAGGGCCGGGACATGACCGACAGTGAAGAGATCCTCCGGGCGCTGGTGTCCGGAGAAGCCGCTCTGGTGCCCCTGGGAGGCCCTGGAGAAGACCGGGGAGGATACAAGGGTTACGGGTATGCCGCAGTGGTGGAAATCCTTTCTGCAGCCCTTGCAGGGGGCAGCTTCATGAAAATGCTGACCGGACTGGATGAACAGGGCCGGAAAAAACCGTATCCCCTGGGACATTTTTTCATGGCCATCAATGTGGAACACTTTATTGAACCGGCTGAATTCAAAAACATTACCGGTGACATTCTGCGGGAGCTTCGCGGATCCAGGAAAGCCCCCGATGCCCCCCGGATCTTTACGCCCGGGGAAAAAGAACACGATGCCCATCTGGAGCGCAGCAAAAAAGGGATCCCTGTCGGGGAGGAGCTTCAACAGGAAATCGTGCAGATTGCACGGGATTATGGTGTGTCGGCGACAGATTTTGGTTTCTGATTGTCAGAAACGGAATTCAGGTTTTCATTTGACAGCATTCCCGGATTTCGATTAGAATAAGTGAAGACAATTGCATCACGGTGATGAGAGGAACGACAACGGGTATACCGCTGCACAGGGAGAGAAGGTCTGGACTGGAAGCCTTCTTGCAGTGGTTCCGTTTGGAACACCCTTGAGCCGTTTCAGACCAATGAGAGGGGCAGGCAATGTCTGTCCAATCAGGGTGGCAACGCGGAAGAGAGCTTTCGTCCCTGGCCGGACGGGAGCTTTTTATATGTTTTCAACGAAAATTCTCGATCAGAGGAAAGGATGAGTCACATGGCAATCAACAGACCCAAGGGCACCATGGATCTGCTGCCGGGATCGATTGAAACCTGGCAGCGCCTTGAATCCGTGATGCGTGAGCTCTGCGACCTGTATGGGTATGCAGAAATCCGAACCCCGGTGTTTGAACACACAGAACTTTTTTTACGGGGTGTCGGAGAGACCTCTGACATTGTGGAAAAAGAGATGTACACCTTTCAGGATAAAGGGGACCGGTCCATCACACTAAGACCGGAAGGCACCGCACCGGTGGTCCGGGCGTTTGTGGAAAACCGGCTCTACAGTGCTGCCCAGCCGACCCGGTTGTATTACACAGGACCCATGTTCCGCTATTCCCGGCCCCAGGCAGGGCGATACAGGCAGTTCAATCAGTTTGGGGTGGAGGTGTTTGGCTCCAGAGACCCTCTGCTGGATGCTGAAACGATCACTCTGTGCATGGATTTTTTTGACCGGCTGGGACTTTCCAATCTGCAGCTCCATGTCAACAGTGTTGGGTGTCCGGTCTGCAGGCCACGACACAAAGAGGCACTCAAGACATACCTGGCCCCTGACTTCGATGCACTGTGTCCAACCTGCCAGGGACGTTATGAGAACAATCCTCTGCGGATCTTCGACTGCAAGAACCCACGGTGCCAGGAGATCGTCCAGGACGCGCCGACCATCACATCCTGTCTCTGTGATGACTGCAGGCCCCATTTCGCCGCTGTGCGGGAGGGTCTCGATGCCTCCGGGGTGGCGTACATCGTCAACGAAAACCTGGTGCGGGGTCTGGATTACTATACAAAGACAGCCTTTGAAATCATGGTGGAGGATATTGGAGCCCAGAGTTCCATCGGGGGCGGTGGTCGCTACGACGCGCTGGTGGAGGAAATCGGTGGACCGGACGTTCCTGGCATCGGATTTGCGGTGGGACTGGAACGGACCATTCTGTCCATGGAGGCGCAGGGCGTTACGTCAGCAAACCCGGAAAAGCCCATGGTCTACATTGCCCATGTTTCCGGAAAGGAGAAACAGGCGGCTTACGGACTGGCCATCGTTCTTCGTAAGGCCGGAATCCGGGCCCAGACCGATGTGATGGACCGCAGTCTTAAAGCGCAGTTCAAGTACGCCGATAAATCGGGGTTCACCCACGTGGTGACCGTCGGAGAAGAGGAAGTCAGCAGCGGTATGTATACAGTCAAGGACATGACGCAGGGGAGCCAGCAACGCTGGACCCGTGAAGAAATGATCAGGAATCTGGATGGAGGAACGAAACATGAGTAACTGGAAACGAACCGCTGAGTGCGGAACTGTAGGCACAGAACAGGTTGACCAGGAAGTGGTCCTGAACGGCTGGGTGAACAAGCGCCGCGACCACGGGGGACTGATTTTTGTTGATCTGAGGGATCGCAGTGGGATTGTACAGGTCGTGTTCAACAAAGAACTGTCTGAAGAAAACCTGGAAGTGGCCGAGT
>SKMO01000021.1 GCA_007121025.1 Bacillota bacterium | reverse complement strand
TCGATCATGTCTTTCATCCGGGCCGCCGCCCGGCGCACCGCATTGCCTGACAGGTACGTGGTGCTGGATGCATAGGCTCCGGAATCAAAGGGCGTCAGGTCTGTGTCCGATGAATAGGGCACCACCTGTTCCAGTGCCACACCCAGTTCTTCGGCGGCAATCTGCGACAGGATGGTATCGCTGCCTGTTCCCAGATCAGTCGCTCCAACCATCAGGTTGAAAAACCCATCATCATTGAGCTTGATGGTGGCCGAAGCCAGATCGATTCCAGGAAGGCCTGAGCCCTGCATGGAAAGGGCCATTCCCTTACCGCGAACTTTTGTACCGGCTCCCGGGTCGCGCCCTGTCCGTTCATCCCAGCCAATGGCTTTGGCCCCCAGTTCCAGGCATGCCGGCAATTGGCAGCTGAGCAGTTCCTTGGACTGGTCGGGTGGTCCAACCGGGTTGTAGTTGTCCCCTTTCCGGATCATGTTGATGCGCCGCAATTCAACCGGGTCCATCTCCAGCCTGGCCGCCAGTTCGTCCATCGCTGATTCCAGGGCAAAGCAGATCTGCGTCACACCGTAACCCCGCAGCGCTCCGGACGGGCGCTGATTGGTATAGACCATGGCCCCCCGATACCGGATGGCACACCGGGAATACAGGGGCATCCCCTTGAAGCATCCGGCCAGCAGAACGGTCGCCGCATGTTCGCCATATGCGCCTGTGTTTCCCAGCACATCCACATCTATGGCTTTGATGTGCCCCTCTTCGTCGGCACCCAACGTGATGTCCATCCGCATGGGATGACGACAGGTTGTGGATTCAAACGTCTCTCTGCGGGTGTAGATCATTTTGCAGGGTTTTCCGGTGGCCAGGGTGACCGCTGCCACATAGATTTCACCGGCAACAGTCTGTTTTCCCCCAAAACCGCCACCGATCCGGGGCTTGATCACCCGGATCCGGGACAATGGCATTCCAAAAGCGGTCCCCAGGGTCCGCCGCACATGAAAGGGAATCTGGGTTGATGAGACCACCACCAGGCGTCCCTGCAGATCCAGGGACGCCGAGGCTGCAAAGGGTTCCATCATGCCGTGGGCCTGGCCCTGTGTTCGGTAGACACCCTGGTGGATCACCGGACAGTCAAGGAGTTCTTTGTCCACGTCTCCCGTTTGCTCTTCCATGTGGCAGACCAGATTCCGGTCCGGTTTGTAGCCAAATTCCACCTTGCTGTGGGCTTCAGGTTCCCTGTGGATGCACACGGTATGGTCCAGGGCCTGTTCGTACTCAAGGACCGGTTCCAGGATCCCATAATCCACTTCAATCAGCGTCAGCGCCTCTTCTGCTGCGCGAACAGTCGCTGCGGCCACAATGGCCACCGCATCCCCCACGTACCGGACAACCCGGTCCAGCACAAAGGTGTCGTACGGAGAGGGTTCCGGATAGGTCTGCCCTGCCCGGGTGATGGGGTTTCTGGGAAGATCTTCGTGGGTCAGCACACAGGCCACGCCAGGCAGCTCCCGGGCTTTGCGGACATCCACAGCCCGGATTTCCGCATGGGCATGGGGGCTTCGGAGAACCTTGACAACCAGCCCGTGCTCATCGGCCAGATCGGCTGTATAGGCCGGCTTTCCCAGCACCAGCCGCTGGCCATCGACCTTGACGGCACTGTGATTAACAGTTTTCATGATGGCCCCCCATATACTTCAGAATCCCCCGCATCTGCCCCATGTATCCGCTGCAGCGGCACAGGTTGCCGGTCAGGTAGTGGCGAATCTGCTCTTCTGTCGGCTGGCTTAACTCCCGGTTCATGGCCAGAACGGTCATCACCAGTCCGGGACTGCAATACCCGCACTGTTCGGCCCCTTCACGGTTCAGGTATCCGGCAATGATCCGGATCTCCTCTTCCACCCCTTCGATGGTCGTCACCTCATGGCCCTGGACCTTGGCGGCAAGCAGGCTGCACGACAACACGGGTCTTCCGTCCAGAAGCACGGTACACGCACCGCAGGAACCGGTATCGCATCCCCTTTTGGGGCTTTTGAAGCCATTGCGCCGCAGTACATCCAGCAAATAGTCGTCCGGAGCAATGTCCCAGTGTTTCTTTTCGCCGTTGACGGTCACTGTCAGAATCATTGGTTCACCTCCATCAGCCCCCGGCGCACCAGGGTTTTACACAGGGCCTGACGGTATGCCGAAGATCCGGACAGATTGCCGCCAAACCGCAGCTCCCCGGCTGCCGTCCTGCCCGCCTGTTCGGCCAGTTCCACCGTCAACGGCTGTCCTTTGAGGGTCTCCATGGCTTCCCGGGCCAGTTTTGCGGGGGCCGGCCTGGACCCGACGGCAATCCGGCATCCGTTTTCATCCCGGACGACCGCCACATTGAGGATGGCAAAGTCCTTTTCGGACAGACGCACATGACCAAATGACCCTTGTAACGGCCGTTTGGGAAGGACGATTTTTTCCACAATGTCTTTTTCGCCCTTTGGCTCTTCCAGATACACGTCAATGGGCACCTCTCCCCGGCGGTACAGATGAACCATCCCCCCAAGGGCCACCAGTGCGGTCAGCAGATCTGAAAACCCATAGCGTCCGCCCACTGTGCCGCCAACCGTCACGATGTTGCGCATTTGCACCCCTACCACATGGGAGACGGACTTGGGAAGCAACCCGTCAAACTCCCGGGTGAGAAGCTCACTGGTTTCCAGGCTGCGCAACGTGGTGTACGCACCAATTTCCACGGTTTCCGGGGTCTCCCGGATGTAGTCCAATTCCAGGCGGGACAGATCCACCAGTACATCAAAATGCCTTTGGGGAAGCCGAAGGTACGCACCGCCGCCAATGACCGCTACGTTTCCCTCTCCCTGAAGCAAATCAAACGCTTCCTCCAGGCTGTCCGGGCGGCCATAAACATCCACTGTCATCATCGTATTCATCCTTTCATGACTGTTCAACAAAGTGCTACGCCCTATTACATTCGCTCCCCCCAGGGCATATTCCTGTCTGCCCACCCATCAAATTGGAGAAGAGTTGAATCTGAAACCGTTCCAACAAAAAAACCTGCCGGCTTTCATCAACAGTCCGGCAGGTGGTGTGTTTGCTGTTTTTCCATCAGGGGGATGAAACGGATTCCTTCAGATCAGTCAGCAGCGGTAAGAGTTCATCCTGAAAGGCATCCAGGCTGTCAGCCATCTGGCGCAGATCTGTGCCCACCCACTCTTCCATGTCTTCCCGGGTATAGATCAACTCGAAAGGGTCCTGTCCGTCATCAAAGGAAAAGACCAACCGGTCCACGTTCCCGATCAGCGCAAAGAGAATCCCCGCGTTTTCAAGAACCAGTGGCTCCGGAGGACGTTCACCCGGAGGAAACAGCTCCCCGGGCAGCATCTTGTAATGAACGGTCAGTTCATAAGGAGGGGCTGTCGTATTCAGGGAAATGGTCTCGCGGTTTTCCCGGTAATGCAGCAGGTCCGTCAGTTGGGCCACTTTGTTCGCATCCCCCACATACGGAGTACGCGCCGCATACAGTTGCTGAGCATTCAGTGCCGGCTCCGGCAGGTTGTCCTGCGGTGCACCACCTGGTGCATCGTCACGGCGCACCGTTTCCAGAAGCCAAAGGGCGCCCAGGGCCAGAACAGCCACAAGAACCAGGATCAACGGCGCATTGCCAATCTGTTTTTTTGTCATGCCACCAACCTCCTTATACCCTGTTTTACGCTGGTGTTTCCCCAAATGTTCCCCCCGACAAGCGGATATTCGTGTTTGTTTACAAATTGTTTACAATTATGTTATAAATTGTTGATATTTCACTGTTATAGTGTAGTCAAGGTATACGGAGCAGTCGTTTCGTATCCTGTTCACACAAACTCGACGATTGATGACGTTCAATGGATGCAAAAGGAGGGATTTGATGCTGAAGCTGAAAAAAGGGCTTGCCTTGTTAGCAGCACTGGCAATGCTCGCCGCCCCCACATTTTTGCTGGGTTGCGATGATGTGATCGTTGAAGATGATCCGATCATGGACGAAGATCCGCTTCTCGACGATGACATTTAACTTTGAAACCAACCAACACACAACTTTTTTCATTTATACTCTCCCGTGAAGCAAGTACATTTCCGGGAAAAAGCTCCCTTCGCAGGGAGCTTTTTCCTTGCCTTTATTCCTTTTCAGGGGCTGAACCGGTCCTATTGCTTGTCTGAACGTGCGGGTTCATCGTCTTCAGGGAGATCTTCCATGGCGTTGTCCGGCTGCACCGGAAAGGACACCCGGAACACACTGCCTTCACCCAGATGACTTTTCACGCTGACCTCACCGCCCATGACTTTCACCCATTCATGAACAATGGCAAGTCCAAGTCCTTTTCCCTTGTCGCTTCGGTTCCTGGATTTATCCGCCTTGTAAAACTGGTTGAAGATAAACGGCAGATCTTCATTGCTGATGCCGATGCCGTTATCTGTCACTGTATAGACCACATTGTCAAACAAGCGGCTGACGGACAACCGGATCCGCCCCCCGGGTTCTGTGTAACTGACCGCATTTTCCAGCAGGTTGATCAGGATCTGATACAACCGTCCGGGATCGGCCACAATGTCCGGAAGTCCATCTTCAATCTCCAAAGAAAGAGCCAGCTCTTTTTCCTGTGCAGAGTGCAAAATGCTGTGATAGGCTTTCTCAGCCACAGTCCCTGGCCAGAGATGCTTGACGGAGAGCCCGGTTGTTCCCTGTTCAATGTGGGCAAGCTGGAGCAGATCTTTGACCAGCTGGTTTAAATGCAGGGCATTGTCCAAAATCAGCCGCAAACATTTTTCCTTTTCTTCTTCTTCAACATAGCCCTCCAGCAGGGACTCCGTAAATCCCTGGATGGACGTCAGGGGAACCCTGAATTCATGGGACACACTGTTGATCAGATCTTCCCGGAGAACCTGCAGCCGTTTCTGCTCATTGACCATTTTTTCGGTCTCCTCAATGGCCTTGTTCAGAGCCTGGGTCAGTTCCCCCATGTCTCCCCTCATAGGCCCCTTGACCTTCTTGCGATAATTCCCGGCTGCCATTTCTTTGGCTGAATAGACCATGGCCTTCAGCGGCTGAGAGATGGTTTTGGACAGAATCAGGGCAATCACCGAGGCCACTGCCGTTGCAAAAAGAGCTGAATAGAGGGTCAGCCTTGTCATCATGCCAAGCGTTGTGTCGATCCGGGACAGATTGGCGCTGACCGTGATCACCCCAAAAGGCTCTTCAGGAAGTTCTTGTCCGTCCAGGATCTCTTCTTCGCCGATTTCCTCGCCATCTGGATTCAACAATGTGTCTGCTGTCGAGGAAACCGCCGTTTCAGCGTCCTCCCCTGCCTCCTGTGGCGCGTCCGGATCCTCTTCTTCCGGTTCGATCGGCACATAGTACACCGGAATGGCCACCAGAAGGCGCTGGACCTCCGGGCCGTACATTTTCTTAAGCAGGGTGTTTCCTTCCAGTACATTGTCCACTTCATTGCCTTCAAAACCGATGTGCTCGGCCTGTTGTTCATCAGTGGGAATGGCCAGAACGACATCATTGAAGGACTCCTCAATCCGCGAATCGATGATCCGGACTTTAATGTCCATGGACAGGGACAGAGCTTCAGCAGTGTTTGCCAGTTCAGAATAGCTCTGTGTCTGAAAATCCATCTGCAACACTTCAGACACCTTGTGGGCATCATTGGTGATTTCGAACTCACGCAAACTGAACAGATACCGCTCCACAATGTTAAAAAAGAACAGACTGACTGCAACCAGGGTGATGATGATCACAATGATGTTGGCCAGCAGAATTCTGGAAAAGAAACTGCCGGGTTTCAGATCACTCAGTTTTCTCATGGATTTCAAATTTGTATCCGACACCCCAGATGGTCTGAATGTATTGGCGGTCAGGATCTTTCTCCTTTAATTTTTTGCGCAGCCGTTTGATGTGTTCGTCTACGGTCCGGTCATCCCCGATGAAATCGTAACCCCAGTTGATTTCCAGCAATTGCCGTCGGTTCATCGTCTGGCCATGATGGCGAAGCAGTGTGGCCAGCAGTTCAAACTCCTTGGGTGTCAGGAACAGCTCCCGGTCTTCCACCGTGGCTTCATACTTTTGCAGGTCAATCGTCAGTGGTCCTTTGGTCAATATCCGGCTGTCCTGTTCATGGCTGTCACTGCGGCGCAATACCGCCTTGATCCGGGCCAGCAGTTCCCGGGGGCTGAACGGTTTGGACACGTAGTCATCTGCCCCCAGTTCCAGCCCGTAGACTTTTTCGGATTCTTCCACTTTGGCCGTCAGCATAATGATGGGCACCCGGCTGTACTCACCACGGCTGCGAATGGTCCGGCAAATCTCCCATCCATCGATCCCTGGAAGCATGACGTCCAGAATGATAATGGTATAGGGTTTATGAAGGGCCATTTCCAGTCCGCCCGGCCCATCCTGGGCAATATCAACGGCAAAGCCTTCCGAACGCAAAATAATCCGGACCAGTTCGCACACATCATTGTCATCTTCCACCAGTAGTGCCCGGTATTTGCTTTCCATCTCATTCCTCCATACACGCATTGGATAACGAACCGTGTTCTCCACTTCTTCACTATATAGAAAGAAACCCTTCCTTTCAAGCTTTCCGGCAAGCAAAACAAACCAACAAACGGTTTTCCTGTTCAGAAAAGATCGGGTTCCGGCAACTGCCGAAACCCGAAAAGATGCGATCACTTTGTGGTTAATATCACATTGTAATGGGCAGGATCCCATTGGACGCCAATTCCCAGGGATTCCCCGATAAACCGCAGAGGCACCATGGTCCGGCCATTGATAATTTTCGGAGCCACCCGCAGCGTAATGGGCTGTCCGTTACGATATGCCGTCAATTCACCGATGTACATGA
>SKMO01000189.1 GCA_007121025.1 Bacillota bacterium | reverse complement strand
CTGTATGAAGCCATGAAGGCCTCCGGAAAAACGGTTGAAGACGTGGTGAAAGAGATTCAAAAATAAGTGGACATTTTGAAACCGGAACAGGGAAAACGGGTGTTTTCCTGTTCCGGTTTCATGAGTTTATTGGAGATGTTTTCGGGGACTTTTGTTACGACAGCGTCCTGGAATGCATTGATGGTTCTTTACGGGTAACACGCTATGCTTACACTTGGGTTGACCAGCATGCTCATGCAATGTTGGTCTGTGCTAAAGAAAAGTCATTGCCGGATTTGGCGATTCCTGAAGGCTCAATAAGCCCGTGCAGTGGGTTTTCTGAATTGGGAAAGATCAACCAAGAGAGGAATACAATGCATGCGTGCAGAATGTCTTATCAATATGCATACATTCGCAGGCTGGCCGGCGTGTCAGATGTATTTGAATCGGCGCAAACGCATTTTAAGGCGAAGCAGTGGCTTGTAGAGCCAGTGGATGAGAAGGACCCGAAGCGGAGTCCTGGCAGGTTCAGGTCGCAGATACGCTGCATATTGTTCCCGGTTGTTGCGTAAATAGGCCGGAAACCGTTGATCAAGACGGACAGGGATGTACTCTTTTTGTTTTCGCAGGACACTGACGCCATCTTTGATGTGCTGTTCGATTTGTGCTTTTGATGTGTATTCCTTTCGGTTGAATTCCTGGTGGGAAAAGCTCTGAATTTTTCGAGAGACCGCTTCCGGTCCACCGAGAAACGAAAAATGCCACCCGCCATTGAAGATGTATCGGCAGTCATAGTACAGACGGACGCTGTTAGGTGTCGTGGACTGGTTAAGATGTTTGATGTTATAGGTGTTGTATTTGATAAACCGGGGATCCAGTGGTTGGCGGAATTGTTTGTAATGAAGCATTTTCGGCCCACTATGGATGAGTACGGGATAGCGGTACCTGAAATTGTTCAGGAAATACTCGTAAAAATCCAGGCAGAAGCACGTGATCCCGGGATCCGTCGAGTGCATGAGGATTTTCTCTGGTGCAGGGATCTCATCCAAATCGGAGATCAGGATGACGTCGTCATCCTGACATGCGGTCAGTCCCCACAGGATGGCATTTCGCTGGTGATTTTCAAACGCCCAGGGATTCTCCAATTCCGGTTGATTGCCGACGACAACATGGATGATCCGGTCGTTATACGCCGCAAAACGCTCCCTGTTGGTTTGGTAGATCAGCGGCTTTGGCTGCCCGGAAAACGTTCGACTGGATTCAACCAGAACGAAACGGTCAACGGTGTCCGACAGAATGTGCAGACGCAGTTCTAACAGATCCAGTTCGTCGAAGAACAGGAAACAATCGTAGATCATAGCTGTTCCTTTCTTTGGAGCGTGGGGTTTGTTTCAGTATATCGGATTGGTCTGCGGCTGCAAAGATCAGAAGAAAAGTCCGTCAGGGTGACGGAACAGACCATTATGGGGGATGGGATCATGGCCGGATTTCAAAGGGAAGAACTGATGGGGGCGATCAATCGATTTGATGTCGTTTCCTTTGATGTGTTCGACACCCTGATCAAACGGGATGTTCGGCGCCCCACGGATGTGTTCTCCCTGGTGGTGCCCTATGCCGGTCTGGACCGTGTGGTGGACGCCCAAGCGTTTGCCCTTGGAAGGATTCAGGCAGAAGTTGCCGCCCGCCGTGATGCCGGGGTACGGGAAGTGACCCTCCAGGACATCTACGATCGGCTGGAGGGGGTTGACGCGCAGCTCCTTCTTCGGCTTCAAGAAGCCGAAGAGGAAGTGGAGACACTGGTCTGTCAGCCCAGCCCGGATCTGTTTCCCGTTTATGAAGACTGTCGCAGACAGGGGAAAACGATCGTTGTGTTGTCCGATATGTATCTTTCCCAGAACACCATTGCCCGGATCCTGGAGAAAAGCGGGTATACGGGTTACGAACGGCTGTACGTGTCATCACAGGCACAGGGATCCAAATCAGGGGGAACACTTTACGGGCATGTCGCCCGCGATCTCGGGGTTTTGCCAGAACAGATCATCCACGTTGGCAATGACTGGAAAAGTGATGTGCGAAACGCCAAACGAAGTGGCTTTCATGGGGTTGGCGTTCCGACTCAGATCCGGCAGTTTTCCAGGACCGGGAGGGCGAAACGGATTTCTCCTGACAGTCAGCTGGCGTTTGGGGTCGTCAGCAGTTTCCTGAACAACCGGATCTCCCCGCAATGGTCTCAGGACTACCGGTTTGGCTATCAGTTTCTGGGCCCGTTGCTATATGGATTCGCGCAGTGGCTCCACCAGATGGTGTCCGTGGAAGGCATGGATGCGCTGCTGTTTCTCTCCCGGGAAGGCCAGCTCATCCAGAAAGCGTACAACAAGTTGCAGGGCCCGGAGGATCCGCTGTGCCAGCAATACCTGCTGGCTTCACGAAGGAGTCTTGGCGTTCCGATGCTGACCCGCTTTTCCTCCCTTGAAGAGATGCTCGCCCACCATGGGCTTTCAGAGCAGGATGACATGCAAACAATACGCATGCACCTGGGTCTGTCGCATTGCGGTTCCACAGAAAGAGCGGATCGTCGCGATTGTCTGAAGGATGGGACGCTGGAAGAGGAGGTCCGCAGGAATGCAGCCCGGCAGTATCAAAATGCGAGCGGGTACCTGCGGACGGTTTGCAGGGCCTGCAAGGACCGCAAGGTCGCCGTTGTGGATCTGGGCTGGAATGGATCCATCTTGCACGCTTTGCAGACCATCGGAGACGATGGTCTGGGCGCTCGGACGTTCCGGGGATATTATTTGGGGCTTCTTCCGGGGATGGCGCCGGAGTTTTCGATTTCCGACCATGGAAGGGGGTTTCTGTTCGGTTCCCGGGATGAGTCTAACACCCAGCATGTGGTGATGTCATCCATTGCCCTCCTTGAACTGCTGTTCGCAGCGGATCATGGCTCTGTGGTCGGATACTCTGGTCCGGACCAGGGGTTTCAGCCTCTTCTGGAGGAACATGAGCTCAGACACCAGCAGCGCAGAACCATTGCCCAGATCCAACAGGGAGCCATGGGCTTTGTGGAGGAGTTTGCAGCGTTCAACCGGTTCAGGCTGACCCTGGGACCGGAGGTCGGGTTTGCATGGATGGGTGATGCACTGGAAAACCCGAAACGAGACCTTCTGGCGCTCTTTGATGGCTGGGAGGCCAAGGATGGGGCCATGATCCCATTAATGCCCACCCAGTCGTTCTGGCAGCCGGTTCATTTCTGGGAGGCGCTTCGACAGTCTGGATGGCGAAGCGGGTATATCAAAAAAAATGCCCCCGGTCTTCAGGCCTTGTATCTTCCATTCTACCGGTTATTCAGGCGGGTTCGGTTCCGACGTGGGCGAAACGCTTTCAGCAGGCTGGGAGGGAGCCGAACAGGGCAACACAGGGCAGCCCATCGGGAGGACAGTCAACATGAATGATTTTCTGGTGTCTGTGATTGTGCCCTGTTACAACGGGGTGCGTACCCTTGAAGAAACCGTGCAATCGGTCCTGCATCAGACTTACGGGGAATGGGAACTCCTGATTGTCGATGACGGCTCGACAGACGAGTCGGCAGAGCTGATCCGGCAGCTGGCCCACGAAGACCAACGGATCAGGCCGGTATTTTTGCAGAGAAACGGCGGGGTTGCTGCCGCCCGAAATGCAGGTCTTGACCGGGCCAGAGGACGACTGGTGGCCTTTCTCGATGCAGACGATATCTGGGAGCCTGACAAACTGGAACAACAGGTGTCCCATATGGGCATCACCGGTGCGGCGTTTGCGTTTACCGCATACGGGCTGATGGACCGGGAGGGGAACCGGTCCGGACGAATGGTCAGGGCCCGGGAACAAATCAGATACACAGAGCTGCTGAAAGGAAACCAAATCGGCTGTTCCACTGTCATGCTGGATCTGGCCCGGCTGGGACCGGTGCGAATGCCAGAAGGTCATCATGAGGATTACCTGTTGTGGCTGCAGATCCTCAAAGACGGATGGATTGCTCATGGACTCAGTCGACCGTTGACGGTTTACCGCAAAGATGCCCGCTCGCTCAGTGGAAACAAATGGCGGGCAGCACGCTGGACATGGGAAGTGTACAGAGTGCACCAGCGATTGTCCCTGCCCCAAAGCCTCTGGTTCTTCGCTCACTACGCGATCAGGGGAGTGCTGAAATCCATCGGTTAAACCCGGCCGGTTCGTCTTGGGCAGGACAATCCGGGCCGACATGGTTTCCATAGCGGCGTACCATAGAGATGTTTCCCGGGGCATGAAACGGACGTCCGTCCGATGGCTTTGTGGTGAAACGTTGTTTGAAAGTGGTGGAGCCGGCCGGAAAGGCCACGCCTGTACGACGTACATGAGGGCGCTGCAGACGTCCCGGATATTTGAGGATGAAATTCAAGGAGTGACGGAAGAACCGCCAACCGTTGCACACGGGCTCAGCACCGGTGTTTGTACGATCAGGCTGGGGACAAGAGGATCCTCGGGGGAACGATTCCAGGTGTGCGAGGCGATGAATGAAGGAACAAGAAGGGTATACAGGATGCAGAAAAAAGGAACGGCCGAATGCCTGAAAGAGCAGGAAAACGAAACGATCACAAGCGGTTCAGCGGGGGACACGCCGGTGTGGGTGCTTCATGTCGTCAGTCGTCTGGCAATCTCATGTGGCGTGATGTCTGTCCTGATGAAACTCTATCGTCAGATGGACCGGGAACGGGTCCAGTTCGCTTTTCTGACCCATGAGCGAAGCCCCATGGATTACGGTGATGAAATTCAAGCGCTGGGCGGACGGATTCACCAACTGCCCAAGCCCGCAGTGGGAAGCCTGAGGTTGTACCGGCGCCAACTCCGCCAGGTCTTTGTTGATCATCCGGAGTACAGGGTGGTCCACGGGCATGTTCCGGTATTGTTGCCGTTTTACATGCCGGAAGTGTTGCGACAGCATGTTCCCCGGCGGATTCTCCACAGCCACAGCAGCAGGCATTCAGCGACCCGGGCAAAACAGTTGCGCAACGCCTGCTTAAGCCGGTTTTATCGTTACAGCCACACGGACTATTTCGCCTGCTCCCGGGAATCTGCCCGGTTGCTTTATGGGCGCCGGATTCCCGAAGACAGGGTTTTGATTCTGCGAAACGCCGTGAATCCGGATGCCTACCGGATGGATTCCCGGACGCAACAGGAGATCAGAAGGTCATTGGGTTTGGAGAATAACTGGGTCATGGGACATGTGGGGCGGTTTGCCCGGGAAAAGAACCATCTGTTTCTTTTGCAGATCTTTGAGGAGGTGCTTCGCCGCAGACCTGACGCCCGATTGCTGTTGGTTGGTGCCGGTGAGATGGACAGTGAAATCCGTGAGACCATCGGGCAACGGGGACTGGAAGGCAACGTCATTTTGAGCGGTCCCCGCCGTGATGTGCCGGCGTTGTTGCAGGCGATGGACTGTTTTGTTCTGCCCTCGTTGTTTGAGGGACTCCCATTGACCGTGGTGGAGGCCCAGGCGGCCGGTGTGCCCTGTGTGGTGTCAGACCAGGTGACCGATGAAGTCCGGATCACTGCGCTTGTCAGGACAGTCTCCTTGAGTCAGTCGGCCGGGCAGTGGGCAGAGGCCATACTCTCCTGGAGGCCGGAGGCGGACAGACTGCAGATTCAACAGGATCTCCGGGAGCGGGGATTTGACGTCCGGCAGACGGCAAAATGGCTGGCAGAGTATTACACTGGAGAGACGGAGGTGAGCCCTGATGGTTGTGACTCCCAGGAGTGATGGAAGTCTGAAACGACTGGTTGAATTTGTGGTGGATGCGTTTCTGGTCCTCGGGATGTATATGGGTGCCTTTGGGGTCCGCTATGGTTTTTCGCCCCGTATGGAAAATCTGGAGGCGTTCTTCTGGTTAATGCCACTGATCGGTTCGATCGTCGTGGTTGTGTTTTTCTTTGGCCGTTTGTCAGTCAGAGATCTCTCCGGTCATCTTGAACTGGCATACCGGCTGATGGTGGCTCTCATTGTGGTGGGCATGCTGACGGCGGCCGCTGCGTTTTTCGACCGGCGCTTCGCGTTTCCCCGCAGCATCTTTGTTCTGGGGTTCGTGTTCCAGTTTTTCATGATCTATGCGTTGAAGTCCTATGGCATGAAACGGTTTTGGTCCAGACAGAAAAGCAGAAGGGCAATGTTCATCGGACCCTTTGATCAGGCTGTCCGTACGATTCAACGATTGTCGGCCGGGCCGTACCTGGCTTATGATGTCCAGGTGGTGGCCGAAACAGCGACCAGCAGGCTTCTCGAACAGTTATCAGATTTCGAGGCGGTTTTTCTGGGTGCCGGGTTAGACGCCATCGACAAGTCCAGGATCATGGCCTTTTGTCTGGACAAGGGAATTTCCGTGCTGCTCCTGCCGGATTTGTTTGAACTGATGATCAACAATGCACCAGTCCGCTTCTTTCGGGACATGACCACAGTGGAAATCTGTGATCTGTCGCTCTCACTGGAACAGACCGCCCTGAAACGGGCGATGGACCTGGTGCTTGGTCTGTGTTTGCTGATCTTGTTTCTGTTGCCGATGGGGATCATCGGATTGTTCATCCTGCTGCAGGATGGCGGTCCGGTGATTTACAGGCAGGAACGGCTCACAGTGGGGAACAGGCGGTTTACGATGTTGAAATTCAGGACCATGATCCCGGAGGCTGAAAAAGAATCAGGTCCCGTGCTTGCGGTTTTGAGGGATCAACGGGTTTCCAGATTTGGCCGGACACTGCGACGGACCCGATTGGACGAGTTGCCCCAGTTGCTGAATGTGATCCGGGGCGACATGAGCCTGGTTGGCCCCCGGCCGGAACGCCCTGCGTTTGTTGAACGATACCAAAAGGACGTGGCCGGTTTTGGGTACCGGTTGGCTGTCAAGGCG
>SKMO01000003.1 GCA_007121025.1 Bacillota bacterium | reverse complement strand
TCTTTGGCAATACTGTTTCATGGTTTAAAGAGCTGTGAACCCAAAGAACAAGAACACCAAAAACAGAACAATCGCGACGAAAAAAATGCCATTGGCGATTCCCGCCGACGCTCGGGCAACCCCGCTGAAACCGAGAATTGCCGCCACAAGTGACACTACAAGAAAAAACGCAGCCCATCTGAGCACTTGTCTGTCAACTCCTTCCCAAGCAGATTGTTTCCTAGCACTATTTTAACAAAGAATGCGTTTTTTTGCATTTTTCAGAAAGTCATGCTGACTTGTGAGGACCACATCCGCAATGCTATAATCAGAGACAGTCAAAAATTCAAGACAGGGAGAATGATATGAAACAAGATATGATAGTGATTCTGGATCTGGGGAGCCGAAAGAACTCAGCCATCGCCCGCCTGGTCCGAGAACTGGGGGTCTACAGTGAGGTCCACCCCCACGACATCACGCCGGAAGCACTGACCCAACTGCCCAACGTCAGGGGCGTGATCATCAATGGCGGAGCGAACAACCTGATCGACGGAAACCCATCGATGTGGATCCGGGCCTTCAGACCGCCGGTGTCCCGGTCATGGCCGTCAACCACACCCCGGCAGTCTGCAGCGACAAACTGGCCTGTTGGCCGCAGGAAGAACCGTTTATCCGGGAGATTCTCCGGGAATTTGTCTTTGACAAGTGTGGGGCCCAGGCCAACTGGAACATGAAACACTTTGTGCAGGACCAGGTGGAACTGGTCCGGAAGCAGGTGGGCGACAAGAAGGTTCTCCTGGCGCTGTCTGGGGGCGTGGACAGCTCCGTTGTGGCGGCCCTTCTGATCCGGGCCATTGGCAAACAGCTGGTTTGCGTCCATGTAAACCACGGCCTGATGCGCAAAGGGGAATCCGAGTCTGTCCTTGAAGTGTTCCGCAACCAGCTGGACGCCAACCTGATTTATGTGGATGCCAGCGAACGGTTCCTGTCCAAATTGGCGCACGTTTCGGATCCCGAGGAAAAACGGAAGATCATCGGCACAGAGTTCATCCGGGTCTTCGAAGAGGAAGCCCGAAAGCTCGACGGAATCGAATTTTTGGCCCAGGGAACCATCTATCCGGACATCGTGGAAAGCGGCACGAAAACCGGGGGGGCCGTCAAGGCCCACCACAATGTCGGCGGCCTGCCCGAGGACATGGATTTCGACCTGGTGGAACCACTGTATCACCTGTTCAAGGATGAAGTCCGGGCCTGTGGCATTGAACTGGGTCTGCCCCCTTCCATGGTCTACCGGCAGCCTTTCCCCGGACCCGGACTTGGCGTCCGCTGTCTGGGAGCCATTTCCCGGGACCGGCTGGAAGCCGTCCGGGAATCCGATGCCATCCTGCAGGAGGAATTTGCACTGGCCGGACTGGACAAAACCGTCTGGCAGTATTTCACTGTGGTGCCGGACTTTCGGTCCGTGGGTGTCAAGGACCACTGCCGGTCCTACGAATACCCGGTGATTCTGCGGGCAGTCAACACCGTGGACGCCATGACGGCCACCATTGAGCAGATTCCCTGGCCGGTGCTTTTGAAAATCACCGACCGGATTCTGGCGGAAGTCCCCCATGTCAACCGGGTCTGCTACGACCTGAGCCCCAAGCCTTGCGCCACCATTGAATGGGAGTAGACTGTCAGATCGAATCATTGTGACAATGACGGGCGCAAGATCTGCATGCAATCTGAATGCCATACAAAAAAACAGGTGCCGTTCACTGAGAGTGTGAACGGTACCTGTTTTTTTTTGCTGTTTGCGGAAACCACAGCCGTGCCCATCCAGGACCAACACAACTCAGATGGCCATGTCTGATTTCCGGATGGCGTATTTGAGAATCCACCGGGTGTTCGGATCTCCGGATTCCCGGTACCTGTCAATAAACGCTCTTGCCGCTGACGGGTTCACTTTCAGATAATCGGCGATATTGTTGGCCACGGACTTCTGGACAAACCGGACACCCTCCTCCATCAGGAGCGCCAAGATGCCAAACACCGGCTCCGGTTCGTCAATGAACGTCTCCAGTCTGGTGGCCCAGGGAAGCTTCGGCCGGATTCCCTCCGCCGCCAGCCGGCGCAGATGAAAATTGTCCGACAGAGCCCAGCCCCGCATCACACGGATGGTCTCCAGAGGGTATTTGCGCAGAAACGGCCGGATGGCGTATTCCCCGGTGTTGCGTTTGGTCACCTCTTCGATCGCTCTCATGGATTCCTCAAAATGCTCAAGTCCGTACGTTTCAATAAACTTCCCCACCGGCATGATCCAGTAGTACTCCGAGAACATCCCGGTTTCCCCGGGATTCTCCTCCCCGAGAATCGACAGGAGGATCTCAAGTGCCTCGCTATAATCAGCTGGAAGAGCGTTTTTCAGTTCCTTCGCATGCAGGGCAATCCGTCCGGAATAACCCAAACCGGGACACTGTTCCCGAACAGCACGGATGTAACCCTCCCGGTCAAACGATTGAGTGACCTCTTCGATTTTACCCGATAGAAGCTCCGCCAGATTGTCTCCAAACCATTTTGTGATGCTGCGGTCTTCCCCCATGAGGAACCCCCCTTTTCATTGTCCTTGAAACAATTGTACCGGACCCTCAAACACCTGTGAACCGTTTCCTGTCTGGCACCTCTCAAAAACAGCCTGCCCGGCGTTCCAGACAGGAACACCGGGCGGGCTGTTCAACATTGATCGACAAAGAGCTTACTGCGGGTTCGAATCCAATGTTGCGTTCCCGTCTGCCGTGGTCAGGGGAGGACAGAGCAGAAACGCCTCCACCTGTTTGAGGTACTGCCTGGCTGGCACCGTGTTGATTCCCACCTTTGGTCCAAAACTCAAAAGCAGGTTGTTGCGCATGCCGGCCGACACGTACATGACCGGAATATGAATCAGCTCTTTTTCCTCTTCAAGTTGAAGCAGATCCAGCGACCCGGTAAACTCAGGCATCAGAAAAGTGATGCCAAAAAGGGCGTAATCGTCCACCAGAGACCAGCCCCTGCCGTCTCGTTCCACCACCCCCTCGGAGTTCAGAGCGTCAAGCACGGCACCCAGATCCTCTGGCATGGCGATTTCTCCCGGGTACCGGGACCGGACCAGGGCCAGAAGGCTTCCACCCACCGGCGAGTCCAGGGCATTTCTGATCTGCTCGGGTGTAAACACGCTTTCCATGGAGCCTTCCCCGATAAACGACCGGATGGCGCTGTCACGCTGCAGGTCCCAGAGGGCCAGAAGGACCGCTGTCTGGGTTCCGGTGAGTGCCGCATCGATCTGGCAGATGGACTGGTCGGAAAACCCGGTCAGGCGGCTGATGTCCCGGATCAGGGGACCCGTTTCTTCCAGCCAGCCAATCTGGAACCGATCCCCCGCCTGCTGGACTTCAACGATCTGGTCTCCCTTCCGGTAGGTCATCAGGCTGAGATAGGCAAACGGGTCTTCCAGCTCATACTGAAAACCTCCTTCCGGATGGGCCAGCACATCCAGCAGCCGGGCAGCCTCATCGCTGAGGGCACCGCCGGAAATGACACCTTCTATTTCCAATGGAGCTTGTGCTGTCTCCTCATTTTCCTGACTGAACGCCATCGTGGTCAGCAGACTGATGGCATTGGCCTGGGGAAACAGTTCTTTAACTTGCATCAGTTGTTCTGTGGTGAATTCCATATTCATCATCCTTTCTGGGCGGTCCGGCTACAGGTTGAATCCTTCCTTCTTCAACAGGTTGGTGGCCAGGTCCATCCCCGACTTCTTCGCCTGTCTTGTCAGTTTGTTCCGCACAAACTTGTCTGCCACCTGATTGGTCACCGTCCGGCCGCTGATCAGCTGACTTGTCGCAGAATCATAACGGGTCAGCCGGGTCATGCCGCCGGATTTCATCTGGGTGGTGTAGTCTCCGTAATCCGCACCACCGATCCGGTTGGTGATCTGTCCGGCCACCTCATCCACAATCAGGCCGCGAACCGCCTTTCCTGCACTCTTTTTGCCTGCCTCTAAGCCATGGGCAAAACTGAAGTTCCCGCTTTCATCCCGGGCATTTTTCAGCGCATCGGCGGTCACTTTTCCCCCGAGCTTAATCCCGGTCTTGACGGTTTTCTGGGCATAGCCGGCAGCCTGCTTGCTCATGTTGCTGTTAAGCACATTGCCAAAAGGCTTTTTCAGGGCCCCACTGTCCACGCTGTTCACCAGGATGCTCGATCCGCTGGAAATCAGACCGCTTCCGACGGCCTGCACCGTGAAGCCGCCTTCAGCCACGTTGCCTCCCACATCCCGGATCACCTGGTAACCGGCCCGGATATAACGCCCGCCCAGCGGTGCGGTCAGATTGGCCAGGCCATCGATCGCCACATCGGCACCTATCACAGTCCACTCGGCCGTTCTTTCTAGTTTTCCCATGGTGTTTGCATAACTCTGCATCCGGGCACTTTGCGCCTGATAATGCTCATTTTGCTGGTCCAGGAACGACCACAGATCGTCTTCATTGGAGAATCTGTGTTTGTGCAGCAGCCGGTTAATCCGGGACTGATGCTCTTCATCCTGGCGGATCTGGTCAAACACCCGCCGGTTTTCCCGGTCGGTCACCGTGTCTCCAGACACATTGTCATGACGGTGTTTGGCCATGGTGTCCTCGTAACGCTGGCGCTGTTCATCTGAAACGGCATTGCGGTAGGCATCCGAATCCGGATCAATGACCCGGTTATGATCATGAATGTGATGCCACTGTCCGGTTTCAGGATCCTTGGTGAACCATTCCTTGCGTCCGTCCGCTCCGGTCATAAACTCACGGGTGTCCGGTTCCTCCGGCCCGCTGGAATCCGGTTTTCCGGTGTACTGTTCGTCCGGCCCCGGTCTTCCCTCTGTCCCTTCAGGGAGATCCCCACCATCGGAGCGGCCGGTTCCGGCTTCCGGATCGTCCCGTTCCCAGGGATCCGAAGCTGCATCTTCCGGACCGTCCCCATAATCATCAATGGGCTTTGGTCCTTCTGCCGGGTCCGGTTTGTCCGTTTTCTTCGGATCACTGAGTTTGAACCGGGAGTCCGGATCGGGCACCGAAACCGCATAGATCATCATGGCGATCTGGTGTTTGGTGGCGTTGGGGAATTTCTTCCTGAAATACTGGTACGTGTATTTCAGGATTCCCTCCGAAGGCTTGGGCTTTGGCTTAATGGTGTCCTGCAAAAGGCTCACCGCCAGGCCCACCAGCGGCGGAAACAACAGCCCGGTGGCCGCCTGGACCGGGGATCCCGGACCGGGAAACGGACCGGCTCCCGGCCGGCTTCCCATGGCCGCAAGAACGAATACCGGAAGATCCGGCGAGACCATCCGGCCCCGGGAGTCCACCCGGTAGGTGTTGTAGTCTGCCCCCTGGTGGCTGCTTTCCGACCGTTCGTAGACAGCCGAACCCTGCACCAGCTCAATCGTTGGAGGCCTTTCTCCCCGGTCCTGGAAAACCACGAAGCCGCCTGCCGTGATCTTTGCATTGACACCGGCCACATTGGTGTAATCAGCCTCAAAGTCCAGTTCAGCCACCAGGTGCGTGGCTGAACCATCCACCACCGGCAGTCCCAGGGAGTAGGGGACACCTTCGTACCGGCCAATCAACTCAACGGAATCCCCTTTGTCCAGGACCACCAGTTCAAAATCGTCCAGGGAAAAGGTTGATCGTGTTCCGTCCTCCATTCCCATCCGGGTGGACAGGATAAAACTTTTCAAGTCGATCCGGTACGTCCCGGTGAAATCTGTCCGGGTTTGCAGACCCAGGGGGGCCAGCAGCACTTCAAATTCCGGCGTCCCGTCCTCCCGGTAGACCAGTACATCGGGGTCACTGACCCCAATCCGGTAGGTACCCGGCGGAAGGATGACTTCCGGTTCAGCAACCCAGGTGCCGTTTTCCACACCGGCCAGCGGCTCCCCCCAGGTTTCAAAAATCTCCAGAATCTCCAACTCGTCATCCAGAAGGGCAATGGCTCCCGGTTCGGCTCCAAACCCCTCATTAAATGTATTGAAAATGATCTCCAGGAGAACACTTTCCTCCCGGACCGTAAAGACCGCCAACTGTCTGTCCACAGGAGAGTTTCCGTTGTCACTGCCGTCATCGGCATCAGCGTCATCAGGATTGCCTGTGGAAAAATCGTCAGGATTCATTCCCAGATTCTGCATCAACCGCTGTTCCATGCCCTCCTGATTGACCCCTTTCACCAGATACGGGCTTTTGCCGCCAGCGGAAGCCGGGCGCATCCAGACAGACGGGTCGGACAGTTCGATCGTATAGAGTCCGGTGTCCAGAGCCAAAGGGGTCACCGGTGTCCAGAAACAGATTTTCTGGCCGTCTTCTTCCTGGCTGGACAAACCAAAGGGCATCTCCGGATTGTCCGGCTGCTCCACCTGCCACCGGATCTCCATCCGGAAGGGGCCATAAGACCGTCCGTCCGATCCCCGGAAGGTCAACGACGGTGCTGTCTGCAGGGACGGTCTGGCTGGAAGGTACAGACCGGTGATTCCGGTCATGCCCCCCAGCTCAAATTGTGGTATCTCTCCGGAAGACCCTTCCTCTTCGGGATTCCCCGTGTAACCAACCACCAGACGGACAAGTTCATCATCGCTCCAGGTGGTCGTGTGCCAGGAGCCGCTTTGGGCAATCACCTGTTCCAGCGGGCGGGTCGACATTTCCAGTTCAAGTCCATTGTTTCCGAAAACCGGTGCCAGAGAAAACAGCACCAGCAGGACTGTCAGGCAGAGGGCCCCCACCCGTTTCATACTTCGTTTCAAAACAGACCACCCCCCCGGATCAGATTGGGAATCAGTAAGACCACGCCTTCCACCAGACCGGGGATCCGCCCCACGGTCTGAAGAGACCAGGTCAGCAAAAAGGCAAAACCGAAACTCGTCGCCGACGCCAGCACCGTGTTGCG